>NZ_JBWKQE010000001.1:0-1035 GCF_059418605.1 Duganella sp. GW821-FHT07G03
GCTGCACTGAACCGCTTCGCCATCCAGTTTGAAGACCGGGTGCCGCAGGCTTAAACGAAAACCCGTTTACACAGAATACAGTACACCCCCGCCAAAACACGCACACGCGCTTGCTCAAACGCATGCGCACAAACATCGGACCAAACAACAGCCAGCTCACGTCGCCCATTTTGTCGGCTTGCATACCAGTGACGCAAGAATCATCTCAGCACGTACGGGCATCCCAACCGAGGTAATACTTGCCCAATCCGCCCTTGAAAGCAATTGGGGTAGATCCGTCAAGGGGAATGCATACTTCGGGATAAAAGGTAAATCCGCAACTGGACACTCGACAACTTTCTCCACGCACGAGGTCAAGTTATCAGGGAAACGGATCAGTGAAATCGATGAATTTCGCGCCTACGCCAACTACACTGAAGCTGCCGATGATTATGCATCCCTGCTGCAACGAAAATACCCGACTGTTTTTGCGTATCAAGGCGATCCAGACAGATTCGCCGAGGCCATCGCCAGGCGTGGATACGCAACCGATCCGGATTATGCAAGAAAATTAAAATCTATCATTCATGCACACATCACGCCATTACTTAAAAAGTAACCATTGGGCAATACCATGAAACCTATTCACTGCTTGCCAGCCTTGCTGTTTCTTGCATCGACGTTGGCGTTTTCTGGCCAAATAAAGAGCAAAGATGAAGCGATCAAGCTTGCCATCGATGCCATACACAAATACCACCTCACGACGCTAAATGATGAATGCGGGGTGGCCGATGTAATCGAGGAGCCGTCATATTTCGAAATTATAGTACGCGAACTTCACACGAAAAATTGTGGTGGCACTCCAGAAACAGGGCCACGCCTGTTTAACGTGCGTGTTAGAAAACATGACGGTCAGCTAACCAGCGATGTTTATGACGGGACGAACTACAAGCTGGTAGATCACCAGCTTGTACCTGCTAGATAAGCGCGCTTCGGGATCAGCGCTTCGGCGCTTCGGGGTCAGTTCCGGCAACGTGCCAAATGGCACGTTGCCGG
>NZ_JBWKQE010000001.1:1044-415716 GCF_059418605.1 Duganella sp. GW821-FHT07G03
ACCCCCCCCCCCCCCCCCCCCCCCCCCCCCCCCCCCCCCCCCCCCCCCCCCCCCCCACTTTCCCCTTCAACTAATACTATGCCAATGCCCTGCTAGTGTTAATCCAGTTGATGCGGCATACGAGTCCGCCGTCAACTGTGCTTCCTCGATTCTGTCGGTGAAGATTGATTCGCTGGTAGCAATTTCATGCCATGAATGGCTACGTATGCAATCTCCAGCATCGCGCCACGTGACCCAAGCCATAAAGCGAAACCCAAAAGCCCCTCCAGTCCGCTTGTAGATCTCAGCAATTACAGGGATGTCGCATGCCTTACGGGTTGAGATAACATCGGTATCGGGCTCGTACGCGTCTGGGAGCTGTTCTGGCTGCAAAAACGAATCAAAGAGGTTGTGCATAGTTATTGAGTAATCTGACTATTTATGATTGTTCGCCAGTGATACCGCTGAACCCTACAGATTCAGGATATTGATTCGGCAGTTGGTTTTATATATTCAAGCTTGCTTGAATGCATCCGGCTTTGCGGCCAGCACAAAAGGAATCGCAATTGGTCCCAGCACCGCCACCAAAGGTTCAAGGGTCAGTTCCGGCAACGTGCCATTTGGCAGGTTGCCGGAACTGACCCCATTTCGCGTGAACAGGGAGGCGTAGACGCGTTCCTTGCTCTTGATCTCCCCCCTGGGCCAATCAGCTTATTTAATAGCAAATATACAATCCAGTCAGAAAATGGTTATAATGACTATTGTTTTTTGTTTAAGTATTTAAACTTTGGTATTAGAATCGTACACAATATAAGGATTGACATGAAACGCATTCTGACTTCGATTGCCCTCGCCGCTAGTCTGGCGGCAGGCGCCACCTCGGCTTCGGCCACCGTTCTCAATTTTGACGATCTGACCGGCTCGGCTGAGATGCCCGCCACCTACGGCGGCCTCGACTGGAGCGGCTGGACGCACTACGACTCTTATGACCCCCTCTACAACCCCGTGTCTGGCCCGACGCGTTTGTATGACCAGGGTAACAACAATGCCTTCTCGTCGGCGTCGGCGTTCACCTTCCAGGGCGCCGATTTCGCGGGCCTATCCATTAGCAACGTGCGTTTCGACATGTACCTGCACGGTTCGTTGGTCGCTTCGTCCGCCACGGCCGTCACGTCGAAACGCCCGGCCTTCCTGTCGAGCGGTTACAGCGGCCTGGTCGACAAAGTCGTTGTGATCAGCATTGCCCCCAACTATTTCGTGATGGACAACGTGATGATCAATGCCGTTCCGGAACCAGAGACGTACGCGATGATGCTGGCAGGCCTGGGCTTGCTCGGCTTCATGGCGCGCCGCAAGGCATAAAAGCGACGAGCTTGCCATTTCAATCGGCTTAGGGGCGGCCAGCAGGCCGGCCGCCCCCCCCCCCTGCTGTGGGCTTGGCGCAATACTAAATCGCTGAATTATCAGACGCCGGATCAGGTCTACCGCGATGAGGCGGGAGGCGATGCGTTGAACGTCGACAGATTCGGTGATGCCTGACGGGCCACTTTAGATCGTCCGCCTCTACCGCCTCGATAAGAAATTGCCACGCCTACTCGCTTCGCGTGCTTCCGACCAGTCCAACGTCCACCCCGGCATCTTGTGCGGCGCCAACAGCTGCCTCAACTTACTTGTACCCGGCATCCTTCTCCGGTAGCAAACGAACGTGTTTCAAACTCGGACGCACATCTGACGCGCACTAAAAACGATGAGAAATGGAAAGACAATCAAAGCGACGACTCTTTATTCTCGCGAGCCTTTTTGTCCTTCTTTTTGTTGGCTGCTACGATATTGTCGTAAAAAGTTTTTTCGAAGTAGGTCAAAGTGAACACAAAACTTAGGTGGGGCGACTCTTGTTCAATGATTGAATTCCCCGCAGCAAAACGTGCGTATCCATCACCGAGCTGTGGCATGGCTCCGCCTGCGACGAGCTTGTATTTTTTGCTGAGATTGGAATAGACTTCACGAGCACCGTCGTTGCCCATTCCACCTTTAGATGCCTCAATTTGAACTGCAATCACTTTGCCGTCACGGCATCTCACAACAGCTTTGCTTGCGCCGTCATACAAGGCGGAAGGGACTGCAGCGGTTAGCAAGACATCAGTTCCATCGAGCTTTGCCTCTTCAACGCGTCCTAGCTTTGTCCGCGCTGCATCACAGGTGGCGACGCCTATTTCCAACCCGAAAGGCATGGCATTCGTGGGCGCTGCAACAGATGCCGTGGACGTTATCAGCGCCAAAGCCAGAATATTGAATCCTAATGTTTTACAGAAAAGTGATTTCATATTGCCTCTTCCCAACGTCTAAACTCTATTAATGCCCCGTTTTACGCAAATTTGAGCGCACGGGCCAGAATAGCATTTTTCATTGACAAAAAAATCACGAATTATCACAAAGTCCGCTTCTGGACGCTAGCGGTGTTCATCGCGGCGTACGGCATCAAGGGCATCCAAAAAGTCTTCGGGGGCACTAGATTTTTCGCTAATTCAAATCAGTACTCATGATTTATTTCTATGAGTTAGTGATGGAATCCATCCAGTCGTCCCCCGTCAGGCAACTGAAAACTTACTTGAATGCCTCTGGCTTGGTAGCCAGCACGAAGGCAATTGCACGACGAACAAAAAAAAAGCCCGCAGCACAAAGAGGCGCGGGTCAAAAGTTTTCAAATCGGGAGAGACTTGAAAGAGCAAAGCCAGTATTGCAGCGCAACATTACGCCTTGATGACATCGGCGCCTCGAACAGTCTTTATTTGCTCTTTTAACGAGAAATTATCAGTTTCAGCCCCAGGCCGACGAAAATCGCACCGGCCACGCGGTCCATCCACATGCCCGCGCCCGGATGGCGGTTGATCCACGCGCCCACCGCACCGGAGAAATATCCCAGCAAGCCGAACAGCACCACTCCCTGCGCCGTGAACAGCAAGCCCAACTGAGCGGTCTGCCAGCTGACGTCGCCCCGCTCGGCCACCACAAACTGCGGCAGGAAAGACAGGAAGAACAGCACCACCTTCGGATTGACCGCATTGGCGAACAACCCCTTGCCAAACAACTTGCCCAGACTCTCGTCCGGCACCCCACCGCCCTCGACACGGGCGCCGCCGCGACTGCGCAACGCACCGATGCCCAGCCAGATCAGATAGCCGCCACCCAGCAGCTTGAGCGCGCCAAACGCCATCGGCGAAGCCTTGATCAAGGCGCTCACGCCCAAGGTCGCCAACAAAGTGTGGCTCAGGCAGCCCAGCGCGCAGCCCAGGCCGAACACCATGCCCTGGCGCCGTCCGCGCGACATGCCGACGCTGAGCACCATCAAATTATCCGGGCCCGGCGAAATCGTGATCAGCAAGGCGGCGCTGAGAAAGCCGATGAATTGTTCTGGAGAGATAAGCACGGTCGCGTTCCTGTGGTGCAAAGGCGCCATCTTACCTGCCTCGGCCGGCATGCGCCAAGCATCGGTCCATGCCACAGGTCAATTTTTGAATAAAACAATAAGTTCTCGTTTAAAATGGAAAAAATCCAACTTATTGAGACCTGCGGCCTTCGGAACACTAATGAGTACAGCTTGCAAGATGTCTTACCGTCTACCACGTGGCACGTTGCTCGTGCTGCTGGCGATGCTGGCATGGTGGCAACTGGCGTTGAGCCCTACCGCAGCCACGGCTGCGGAGCGTCCGCCGGCTGCGATCAGCGTCAATACCGCAAGTATCGATTTGATGACGACAGGCAAGCTATACCTGGACGAAGGCCAGCCCTTCCCGGTTGATGCTGCTGGCCTGCCCAAGCTGCTGGCCGGGCTCAATCCCGCGCCCAAGGTCAACCTGTTGGGCGGCGGCTACTGGCTCTATGCCGAGCTGCGCAACGACAGCCATCAGCCGGCCTGGGTCATCGATCCCAACGACACGCTGATCGACGTCGTCGACATCCAGGTGTTCGGCCCCGACGGCAGCGCGCGCCAGATGCTGACCGGCTACCGCCAGCCGCATTCCTACCTGCTGCACTACGGCAAAGACGTCGACCTGCAGCCCGGCCAGCGCTACCAAGTCTTGATACGTTTCGCCAGCCCCTACTACGCCCGCACGCCGGTGATGTCGGTGCTGCCGCGCACCACCTACCAGCAGCTGGTGGCGCGCGAGAACGTGCTCATCATCGGCTCCATCGGTGCGCTGCTGGCGTTGACGGTGTTCAATTTCTTCATCTATTCGATCACCCGCGACAACTCGTCGCTGTACTACTCGCTGTACGTGCTGTGCTACGCCATCGCCTGGGGCATGACCTTCCACATGACGGCCGACCTGTTCGACTGGCACAACCTGCAGTGGCACTACGTGCCCTTCTTCCTGTTGCCGGTGCTGAGCACCATGTTCTACACCAACTTCCTGCGGCTGAAAGAAAATTCGCCGCTGCTGTACCGGCTCAGCCGCGTCAACATCGTGCTGCCGCTGGTGACGCTGCCGAGCTGCTTCTTCTACCTGAGCTACGCCCACACCATCGCCACCATCGTCATCACGATCTGGATGACGATGGCGCTCACCAGCGGCATCGTGGTGTGGCGGCGCGGTTACTACCCGGCGCGCTTCTTCGTACTCGGCTTCGTCGCGCTGATGGTGCCGGGGCTGTTCATCCTGCCGGCCAACCTGGGACTGATCCCGGCCATGATCACCAACGCCCAGCTGTTCACGCTGCTGGGCGGAACGCTGGACGGCGTGCTGCTGGCGTTCGCGTTGGCCGACCAGATCCGCCTGCTGCGCAACACGCTGGAGCAGCGCGTGCAGGAGCGCACCGCCCAGCTGACCGAGGCCAAGGAACATGCGGAAGTGGTGAGCCGCCACCGCATCGACTTCCTGTCGGCGATGAGCCACGATATCCGCACGCCGCTGGCCGGCGTGATCGGCATGATCAAGTTCGCCATGCGCGACCAGTCGGTGCGCGGCCGCACCGAGGAATACCTGCGCATCGGCTTGCAGAACAGCGAATCGCTGCTGGCCATCCTCAACGACATTCTCGATTTCTCCAAGATCGACGCCGGCCGCCTGTCAATCGAAACGGTGGACTTCGACCTGATCGCGCTGGTCGACGACGCCATCGGCATCCTGCAAGGCCAGGCCGACGCCAAGAGTCTGCTGCTGCGCTGCGACCTGGCGCTGGACCTGCCGCGCTACGTGCGCGGCGATCCGACCCGTCTGCGCCAGATCCTGCTTAACCTGCTGGGCAACGCCATCAAATTCACCGACCGCGGCGAAGTGCGGCTGGACGCCTCGTCCACGCTGACCGTCGACGGCCGCACCAGCGTCAGCTTCGACATCGCCGACACCGGCCCCGGCATCCCTGCCGAGACGCTGCCACGCCTGTTCCAGAAGTTCGAACAGGCCGACCACTCGACCACGCGCCGCTACGGCGGCACCGGCCTTGGCCTGGCGATCTGCAAGGAGCTGGTTGAACTGATGGGCGGCTCGATCGCCGCCGAAAGCCGGGTCGGCGTCGGTTCCACGTTCAGCTTCACGCTGCCGCTGGCGGTGGGCGCGGCGCCGGCCATCGATCCTTCCAGCCTGCCGCGCAAGGAGCACCACGCCTACCGCCTGCGCGTACTGTGCGCCGAGGACGTGCGCACCAACCAGATCATCGTCAGCACGCTGCTGGAGAATATGGGCCACGACATCCGCGTGGTGGAAAACGGTTTGCAAGCGCTGCACGCGCTCAGCACCGCCGCCTACGACCTGGTGCTGATGGACGGCCGCATGCCGATGATGGACGGCGAACAAGCCGCGCGCCTGATCCGCAGCGGCGGCAGCGAGGACTATCGCGTGCTCGATCCCGGCATCCCGATCATCGCGCTGACCGCCAACGCCAGCGACCATGACCGCGCGCGCTATCTGGCGGTGGGCATGGACGGCTTCCTCAGCAAGCCGGTCGACGAGCGCCTGCTGTACGACCAGATCGAGAAGACCATCGCCCAGCACCTGAGCCGTGGCCGGCCGCTGCGGCCGACCGACGCTGCGCGCCTGTCCGCCATCCGCGCGCAGTCGCTCGACGAGCAGTTCGGCGTGGCGCCGGCGGTCGAGAAGCGCATCGATCCGGCCACGGTGCAGATCATGCCGCTGGCCGGGCTGTCGCACTCGCACATGCAGCGCATCACCCAGGCCTTCCTCGACGAAGCGCCGCGCCGGCTGGAGAACGCGCGCGCCGCCGTCACGGCCGCCAACGCCCATGCGGCGGCGGCGGCGATCCACGCGCTCAAGGGCAGCGCAGGTTATCTGAGCTCGACCCACCTGCACACGCTGTGCCACGAGATGGAGGCCGCGGCTGCCGCCGGCGACCTGGAAGAAGTCACCCGCCGCCTGCCTGGCGTGGCTGCGGCATTGGACCAGGCCTGCAACGACCTGCGCCGCGCCGCCAGCAACGATGTGACCATGTCTCAGCAGGAATCGACGACCTGACCTGCGAGCCGGCGGTGACACTGCTACACTGGCGGCTTCCAACCAAGGAGATGCCGCATGTCCAACCGCACGCTCAACCTCACCGACCCGCTGTACGATTATGTGCTGGCGCATTCGCTGCGCGAGCATCCGGCGCAGACCGCCCTGCGTGACGCCACCCGCAGCCACGAACGCGCCGCCATGCAGATCGCGCCCGAGCAGGGGCAATTCATGGCGATGCTGGTCAAGCTGACCGGCGCCCGCAACACCATCGAGATCGGCGTGTTCACCGGCTACAGCGCGCTGTCGGTGGCGCTGGCGCTGCCGTCCGACGGCCGCATCCTGGCCTGCGACATCAGCGACGAGTACACCCGCATCGGCAAGCCGTTCTGGGCGCAGGCCGGCATCGCCGATAAAATCGATTTGCAGCTGGGCCCCGCGCTGGCCACGCTGGATGCGCGCCTGGCGGCAGGCGAGGCAGGCCAGTACGACTTCGCCTTCATCGACGCGGACAAGGTCAATTACGACGGCTACTACGAGCGCTGTTTGCAGCTGGTGCGGCCCGGCGGCTTGATCGTGATCGACAACACGTTGTGGAGCGGCCGCGTCGCCGAACGTGCCGACACCGACGATACCGCCGCGCTGCAAGCGCTGAACATCAAGCTGCATCACGACGAACGCGTCGACCTGTCGCTGCTGCCGCTGGGCGACGGCCTGACGCTGGCGCGCCGCCGCTAGGCGCGCACCGTCGGCCGGCCTGTTATTACGGCACCCGCATCACGTGCGGCACATGACCGGTATGGTCCAGAAAGGCGGCCAGCCCGGCATGGCCGATGACCACGGTCGCGGTATTGCGCAGCGGGTGCGCCTGTATCTTGTCGGCGTTCCAGATCGCCTCGTCGACGATCAGTTCGACCAGGTTTTCACGGTCGTTGATGACGGCGAAGATGCTGACCGCGCCCGGCGTCACGCCCAGGTGGCGCAGCAGGCGCTCGGGCGATCCCATGCTCAACTTGGTGGCCGGCAGCTGGCGCGCCAGCTCCGCCATGTCGACGCGCCGGTCATGCGGCACGATCGCCAGCAGGTGGCGCGAGCCCTTGGCATCGCGCATGAAGACGTTCTTGGTCTTCATGCCGTCGAGCGGCGGCACCTTGGCCAGCGCTTCCTCGATGGTGAACACGGCCTCGTGCTCGACCACTTCGCAGTCCCAACCCCGCTGCGCAAATAAATCCAACAAGCCGTCCTGCTCGGCGGCGGTCATATCATCCACGTCTCATCCTTTCACGTTGCGCGCGGGCGAGCGTCTTCGACACCGCTACCGCCGCCGTTCAATTGTACGGCGGCCCGCTTGCCCGCCTGTGCACGAATCCGACACGAACTGGCCCGGCGCCGCCATGCCAGGCCGCGCATCTGTCGCATTCAGCTTGTTCGATGACGATCCTGTCATGGCCGGCGCCGCGCGCCTGAGGTGTAATGGCCGCACTGTCCTACGCACCATTCCACCCCTGTTCAGAGAACCAGCCATGACATTGCCCACGCCCGAATCCACCTGCATCCTGACCCTGTCTTGCGCCAGCGCGGCGGGCCAGGTCGCCGCCGTCACCAGTTTCCTCGAGGCGCGCGGCTGCTACATCGACGAAATCGCCGTCTTCGACGACAAGATCGAACAGCGCTTCTTTGCACGCTGCGTGTTCCACCCGGCCGCCGGCGCGGCGCTGCCGGTCGACGCGCTGCGCGCCGACTTCCGCGCCATCGCCGAGCGCTTCGGCATGCAATGGTCGATCGACCTGGCGGCCACCCGCCAGCGGGTGCTGATCATGGTCTCCAAGCTGGATCACTGCCTCAACGACCTGGTTTACCGCTGGCGCATCGGCGAGCTGAAAATCGACATCGCCGCCGTGGTGTCCAACCACCCGGACCATGAGTCCATCGCCACCGCGCACGGCATCCCCTTCCACCACCTGCCGCTCACGCCCGACACCAAGCGCGCGCAGGAGGCCGCGCTGCTGGCGTTGATCGGCGACTACCGGATCGACCTGGTGGTGTTGGCGCGCTACATGCAGATCCTGTCCGAAGAGCTGAGCGCCAGCCTGTCCGGGCGCGCCATCAACATCCACCACTCCTTCCTGCCCGGTTTCAAGGGCGCGCGCCCCTACCACCAGGCCTACAGCCGTGGCGTGAAGCTGATCGGCGCCACCGCCCACTACGTGACCACGGACCTCGACGAAGGCCCGATCATCGAACAGGTGGTGGAACGGGTCGACCACAGCTACGAGCCGGAGCACCTGCTGGCCACCGGCCGCGACATGGAATGCCTGGCGCTGTCGCGCGCGCTCAAGCTGCAGGTGGAGCGGCGCGTGTTCCTGAACGGCCAGCGCACTGTGGTTTTGCGTTGACCATTGCGCTGACGGGTTTCCTCAAGCGCGCCGTGGCTGGCGCGCGGCGGCCGGCGCGGCGCCAAAACGTTCGCGGTATACGCGGTTGAAATGCACCACCGAGCCGAAGCCGCAAGCCGCCGCGATGGCCGGCAGCGACAGGCCGGACTGGCGCAGCAGCTCGCGGCCCTTGTCCAGCCGCAGTCCCAGGTAGTACTGCGCCGGCGAACTATCGAGCTGTTCGCGGAACATGCGCTGCAGCTGGCGCGGCGAGCGCCCGCTCAGGCCCGCCAGCTCGGCCATCCCCAGCGGTTCCTCCAGGTTGGCCTCCATCAGCTGCACCACTTCCAGCAGCGCCGGGCCGGCGCCGGCCAGGCGCTGCGCCAGCGGCATGCGCTGCGGCTCGCTGTGGCCGCGCACATGCTCGTGGATGAACTGGTCGGCGATGCCGGCGATGGTGGCGGCGCCGATCCGGTCCGAGATAATATCGAGCATCATGTCCAGCGGCGCCACGCCGCCGCCGCAGCTGTAGCGGTCACGGTCGATCACGAACAGGTCGAACGAGAAGCGCACCGCCGGATAGGCCGCGGCCAACGCCGGCAGCGTCTCCCAATGGCTGGCGCAGCGATAGCCGTCGAGCAGGCCGGCGGCGGCCAGCGCGTCGGCCCCGGCGCACAGGCTGCCCAGCGCCACGCCGCGCGCGGCCAGCTCGCGCAACAGCGCCAGCGTCGGCTGGTCCGGGGCGTCCGGCAGCTGTTCGCCGCCGCAGACAAACACGATGTCGGGCCAGCCGCCCAGCTCCGGCCGCGCGGCGGGCAGCGACAGGCCGTTGCTGGCCTCCACCGCCTGGCCGCCGGCGCTGAGCACCGACCAGCGGTACAGCGGCGCGCGTTCCAGGTAGTTCGCCATGCGCAGCACTTCCACCGCATTGGTGAAGGCGATCATGGAGAACTGGTCCAGCGGCAGAAAGCCGAAATGGGAGAAATGGGCGGGCGCGGGCATGCGGTCTGGGACGGTGGCGAAGTCTGGCGCTACAATCGCATGCGGCCGCACAAAACGCAAGCGCCCGGATTTGGACCACGGATTTGGACGCATTTGGGCAAATTGTGGTCGCAAATAGCGCGTCCACGCCGGCCGCTCCCGGCGATCATACGGGAATCGCCTACACCGCACCATGAGGAAAACCATGCCACTCTACGGCTTGCAGCAACTGTATATCGGAGGGCGCCGCGTCGACGCCACCAGCGGCGCCACCTTCGACGTAATCAATCCGGCCAACGGCGCGGTGCTGGCCCAGGTGCAGCGCGCCTCGCGCGCCGACGTCGACGCCGCCGTCGCCAGCGCCCAGGCGGGCCAGCGGGTGTGGGCCGCGATGACGGCCATGCAGCGCTCGCGCATCCTGCGCCGCGCGGTCGACATCCTGCGCAGCCGCAACGACGAACTGGCCGAGATGGAGTCCAATAACACCGGCAAGGCGCTGTCCGAGACGCGCTACGTCGACATCGTCACCGGCGCCGACGTGCTGGAGTACTACGCCGGCCTGGTGCCGGCCATCGAGGGCCAGCAGATCCCGCTGCGCGACAGTTCATTCGTCTACACCCGGCGCGAGCCGCTGGGCGTGGTGGCCGGCATCGGCGCCTGGAACTACCCGATCCAGATCGCGCTGTGGAAGTCGGCGCCGGCGCTGGCCGCCGGCAACGCCATGCTGTTCAAGCCCAGCGAGGTGACACCCCTGACCACGCTGGTGCTGGCCGAGATCTACACCGAAGCCGGCCTGCCGGACGGCGTGTTCAACGTGCTGACCGGCGGCGGGCGCGAAGTGGGGGCCTGGCTGACCGAGCATCCGGGCATCGCCAAGATATCGTTCACCGGTGGCACCGAGACCGGCAAGCAGGTGATGGCCAGCGCCTCCGGCTCCACGCTGAAGGAAGTGACGATGGAACTGGGCGGCAAATCGCCGCTGATCGTCTGCGACGACGCCGACCTGGATCGCGCCGCCGACATCGCCATGATGGCCAACTTCTACAGCTCCGGCCAGGTGTGCACCAACGGCACCCGCGTGTTCGTACCGAACGCGCTGAAGGCGATCTTTGAACAGAAAGTGCTGGAGCGGGTGCGCCGCATCCGCGTCGGCGATCCGCTCGACCCGCAGACCAACTTCGGCCCGCTGGTCAGCTTCGCCCACATGGACAGCGTGCTGCGCTACATCGAGGCCGGCAAGAACGAAGGCGCGCGCCTGCTCGCCGGCGGCGAGCGCCTGAGCGCGGAGCCCTTTGCCAACGGCGCCTACGTCGCCCCCACCGTCTTCACCGACTGCCGTGACGACATGACCATCGTCCGCGAAGAGATCTTCGGCCCGGTGATGGCCATCCTGGGCTATGACAGCGAGGACGAGGCGATCCGCCGCGCCAACGACACCGTGTACGGCCTGGCGGCCGGCGTGGTGACCGAAAACCTGAGCCGCGCGCACCGCATCATCCACCGGCTGGAAGCGGGCATCTGCTGGATCAACGCCTGGGGCGAGTCGCCGGCGGAGATGCCGGTGGGCGGCTACAAGCAGTCCGGCGTGGGCCGCGAAAACGGCCTGATGACGCTGGAGCACTACACCCGCGTCAAGTCGGTGCAGGTGGAGATGGGCTCCTACACCTCGGTATTCTGACATGAGCAAACCGGAAGAATTCGACTACATCGTCATCGGCGCCGGCTCGGCCGGCAACGTGCTGGCCACCCGCCTGACCGAGGACAGCGACATCACCGTGCTGCTGCTCGAAGCCGGCGGTCCCGACTACCGCTTCGACTTCCGCACCCAGATGCCGGCCGCGCTGGCGTTCCCGCTGCAGGGCACGCGCTACAACTGGGCCTACCAGACCGATCCCGAACCGCACATGAACGGCCGCCGCATGCAGTGCGGGCGTGGCAAGGGCCTGGGCGGCTCGTCGCTGATCAACGGCATGTGCTACATCCGCGGCAACGCGCTGGACTACGACGGCTGGGCCGCCCGCAAGGGCCTGGAGAGCTGGTCCTACCTGGACTGCCTGCCCTACTTCCGCAAGGCGGAAACCCGCGACACCGGCGCCAACGCCTACCACGGCGGCGATGGCCCGGTCAGCGTCGCCACGCCCAAGAACGGCAACAATGTGCTGTATCACGCCATGGTGGAAGCCGGCGTGCAGGCCGGCTATCCGCGCACCGAGGACCTGAACGGCTACCAGCAGGAAGGCTTCGGCCCGATGGACCGCACCGTCACCCCGCGCGGGCGGCGCGCCAGCACCGCGCGCGGCTACCTGGACCAGGCCCGCGGCCGCCCCAACCTGACCGTCATCACCCACGCGCTGACCGACCGCATCCTGTTCGACGGCCTGCGGGCGCGCGGCGTGGCCTTCATCAACGGCGCCACCAAACAGATCGTGCATGCCCGCCGCGAGGTGCTGCTGTGCTCCGGCGCGATCGCCTCGCCGCAGATCCTGCAGCGTTCCGGCGTCGGGCCGGCGGACCTGCTGCGCCGGGTCGGCGTGCCGGTGGTGCTGGACCTGCCAGGCGTTGGCGCCAACCTGCAGGACCACCTGGAGATCTACCAGCAATACGAATGTCGCCAGGCTGTGTCGCTGGCGCCGGCGCTCAGGCTGCACAACCAGCCGGCCATCGGCGCCGAGTGGCTGCTGTTCGGCAGCGGCGTGGGCGCCACCAACCAGTTCGAGGCCGGTGGCTTCATCCGCACCGACGACAGCTTCGCCTGGCCCAACATCCAGTACCATTTTTTGCCGGTGGCGATCAACTACAACGGCAGCAATCCGATCAAGGTGCACAGCTTTCAGGCCCACATGGGATCGATGCGTTCACCCAGCCGGGGACGCATCGCGCTGCGCAGCAGCGATCCGCGCGACCACCCGAGCATCCTGTTCAACTACATGTCGCATGAGCAGGACTGGCGCGAATTCCGCGCCGGCATCCGCATCACGCGCGAGATCATGCAGCAACGCGCCCTGGCGCCCTATACCGGCAACGAGATTTCGCCCGGCGCCTCGGTGCGTACCGATGCCGAACTGGATGCCTTCGTGCGCGAGCATGGCGAGACGGCCTTCCATCCGTCCTGCTCGAACGCGATGGGATACCACGCCATGGCCGTGGTGGACCACCAGGGACGGGTGCACGGCGTCGAAGGACTGCGCGTGATCGACGCCTCCATCATGCCGGAAATCGTCACCGGCAACCTGAACGCGCCGACCATCATGATGGCCGAGAAGCTTGCCGACACGATCCGCGGCCGCGCACCGCTGGCGCGATCGGCCGCGCCCTACTACGTGGCCGATCGGAAAACGGGTTAGGCGGCTTTCAGCAGCTGGTGCGGATCGATGACGTACTTCTTCGCCGCGCCGGCGTCGAAGGCGGCGTAGCTTTCCGGCGCCTGGTCCAGCGTGATCATCTGCACCCCGACGATTTCCGCGATGTTGATGCGGTCCCACAGGATGGCCTGCATCAGCTGCCGGTTGTACTTCATCACCGGCGTCTGGCCGGTATGGAAGCTGTGCGACTTGGCCCAGCCCAGGCCCAGGCGGATCGACAGGCTGCCGCGCTTGGCCGCCGGATCGACCGCGCCCGGATCGTCGGTCACATACAGGCCCGGGATGCCTATCTTGCCGGCCGCGCGGGTGACTTCCATCAGTGAATTGAGCACCGTGGCCGGCGCTTCCACCAGCGAGCCGGCATGACCATGACCGCGCGCCTCGAAGCCCACGCAATCGACCGCGCAATCGACTTCCGGCTCGCCCAGGATGGCGGCGATCTGCTCGGCCAGCGTGGCGTCCAGCGACAGGTCGACCGTTTCGAAGCCCATCGCACGCGCATGCGCCAGGCGGGCCGGATTCATGTCGCCGATGATGACGACAGCGGCGCCCAGCAGGCGCGCCGACGCGGCCGAAGCCAGGCCCACCGGGCCGGCACCGGCGATATACACGGTGGCGCCCGGCCCCACGCCGGCCGTCACCGCGCCGTGGTAACCGGTCGGCAGGATATCGGACAGGCAGGTCAGGTCGGCGATCTTCAGCATCGCCGCGTCCTTGTCGGGGAAGCGCAGCAGGTTGAAGTCGGCGTAAGGCACCATCACGTATTCGGCCTGGCCGCCGATCCAGCCGCCCATGTCGACATAGCCGTAGGCACCGCCGGCGCGGGCCGGATTGACCGACAGGCAAACGCCCGTATGCTGTTCCTTGCAGGTGCGGCAGCGGCCGCAGGCGACGTTGAACGGCACTGACACCAGGTCGCCCTTCTTCAGCGTTTCGACGTCCTTGCCGATCTCGATCACCTCGCCGGTGATTTCATGCCCGAGCACCAGGCCGGACGGCGCGGTGGTGCGGCCACGCACCATGTGCTGGTCGGAGCCGCAAATGTTGGTGGTGACCACCCGCAGGATCACGCCGTGCTCGATCTTGCGGCCGCGCGGATTGTCCAGTTTTGGAAAAGGGAT
Source organism: Duganella sp. GW821-FHT07G03 (assembly GCF_059418605.1). Lineage (NCBI taxonomy): Bacteria > Pseudomonadati > Pseudomonadota > Betaproteobacteria > Burkholderiales > Oxalobacteraceae > Duganella > Duganella sp. GW821-FHT07G03. Next base: position 15,312 of record NZ_JBWKQE010000001.1, read on the forward strand.
GGCCTGTACTTCGACCCTGCCGTGATCGACGTAAACGACGCCGCGATTTTCTGCCATGATGAAGTCTCCATGAATTATTGTTGAAGGCGCGGCGGCGCTGCATGCGCCGCCGCGTCTACAAAAAATATCATGGCGGTGCTACGTCATTTGCACGAATCCGACACGAAGCAATCCATATGCGGCATCAGCGTTCCAGCACCACGTCGGACAGCGGTTTGCTGCAGCATGGCAGGATCCAGCCCTGGTCGATCTCGCGCTGGCGGATGCCGCCGGCGTGCTTCATGTCGACCTGGCCGGAGCTCATCCTGGTCTTGCAGGTGCCGCACAGGCCCTGGGTGCAGGAGGTCGGCATGCGCAGGCCGGCGGCGCGCGCCGCGCTCAGGATGGTCTGGCCGCTGGCGCAGGCGAGCATGTCGCCGGTACGGCTGAAGGTGACGCTGAATTGCGCCTCGCCGGCCGGCACGTCCTCGGCGTCATGCCCCGCCTCCGCCTCGGCCGACAAGGACTCGAAGGCGAAACTCTCCTCGTGGTAGTTGGCCATGTCGTAGCCGGCTTCCTGCAACAGCTTGCGCACCGCCGCCATATAGGGCGCGGGGCCGCAGGTGTAGACCTTGCGCTCCATGAAATCGGGCGCCGCGTTGGCCAGCACGCCGGCATTCAGGAAGCCGTTGAAACCGGCCCATGCCGGCTGCGTGCCGCGCCGCTCGCACACCACGCCGAGGCGGAAGCCGGCGCGGTTGAAGGCCATCAGTTCCAGCTCGCGGGCGAAGATGATGTCGTCCGGGGTGCGCGCGCTGTGCATGAAGACCACGTCCGCATCCAGCGCCAGGTCGTGGATCGCGCGCGACATCGACATCAGCGGCGTCACGCCGCTGCCGGCCGACAGGAACAAATACTTTTGCCGCGCCGGCATCGCGTGCAGGAAGCAGGAGAACGCGCCCGACGGCCCCAGTACGCGCAGGCTGTCGCCGGGCTTGAGGTTATCGTGCAGCCAGTTCGATACCGGCCCACCCGGCACCCGCTTGACCGTGATCGAAACCGTATCCGGCCGCGTGGGGCTGGACGACAGCGTGTAGCAGCGGTTCACGGCCTGGCCGCCGATCTGCAGCTCCAGTGTGATGAACTGGCCGGGCGAATAGCGGATCAGGCGCGGCTTGGGCGCGCCCAGCACGAAGGTCTTGACGTCGTGGGTCTCCTGCCGCACTTCGCGGCAGACCAGGGTATCGTCGCCGTCGGCGTTCCACAGCGCCGGCGCGCCGGTAAGTTGGTCGTTCATGGCTCACTCGCTCCAGCTCAGAGCCGACAGGCGGCCGATATACCAGTTGCAGAACTTGTCGACCAGCCCTTCGGTGTAGGGCGAGTACGGTCCCGGTTCGTAGGCGTCGCTGCGGATGCCCTTCTGCGACTGCTCGCACAGCTGGCGGTCCTGGGTGTTGGTGGCGTTCCAGACGGCGGTCAGGTCGGCCAGGTTGTAGTCCACGCCTTCCACCGCGTCCTTGTGCACCAGCCAGGTGGTGCGCACCAGGGTCTTCTCGGCCGAAATCGGCAGCACCGTGAAGGTGACGATGTGGTCGGCCATGAAATGATGCCAGGAGTTGGGCTGGGTCCAGAACGACAGCGCGCCCAGGTCGGCCTGGCGGAACTCGCCCAGCAGCCTGGCGCTGGCCGACTTGCCGGTCATGGTCTGGGCCTGGCCGGCGCGGTCCAGCGGCAGGCGCTGGGTGCGGAAGCCGGTGACGGCATCGTCCAGCCGGTCGATCTCGGCGCATGGCAAGCCCATTGCCTCCCATTGCGCATGGCGCTCGGCCAGGATGCGGTTGTAGGCGTCGATGCCGTCGCAGGTCTCCGGCGTGGGCGCGTAGCCAAAGCCGTACTCGAACAGCGAAATGGTCAGCTCCGGATGGTTGGCGCGGCAGTGGTAGCACTCGCGGTTGTTCTCCATCGTCAGCTTCCAGTTGCAGTCCTCGACGATGTCGATCTGGGTCGCCACCTTGCAGTCGGCCACGCGGTGCGGCGCGATGTAGGGCGTCATGGCGGCGGCCATCTGTTCGATGTCGGCCGGCGGTTCGTCGGCCAGGCAGATGAACAGCAGCCCCGCCACGTTCTTCAGGTGCACCGGCTTCAGATTGTGGCCACTGCGGTCGAAGGCCTCGCCCATATGTTCGGCGAACATCAGCGTGCCCTGCAGGTTGTAGGTCCACTGGTGGTAGGGGCAGACCAGGTTGCCGACCGCCCCCTTGTGCTCATTGCACAAGCGCGAGCCGCGATGGCGGCAGACGTTGTGGAAGGCGTTGATGTTCATGTCGCCGTCGCGCACCAGCAGCACCGAGGTGGTGCCGATATCAATGGTGAAGAAGTCGCCGTCCTCCGGGATGCAGGCCTCGGGGCCGGCGTAGATCCAGTGCCGTTTGAAGATCAGCGCGATGTCCTGCTCGAACACGGCCGGATCGGTGTAGAACGGGGCTTCCAGGCTGTAGCCGGGTTGGCGGCGGGCCAGCAGGGTGCGCAGGTCGGGGGTCGGTTTGGTCATTGCTTGGTCTCTCGGCGGTAAAAGTCTGGGCGGAAGTCTATGGCTTCATGTTCGGCCAACGGCGCCGTCCAGACTTGTGTTTTTACGACGAGATAGGCGCGTTTTGCGACATCCTGCGATCCGGCCTTCAGAGTGGAGGACGCGACAGCGCGTGGCTGGCCCAGATCACGCCGGCGCAGGCCAGCAGCGCCAGGTATGGCAGGACGCCGGCCCGGCGCGAGGACGCCGATCCCGCCACCGGTTCAGCATCCTCCCGCATATGCTGGGGGAACACGCCCTTGTCCTGCACGTAGTGACGGAACGCGAACACCGGCACGATCAGGGCGGCGGCGATCAAGCCGTTGCGCAGCGTGCCGGCGCCCCATACGTCGGCCCCGGCGCCGACCAGCGCCATGTTGACGAAGCCCAGCACCCCGCCCAGCGCCAGCAGCCATGTCGGGCAGCGGAACGGGCGCGGCCAGTTGCCGCGGTCCATGCGGTGGATCCAGCCCGCTTGCAGGTTCAGGAAATTGAACAGCAGGTAGCACACATTGGAGACCGTCAGCACCATGAAGTAGTCGGACAACATCAGCAGGAACAGGTTGAAACCGAGGTCGGTCCACATGGCCGCCGTCGGCGAGCCGTGCGGGTTCACGCGCGACAGGTAGCGCGGCAGCCAGCCATCCACCGAAGCCTGGTACAACGTGCGCGAGGAGCCCATCATCGACGTCATCACGATCAGCAGCAGCGACAGCAGCAGCATCACCACGATCAGGTTGGTGACCAGCGCCCCGCCCTTGACCATATGCGCCATGGCCAGCGCCACGCCGGTGCCGTCGTAGATGCTCTTGTCGAGCAACGCGTCCAGTCCCAGCGAGCCCTGGAACGCCAACGGCACGACGGTGAACATGACGATGCACAGCACGCCGGAGCTGAGGATGGCCTTGAAGGTGTCGGTGCCGGGATTCTTGAATTCGCGGGTGTAGCAGACCGCCGTCTCGAAGCCGAAGGTGGACCAGTTGGCGGCGAACAGGGCGCCCATCAGCAGCGTCACGCTGGCGGCGTTCCAGGTGCCGAAGCCGATATGGCCGGCCGCGTCATGCACCATGGGCAGCAGCGGAAAGAAGTGATCGGACGGCATGTCGCCGGTCAGCATCGGCACCAGGCCGACGATCACCAGCGGCAGCAGGCAGGCGATGCCCAGGATCTTCTGCATGCGCGCAGCCCGCGCGGCGCCGTGGTGCTGCAGGAAGAAAGTCAACAACAGCAGGCTGGCGGCGATGACGAAGACGGCGTTGATGCGCAGCGTCAGGCCCTCGTGGACGAAGTCCAGGTTGGCGATCGTCAGCTGCCAGGTCTGGATCGCGGCGTCGGCCGGGAAAAGGCTGAGCATCACGTAGCCGGCCGCCAGCCCGGTGCCCAGCGCCAGCACCGGCGACCAGGCCAGCCAGTTGCACCAGACCGAGATCGGTGCGATGAATTTGCTGTAGCTCACCCAGGCGCTGGCGCCGTACACCGAGGCCCCGCCCGACTTGTGCGGGAACAGGCCGGCGATTTCGGCGTAGGTGAACGATTGCAGGAAGCCGAACATGATGGAGACGATCCATACGATCCACGCCGGCTGGCCGATGGTGGCGGCGATGCCGCCTATGGTCAGCAGCACGCCGGCCGGCACGCCGCTGGCGGCCCAGAAGGCGCCCCGCCAGTCCAGCGTGCGGTGCAGCGTGGCCGGCCGCGCTGCCGAAGCCGGTGCCTCGGCCGCGCTGGCGGTGGGGTTGAAGGATGCGATACCTGCCTTTGGGGTCATGCCACGTCTCCTGTTAGTAAACCGTCGCTATTTCGCCTATTTCGCCTATTTCGCGACCGGCCCGTGGGTCGAGAACAACAAGGCCGCGCCGCCGGCCGGGGCATCGAGCACCGCGGTCAACGCCGCGCGGTCCGCCCGCTGGCTGCCGCTGAAACTGAGGCCGCCGTCGGCACTCTCCAGCGTCATGCCGTCCAGCCCCACCGCCAGCACCGCGCCGCCGGCACGCTGCGCAATCGCGGTGACCGAGCTTTTCAAGCCGGTCCTGGCGGCCTGCCAGCTGTCGCCGCCGTCGGCGCTGCGATAGACGGTGCCGCGCAGCCCCCCCACCAGCAAAGTACCATCCTTCAGCGCCGCGCCGCTCCAGAACGAGCCTCCGTAGCCGGTTTCGGCGTAGGTCCAGCTCTTGCCGTCGTCGAGGGAGCGCAACACCCTGCCCTGCTCCGAGGTGATGAACAAGCCGCCCTTGGCGTCGCTGAAAATGGCGTACAGGTTGCGGTCGGCCTTCTTGGCGTTGGGCGGCGGCGGCAGCGGCACCTGGGTCCAGCTGGCGCCGCCGTCGCTGGTGTGCAGCATCAGCGACCATAGACCCACCGCCCAGCCTTCGCCGGCATTCTTGAAATGCACCGAGAACAGCGGCTGGTCGGCCTGGAAGTCGCTGCGCTGCTGCACCCAGGTCTGGCCGCCGTCGGTGGTCTTGAGGATGGCGCCCCAATGGCCCACCGCCCAGCCGGTGCGGGCATCGGCGAAGGTGACCGCCGTCAGCGTCGAGCTGACCGGCACCGTCGCCGCCTGGCGGTAGCTCTTGCCCTGGTCGTCCGACAGCAGCACCACGCCATGGTCGCCGACGGCGACGATGCGCGCGCCGGCGCGGGCCGCGGCCAGGATCTTGACGCCGGTGGCCGCCGGCAGGCGCTCGGCCGGCGTCACCGCCAGCCGGGGCTTGGCGGCGGGGGCCGCAGGATCGGCCTGGGCACCGGCCAACGATGCCAGCAACCCCGCCAGCGCCGCGCCAGCCGTCAATGCGAATTTATTCTGTCTCATGCTGATGGTCCTAGTGACTAAACACACCCGGCGCCCGCACCGCTTTGCGGCGCGGGAACAGCCATTCCAAGAATACGGCAATCGCCGGCAGCGCCGTCATCGACATCACCAGGTTCACGATGAACATGAACGCCAGCAGCTTGCCCATGTCGGCCTGGAACTTGAGCGCCGAGAAGCTCCACGTCGCCACCCCGATGGCCAGCGTGATGGCCGTGAAAATGGTCGCCATGCCCACTTCCGTCAGCGCGTGTTCGATCGATTTCGCGATCGACTCGCCGGCGGCCAGGTGTCCCTGCAGCCGGTTGTAGATGTAGAACGCATAGTCCACGCCTATGCCCACGGCCAGCACCATCACCGGCAGCGTGGCCACAGTCAGGCCGATCTCGTTGGCCTTCATGAACCAGTAGCCGATGAAGGTGCCGATGGTCAGCGGCAGGCAGCACGCCACCACCGCGCGCAGGTCGCGGTAGACCACGAACACCAGCAGCACGATGGCGGCGTACACGTACAGCATCATCGGCAGCTCGCTCTTCTCCACTTCGTCGTTGATGGCGGCCAGCACGCCTGCGTTGCCGGCGGCCAGCTGGATCTCGATGCCCGGTTCGTGGTGGGTATCGCGGAACGCTTTCACGGCGGCGATCACGCGGTTGATGGTGGTGGCCTTATGGTCCGACAGGTAGAGGTGGACCGCCGTCATGCTGCAATCCTTGTTCAGGTAGCCGCGCACGCGGCCGATCTCGGTCGCCAGGCCGGCGTAGTTGCCGGTATCGATGGGCACCACGTTCATCTTCGGATTGCCCTCGTTGTAGCCCTCGTTGTAGCTGCGCAGGTTGCCGGCGAAGGAAGCGATCGACACCACGCCAGGCAAATCTTTGAGCGCATATTCCAGCTTGTCGCCATAGGTGCCCACGGCCGGGCTCTCGCACGACTCGGGCGGCGCCTGGATCACCACCGACAGCCAGTCCAGGCCGACGTCGAAGTTGGCGGCGATCGATACCGCATCCAGGTTGAAGCGCGCCTGCGGCCGCAGTTCCGGCGCGCCCGGCTGCAAGGTGCCGACCACGCGGTCGTGGCTCTGCCACACGGACAGCGCGAACAGCACTGCGGTGGCGCCCAGCACCAGCATGGCGTTGCGCGGCTGCGCCACCTTGGCCAGAGTGCGCAGCCAGCGGGCCCGCTGCTCGCGCTTGACCATGGTCTTTTCGGCATAGGCACGGGTGAAGTTCAGGCAGGACGCGGCCAGCGGCAGCATCACCAGGTTGGTGACGATCTTGTAGGCCACGCCCAGCGAAGCGGTGATGGCCAGCTCGCGTATCATCGGAATCGGTATCAGCAGCAGCGTGACGAAGGAGACGAAGGCCGTCACCAACGCCAGCGTACCGGGGATCAGCAGGCCGGTAAAACTGTGGCGCGCCGCGTCGAACGAGGATTTGCCGTCGGCCAGCTCGCGGGTGATGAAGTTGATCTGCTGGACCCCGTGCGAGACACCGATGGCGAACACCAGGAACGGCACCAGCACCCCCAGCGGATCGAGGCCGTAGCCCAGCAGGCGCAGGGTGCCGAACTGCCATACCAGCGATGTCAGCGAACAGGCGATCGGCAGCAGCGTGAAGCGCAGCGAATGACAATACCAGTACACCGCCAGCGCCGTCAGCAGCAACGCGATGGCACAGAACTCCAGCACCGCCTTGGCGCCGTCGGCGATGTCGCCGATCTGCTTGGCGAAGCCGATGATCTGGACCTCGAAGGCGCCGTCCTCATACTGCTTGCGCAGCTTCTCTTCCAGCAGGTGGTTGTACTGGATGTAGTCGATCTTCTTGCCTTCGTTGTCGGTCTCGCCGATTTCGGCCGTGATCATGGCCGCGCTCTGGTCGCGCGACACCAGCGAACCGATGAAGTTACCCTCCGAGGTGGAACGCTGGATCTGCTTGATCATTTCGGCGTCCAGCATCTCCGGCGTGACCGTGCCGGGGATGATGGGCTGCGAGCGGAAACCTTCTTCCGTGATCTCGTTGACGAAGCTGTTGGGCGTCCACAGCGACTGCACGCCCAGGCGATCGATATTGGGCAGGTAGGCCACTTCCTGGGTCACCTTGTACAGGCGGCCCAGGCCCTCCTTGGTCCAGATGGAGCCCTTGCGGGCCCTGACCACCACCGTCAGGCGGTTGGCCCCGAACAGGTCGGCGCGGTACTTCTGGAAGGTGCGCACATATTCATGCCCGATCGGGATTTGCTTCTCGAAACCGGCATCCATGCGCAGCTGCAGCGCAAAGAATGCCATGGCCGCGGTCAGCGCGATGAGCGCACCGAGCACCAGCGCGCGGTGGGAAAACAGCCAGTGTTCAAGACGGTGAATCGATCTGTTTAACACGTCAATACCTCACGGATGCTGCACTGCTTAGAAATTACGGGTCAGGAAGGCGCCGAGCGCGTTGCGGTCCGAGTACGGCTGCGTCAGCGCGTTGCCGCCGAAGTAAGCCACGTAGCTCAGGCCCATCTGCCACACCTGCGGATTCTTGTTGAACAGCAGATAGGCGTAGGCCGACCGCGCTCCCTGCTGGTAGTTGGCCGAGAAGGTCGGCGTATTGCCCTTCACCGCATCGTAGAACGTGATGCCCGGCGTGACCTGCCAGCCAGGGATCACCGTGCCGTCGTAGGTGACGTTGAAGTCCACCGTCAGGCCCACCGAATTGGCCGTGCCCTTGCCGGTGGCGATAGGATAACCCAGCGGCGAACTGCGATCGAGCCAGGTGCCGTAGGCCGCCGCCACCAGCTGGTAGGTGCTTTGGCCGTTGATGGTCTTGGCGTAGCGGCTGTCCTTGTTGATGCCGGGGTAGCGGATCCACGTCAGTTCGGCGGTGAACACGCCCAGGTCGGCGCCCAGCATGTCGACCACCGGCGCGCTGGTGCGGGTCATGTTCAGCTGGGCGTTGATGTCGAACTGGTACTTCTTCGTATCGCGCCAGGCCTGGCAATCGACGCCGGAGACGAAGTTGGTATTCAGGTCGGCCGGACCGCCGGCGGCGAAGCAGCCCGACATCGCGACCGCGTCGCGCGGACGGTAAGACAGCTCACTGCCCAGCGCCCAGTCGCCGATCTGGAAGTTGGTCGAAACGCCGTACAGGCTGCGGTTCTTCAGGTAGGACCAGCGCGAGATGCCGTTGGCCAGGTAGGACAGCACCGGCGCCTTGTCGGTGTAGTTCTCGTAGTAGAAACCGAAGGTCATGTCCAGGTCCTGCGGCTTGTAGCCCACCCGCAGACCGTATTGCGGCTGGTTGCCGGGACGGACGGTGTCGTAGACGAAGCCGATCGAATTCCATGGCGTGCCGGCGTAGTCGCCGTTCAGCAGCCCGGCGTTCACGCCGGCCATGGTGGCGGCGTTTTTGCTGCCGGCGCCGGCGATCTGCGCCGCGTCCGGACCCGCCACGTTGTAGTTGCCGGAGTTGAAGGCGGCCGGCACGGTGCCGCGCCCGAATACGTCGGAGGCCGACCAGAACGTGCCGACCGGCGGATAACGGTTGCCGTTCCAGCCGAACTGGTAGTAGGCCTCGGTGGAAAAGCCGCCCGGAAGGCTGCTCGCCACGCTCAGCATCGGCGCCGGCAGCAAGGCCTGTTTCAACTGGGTGCCGGGGATCAGCAGCTTCTGGTTGTCGACCGAGTTGGTGTTGTTGATGCCGCCGGTGGCAAAATAGCTCTCGCCCCAGTTGATCACCTGGTTACCGAAGCGTGCGTGGGCGCGCTGCCCGCCAACGTCAAAGTCCTTTTGCAGCCACAGGTCCAGCAGCTGGCCGCTGTGGACCGCCTGGTTGCGTACCGCATCGGTCAGTTCGGTGCGCTCGGTGCGGTCGGCCAGGAAGTCGTACATGGCGGTGCCGCGCACCAGGAACTTGTAGCCGGCATTGGGCATCGTCAGCAGCAGCTCACTGGTGCCGCTCAGGTAACCGGTGTATGCCTGGTTCTTGCGATAGTTCAGATTACCGTCGTCGCCATTGGCCCACAGCTCGGTGTTGGCGCTGGCGCCGCAACCGGCCGCGCTGCCGGTCAGCGCGCAGCTGGGCGACTTGGTGCGGATGCCGATGCCGGTGGTCAGGTTCGAGACCCAGCTGGCCGTCAGGCCGTCGATGCCGGTTTCGATGGTGGCGGCCGAAGCGGCGCCCAGGGCGCTGGCGCCGGACATGGCGCCCAGCAGCCAGATGCTAGTTTTTTTCATGAGTTCCCCGATTGGTCGATGGCTGGGCGCGACCAGGCCTTGCGGCCGGTCCGCCGTCGCGTTCTTCTATATGGTCCGGGCGTTAGCGATCGCTGATCGCGCCCAGGTTCTCGCCGGTGAAATAAGCATCCTTGAGGCGCGGATCGCTCGAATTGGGGGCATGGAACTTGAGGTCCTTGCCGGTGCCGATCACCGTTTCATCCAGCACGTAGCGGCTGCTGATCAAATCGTTGTAGACCGAGGCGGCCGAGGCGCAAGCGCCGATTTCCCATTGCGGGGTGATGTAGTTTTCCTTGGCCTTCCAGATCTTGCCCTGGGCGTCATAGTCGTCGCCGACCGCCACCAGCCAGGTGTCCTCGTCGAGGTACAAGGTTTTCTTCGGCGTGGCATGGCGCACCCCGGCCTTGACCGTGCCCTCGATCTCCCAGACGCGATGCAGCTCGTAGCGGCGCATGCCTGCCTTGACCGAACCAGGGCCCATGGCGTCATCGAGCTTGGTGTTAAAGCGCTGCATGGCGAAGCCGTTGTACGGCACGTAGACTTCCTTCTTGCCGACGATCTTCCAGTCGAAGCGGTCCGGGTTACCGTAGAAAACGAAGGAGATATCGGCCGGGTACTGGTTCTCGTAGCCGATCAGCGGCGCGTCGTAGGCGTAGGCCGGCAGGCGGCGCACGCGGCGCTGGCCGGTGAAGTAGTAGAAGGTGTCGGTGTCCTTGTTGAAGTAGTAGCGCTGCACCGTGCCCTGCCCGGCCAGCGCGGCCGGCTCGGAATACAGGTAGTAGAAGCCATTCTGCACCGCCTGGTTTTCCTGCGGCGAGTTCTTGCCGGACTTGGCCCACGGGTAGTAGGACAGCTGGTTCCAGCGGGTGACGATGGGCGCCGTGGTGCCCGGCCGCGGCGACACCACCGTGTAACCGTCCGGCCATTCGGCGGCCAGGCCCTGGTAGCGCATCAGCCAGTTCCACATCGCCTCGATGCCCTTCTGCGGCAGCGGGAACGGCACGCCGGGCAGCACCGCCGACTCCAGCGACCAGCCGTTCTTGGCGATGCTGGCCTTGCCGGCGCCCTCCTTGGTGTTGGCGATCACGGCGTCCGGATAGCCGCATTCGCGGTGGGTGGGGTAGACCGGCATGGTGTAGCCCTTGACCTGCTTGAGCATCTGCACCTGGCCGGGGGTCAGTTTGTCCGCATATTTGTCGACATTGGCGGCATCGATCACGAACAGCGGCTTTTCCGCCTTGTACTTCCAGAAGTCCTCGCGCAGCTTGCCGGCCGACCAGCCGGCCTGCGGCTTGTCCATGCCGCCGAATTCGGGGATGCTGCCATCCTTGTTGCCGGCTTTTTCGGCCCCCACCCCGGTCAGATCCTGGCCCAGCCGCGTCACGTCGGCCGATGCCGCCACCGCCGCTCCGGCGAACAGACTCATTGCCGCCAGCGTACCCACCACCTGTGCTACTTTCATCTTCTTCTCCCTTGCCGAATTGCGATCGTCTGGATCTTGTCGGGACCGGGTATCATTCTGCACCCCGCCTCGCACCCCAGCCTACAACTTACACGCCGTCCCGCGCCGCAAGTGGCACGATTACGACATTGTGTTGACTGTCTGCGTCAGGTTGGCGCCGCAAAAAACAGCTGGGCGCAATCATCTCGATTTTGGTCGCAATCCGGCTAACCCGCAGCCGGCCGGCGGCCGCGCCGCTCGCCGCTGGGCGAGTCGCCGAACTGCTCCCGGTAGGCCTTGCTGAACTGCCCGGATGATTGGAAACCGCAGGCCACGGTAATACTCATGATCGACATGCCGGTCTGGATCAGCAGCTCGCGCGCGCGGCGCAGGCGCAGCTGCAGGTAGTACTGGATCGGCGAGAAGTTCATGTAGTGCTTGAACATGCGCTGCAGCTGGCGCTGCGAGAGCCCGACCTGGCGCGCGATGTCCTCCATCGCCAGCGGTTCCTCGATATGGCTTTCCATCAGCAGCGCGGCGCGGAACAACTCCTTGCGGCTGAAGCCAAGGCGCGCCGCCACCGGCACGTGCTGGCGGTGTTCGGCGTCGCGCCGGTGCTGGACGGTGAACTGGGCCGAAATCGCGGCCGCCAGCGCGTCGCCGTGGCGGCTGGCGGTCAGCTGCAGCAGCATGTCGATGGGAGCGGTTCCGCCGGAACAGGTGCAGCGGTCGCGGTCGATGGCGAACACGCCGTCGGTGAACTGCACCCGGCTGAATTCCTCGCGCAGCGCCGCCATGTTCTCCCAGTGGATGGCGCAGCGGTAGCCGTTCAGCAGGCCGGCCCGCGCCAGCGCATAGCTGCCGGTGCACAGCGCCCCCAAGTCCACGCCGAGATGCGCCTGCCGCGACAGCGCGGCGCTCAGCGCGGCATCGGCCGCCAGATGGACGTCGATGCCGCCGCACACCAGCAGCAGGTCGGGCCGGCCGGCCTGCTCCAGGGTCAGCGTCGGCGTTACCGGCAGGCCGTTGCTGGCCCGCGCCGGACGCCCGTCCAGCGTGACCACCGACCAGCGGTACAGGGTCCGGCCGCTGACGCGGTTGGCCATGCGCAGCACCTCGACGGCGTTGGCGAAGGCGATCATCGAATACTGGTCCAGCGTCAGGAAAGCGACATGCAGGACGGCGGCAGCCGGTGGCAGCGACATACGAATCCTCATAGTTCACACGGTGCGGCCATGGTAACCCAGCCGGCGCCGGCGAAGGTTCAGAAATCGACCAGCCGGTGCTCGCGCAGGTAATCGAGCAGCAGTTGGCTCTTCTGCTCCACGCTGCCCAGCGTGACGATCTGGCCGCCGCGCGCGCCGGCGTCGCCGCCGATCGCGCCCAGCATGCGGCTATGGCCGCTCTGCGCCACCTGCGCCTTGAGCGGGCGCGGACGGCGGGTGGCCGCCTCGTAGCGCCATAACGGCGACGGTTGCACGCTTTGGCCGTTGCCCGCGGCGACATAACTGACCCGGCCCGCGCAGGCGCGCGCGTAGGCATACTGGCGCGTCTGCGGCGCCCGCGCGTGGACCGCCAGCACCGCCGGCAGGTCCGCTTCCAGCCGGCGCCGCTGGCCCTTGGGCAGGAACTGCCGGATGGTCAGCACGCCCTGCGCCAGTCCGGCATCGAGCACGTCCTGCACCAGCGGCATATGCAGGCCGTCGGCCAGCAGGTAAGGCAGCAGGCCGGAGGCCGACTGGCCGTCCGAACGCGCGCCGCACAGCACGATGTCGTAGCCGCGCAGGCGGGCCAACAGCGCCGGCAGCGCATCGGCCGCTTCCGACACGGTCAGCACCTCGATCTGGCACGCGCCCAGGCCCAGGTAGTCCTGCAGGCTGTCCTTGCTGGCCATGCCGGCGCACAGCACCGTCAGGCGGCTGGCCGGCGCCAGCTTGCAGGCCAGTTCGAAGGCGGCGGCGTCGCTGACGCTGCGCAGCGGCCGGCCGCTAACCGGATGGCGCGCGGGCGAAACCAGCACGGCGATTTTCGGATTAAGTGTCATGTGTTCATCCCCATGGAAATCTGCGAGCGTGCCTGCCGCACCTGCTGCAGCAAGGCGCGCATCAGGGCCTGGGCGTCCGCCACCAGGGTCAGGTTGGCGCGCCGGGTGATCGGCGCACTGTCGTCCAGGTTGACCGCGATCACGTGGCGGCAATCCTTGATGCCCTGCAGATGCTGCACCGCGCCGGAGATCCCCAGCGCCAGGTAGACGCTGGCCTGCACCGTCTTGCCGGTGGCGCCGATCTGCTTGGCGCGCACGAAGCGGCCGTCGTCGACCGCCACCCGCGAGGCGCCGGTGGCCGCGCCGAGCGCCTCGGCCAGCGCGGCGAAGGTCTCCATGTCGCGCATGCCGTTGCCACCGGAGAGGATGAAGTCCGCCTCCTCCAGCCCCACCTGGCCTGGATCGCTGGCGTCGATGCCCAGGTCCCGCACGGCCTCCGCCGGCGCCGGCGCCGCCGGTTCGGGCACCGCCGCCGGACTGCCCAGGCCGACGAACGGCAGGCTGGCGTCGGCGGCATGGCGCGCCAGCAGCAGGATCTGCGGCAACGCGCAGCGCGCATACTGCCCGCCCGGCACGATGCGGCAGACGCCCTCCGCGCTCAATTCCACCACATCGGTGGCCACGGTGCGGCGGGTGCGCGCGGCCAGGCGCCGCCCCAGGTCGGCGTCGGCGCCGCGGTCGGGCAGGAAGATATGGGCCGGCCGGTAGCGGGCGATCAGTTCCTGCACCAGCGCCAGCGCCAGTTCGGGGCGGTGGCTGGAGGCATCGAGCTGCGGCAGCCGGATGATGATGTCGGCGCCGCAGGCGGCCAAATCCTCGGTGGCGCCACCCAGCGCGGCCACCACCACCCCGGTGCTGGCGCCGGCCAGCAGCGCGGCGGCGGCGATGGCCTGGCGCGCGTGCTCGTCGAGCATGCCGCGGTCGGCGTGGACCAGTACCAGCAGATGGCTGTCGATCGCCGCCGCCGCCGCGATGCGCGGCAGCTTGCTCGCCTCGGCATGGCGCGACTGATGCAGCTCGCGCAGGCCGTCCTCGGCGCCGAGCACGATGCGTTTCAAGCCGCTGGGGGCGATCACATAAGGGCGGCGCGGGTTGACCCGGCGCGGTGTTTGCTGACGGTGTTCCATTTAATCTCCCAGGCGCTGCGCGACCAGTTCAGCCAATTCCATCACTTCGGGACGAGGCCCGACCACGCCCTCCAGCATCGCGGTGCAGTTCGGGCAAGCCACCGCCACCACTTCGGCGCCGATGCTGCGCGCGTCATGGATGCGGATGTCGGGAATCCGGGTGGTGCCGGGGATGTCGGTGAACGGCGCTCCGCCACCGCCGCCGCAGCAACGGCCCTTCTCACGCGAACGCTCCATCTCCCGCACCGCGATGCCCAGCGCGCGCAGCACGTCGCGCGGCGCATCGAGCTCGCCGTTGTAGCGGCCGAGGTAGCAGGGGTCGTGATAGGTCAGCGGCGCTTCCGGCGCGGCCGGCGCGGCCTTCAGGCGCATGCGTTTTTGCTTGAACAGGTCCGCAATCAAGCCGCTGTGATGCGACACCTCGTAGCAGCCGCCCAGCGCCGGGTATTCATTCTTCAGGCAGTGGAACACATGCGGATCGGGCGTCACGATGCGCTTGAAATCGAGCTTGCCCAGCAGCGCGATGTTGGCGACCGCCAGTTGCTGGAAGGTGGCTTCGTCGCCCAGCCGGCGCGCCAGGTCGCCGCTGTCGATTTCGGCCTCGCCCAGCACCGCGAATTCGACCCCGGCGTGGCGCAGCACCTTGACCAGCGCCCGCAAGGCGCGCTGGTAGCGCATGTCGAAGGCGCCCTCGCCGGCGATCAGCAGCCAGTCGGTCTTGCCGCCCGGCGTCAGCACCGGCACATCGAGGTCGGTGGCCCAGCTGTAGCGGGCCGACTTGGGATAGCCGCCCACGGTCTCGGTATGGCGCAGGTTTTCCAGCGCCTGGGCGCCCTTGCCCGGCACCGCGCCCCGGACCAGCGCCAGGTCGCGCCGGATGTCGATCACGGCGTCGACGTGCTCGATCAGCATCGGGCACTCCTGCACGCAGGCGCGGCAGGTCGTGCAGGACCAGATGGTGTCGGCATCGACCAGGCCGGGAACGATGGGCAGCTGCGGCGCGCCGCCATGCTGGCCGACCGGCTGTCCGGGATACGGCGTGCCGGCGTAGGCGGCGTCGGTCTTGCCGGCCAGGCCGACCACCATGTCCTGGATCAGCTTCTTGGGGTTGAGCGGCTGGCCGGCCGCCAACGCCGGACAGGCCGCCTCGCATTTGCCGCACTGGACGCAGGCATCGAACTGCAACAGCCGGTTCCACGAAAAGTCGGCTGGCTTGGCCACGCCGAAATCGCCCTTGGACAGGTCCAACAGCCGCAGGTCGGTCGAGCGGCCGCCGCCAAAACGTTGCTGGCGCGGATGGAAGGCCAGGTTCAGCAAGCCGGCCACCGCGTGCTTCATCGGACCGCCCAAGCCGATGCCCAGCGCCAGTTCGGCGCTACCGGCCAGCAGCATCAGGATCACCAGCAGCGCCGGCGCCTGCGCGCCGCGCGGCGCCAGCCAGGCCGCCAGCCCGGCGCCGAGGGCGAACGCCGCCAGCGTGAACGGCAGCCGCATCCACGGACCGCGCGACAGCCTGGCCGGCGGCGCACGGCGGCGCCACGCGGCCAGCGCGGAACCGACCAGCATCAGCGCCGAAGCGCCCAGCAGCACCCGGTCCAGCAGCGGCGAATACAGCGCCAGGCCGTAGTTCACGCCGATCACCAGCACAGCCAGCACCGCGCCGCCGGCCACCGCGACGTGGGTGCGGGCGATGAACGGCTCGCGCGCCACCACGTGGTGCAGGTCGACGAAATAGCGGCGCGGGATCGCCAGCAGCTGGCCGAAATCGACCTGCGCGGGGCGGCCGTTGCGCCACAGGCGGGCGCGCTGCGCCAACCCGAGCAGCATCAGCGCCACGCTGGCCCAGAACGAAACAGTCAAGGCTAAGGGCAGCATCAGAAGTCCTTGCAAAGGCGCAGCGAGTCGTAGATCGCGGCGTGGATGTTATGCATCGAGACGCAGTCGCCGACGCGGAACAACAGGAAGTCGCCGGCCGCGATGTCCCGCTCCAGCCCCGGCTGCGGTTCGGCCGCGAACAGGCGGTGCACATCGGTCTCGCCGCGGTTGAGCGAGCGCTCCTTCAAGTCCCAGTACAGGCCATCGTTGGGCGTGACGCCGTTTTCGATCACCACCTGGTCCACCTCGCGCTCTTCCTGCTCTTCGGTGTATTCGTTGCGCAGCGTGGCGATGATCTTGTCGCCCTCGCGCCGCACCGCGTCCAGCCAGTAGTTCGGCGTCATCACCACGCCCTGCGCATACATGCGGCGGTAGAAGATCGGGAAGGTGGTGCCGCCGACGTCGTCGGCCACCTTGACGTCGGGCGTGACGATCTCCACCAGGTTGCCGCGGCTGGCGATGAAGTCGGCCACGCCGGCGCCGGCATGCGCGCTGATGCCGTCGTAGACCAGCACGTTCTTGCCCGGCGCGACCTTGCCCGACAAGATGTCCCAGCTGCTCACGGCCAGCCCCTCGGCCACGTTCCAGTGCGGGTTCTCGCCGGTATGGCTGTTGCCGCCGGTGGCCATGACCACGATGTCCGGCCGTTCGGCCAGGATGGACTCCGCGTCCGCCGCCACGCCCAGGCGGCGGTCCACGCCCAGGCGCTTGGTCTCCATGTCGAACCAGCGCACGATGCCGGCCATCTGCTCGCGCTGCGGCGCCTTCGCCGCCAGCATGATCTGGCCGCCCACCTGCTCGCTCTTCTCGAACATCACCACGTCGTGGCCGCGCTCACGCGCCACCCGGGCCGCCTCCAGCCCGGCCGGTCCGGCGCCCACCACCACCACCTTGCGCTTCTTGCCGCCGCTTTTCTCGATCACATGCGGCATTGTCTGTTCGCGGCTGGTGGCGGCGTTCTGGATGCACAGCACATCGAGGCCGTTGTACTGGCGGTCGATGCAGTAATTGGCGCCGACGCACTGCTTGATCTGGTCTTCCTTGCCGTCGCGGATCTTGATCACCAGATGCGGATCGGCCATCTGGCCGCGCGTCATGCCGACCAGATCGCACATGCCGTTGGCCAGTATGCGTTCGGCCTGCACCGGATCGCGGATGCTCTGCGCGTGCATCACCGGCAGCGTCAGCACCGACTTGATGCCCGCCGCCAGATGCACGAAGGGCTCCGGCGGCAGCGCCATCGGCGGCATGCAGTTGACCAGTGTGTTGTGGGTATCGGCTCCGGAACCGACGATGCTGATGTAGTCGATCAATCCCGTCTTCTCCATCGCCAGCGCGATCTCCTTCAACACCTCGTGTGACAGGCCATCCTCGTGGAACTCGTCGCCGCACATGCGCAGGCCGACGCAGAAGTCCTTGCCGACCGCTTCGCGCACCGCCGTCAACACCTCGACGCCGAAGCGCATGCGGTTTTCCAGCGAGCCTCCGTATTCGTCGGTGCGCTTGTTGGTGCGCTGGCTCCAGAACTGGTCGATCAGGTGCTGGTGGGCGGCCGATATCTCGATGCCGTCCATGCCGGAGGCCTTGACCCGTCTGGCGGCGGCGGCGAAGTCGCCGACGATGCGACGGATCTCGTGCAGCTCGATGGTCTTGGCGTTGCCGCGGTGGACAGGCTCGCGCACGCCGGACGGCGTGACCAGGTGCGGCCAGTGTTCGCCGTGGTAGTTGGAGCGCCGGCCCATGTGGGTGGCCTGGATCATGATCTTGGCGCCGTGCTTGTGCATGGTGGCGGCCAGCCGCGCCAGCGGTTCGATCACCCGGTCGTTGGACAGGTCGACCGATTTCCACCATCCTTGCGGGCTGTCCACCGACACCGGACTGGAGCCGCCGCAGATGCACAGGCCGACGCCGCCTTTGGCCTTCTCTTCGTAATAACGGATATAGCGTTCACCCGGCAGGCCGTCCTCGGCATACACCTCGGCGTGCGCGGTGCTGATGATACGGTTACGTATCGTCAGCTGGTTGATCGTAATCGGCGCGAACAGATTCGGGTAACGCATAAAAACCTCTTATTTCGGTTCGACGGTAAATACGCAGTGCTCGTGGCCTTCCGCCGCGCACTGGGTCTCGCTGCTGGTGGTGGCGTAGCTGCGGCCGGTGTCCTTACCCACCCAGTCCATGGCGCCGGAGAACCAGCCCGCGAACATGTAGCACAACTTGCCGCTGGCCTCCGGCTGCTGCAGTACGAAGGACGAGTGGCGCAGCGTGATGCGGGCGTGGCCGGTCTCCGCGTCGGCCGACTCGAAGGCGAACAGCCCCCAGCCGCGCTGCGACAACCGCTTCAGGTAATGCTCAAAGACCGCCAGGCCGGACAAGCCGTGCGTGGCCGACTCCTTGGCGCACCAGTAGTAGGCCGACTTGTAGCCGGCTTCGTACAGCTGCTGGGCGTAGCGTTCGCGCCCGAGCGCCGCTTCGATGGCGATGTGGTTGTTGGTGAAGAAGTGGCGCGGCACATACAGCATCGGCAGGCCGTCGGTGGTCCATACACCGGTTTCCTCGTCGACCTCGATCGGCAGTTGTGGTTTCATCGATTGATTCCTCGCTGGTGGTTAAGTCAGAACATGTGGCGGATACCGGCCGTGACGGTGCTGCGGCTCAGGATTCCGGTCGGGTAGACATAGATGTCATAGCTGTTGGTGGCATAGCCTTTGTCGATCTTGGCGCGGTCGGCCTGCAGATAGACGTTGGTACGCTTGGACAGCTTGTAGTTAATCATGGCGGCGACCAGCTTCTTGTTGCCGTCGACGTTGCGCTGGCGGTCGTAGTAGTAGGAGCCGACCAGGTCTATCGCCGGCGTCGCCGCATAGGTCAGGCCGGTCAGCCAGACATCGTTCTTTTGCGCGCTGGTGTCGGTGCGATGGCTCAGGTAATTCAGGAAGAATTTGTATGCATCGACGCTGTAGCTGCCGCCCAGAGTGAAGGCCTTGTTGTCGACCACACCCTTGGCATCGTGGGTGACCTGGTAGGCAGCGGCGGCGGCGAACTGGCCGGACGCGTAGCCGAAGGTGCCGCCGGCATTGCGGCCGGCGCGCGCATTGCCGGCCACCTCGCCGGCGGACGCCATCGCCGATACTGCCACTGCGCCGGCTTTGTACGCATATTTGACCGCATTGTCCCAGCGCTTGCTGGCGTAGTTATCGTAGAAAAAACCGCCCTCGTACAGGTTGGCCCATCCGAACGGCTCGTTCAGCGGCACGGTTTCATACAAGGGGCTGACCTGGCGGCCGACTGTGACGACCCCGAAGTCGCCCGACAGGCCGACGGTCGCGGTGCGTCCGAACAGGCGGCCGCTCTGGGTTGCCGTGCCCACGTCCGGGTTGATGCCGCCTTCGAGCACGAACAGTGCCTTCATGCCGTCGCCCAGTTCCTCGGTGCCGCGCATACCCCAGCGGCTAGGGCTGGTGGCGCCGTTCATTACTTCGGTCAGGCTGCCGCCGGTCTTGGTCTGGTTGGTGCTATAGCGCACGCCGGTGTCGAGCCGGCCGTACAGCACGACGCTCGATTCGGCGGCGCCGGCACTGGCGCCGGCACTGGCGCCGGCCAGCAGCATGGCCAGCAACAGCGATGTCTTGGTCTGGTTTTTCATGATGGCTCCTATTCGATCGCTTCCGGCTTGACGATGACCCAATTGCGGTCAGCGGTCACCGGCAGGCCCTGCGCCTTCTGGCTGGCCGCGTGCTTGCTCATCATGGCTTTGATGGTGTCCAGGTGCTTGTCCTTGCGATTGACCCACAGGCGCAAACCGCCCTTCTCCACGTCGGTCGCATGGAACAGCATGTAGCCATCGCTGGTCGGCGTGTCGCCGGCCACCAGGATTGGCCTTTTCCACTCATCGATATAGGTCAGGATGGCGGCATACTTCCCCGCCATCCAGGTGTTCGGCGTCCATAAATAGGGAGTCAATTCCAGTCCCTGGTTCTTCTTCGCGTCGTATTTTCCCTCGATGATCTGCTTGCGGGCCGTGGTCAGCGCGCCGCTGTTGCGGTCCTTGAGCATGGTGGTTACGCCGATGACGTTCTGCGGCTTGACGTTGTAGCCGTACTTCGGATCGGAGGCGACCATGCGCACCAGTTCCTCATGCGCAGCCGACAGCACGTACACTTCGATACCGTTTTCCATCAGGCGGTTGTACAACTCCTGCTGTCCCGCATAGATGCGCTGCGGATGAATCTCGGCCTTCTTCAGCGTGCCGCCTTCGTAATAGGTGGTTGGAATCAGCTTGTCATAGGCCAGCAACTGGTCGACCGTCACCTTCAACTCCGCCAGCGTGTAGCCGGAAAATACCTGGGCGATCCACGGATAGCAGACCATGTCATCGATTTCGCACAGACGCAGGTAGTAGCTGTTCAAGCTTTCCTTGTTGCCGTCGATGTCCTTGAACGGTATCAGTTTGAGAGACGGGTCGAGTTTTTCGCGCGTCAGCAGGCCTTTCATTTCCATGAACGGCAGCAGCGATTCCTCCAGGTCCCAGCGCGCGCTGGTCTGGTCCCAATCGAACACCGCGTAAGCGCCGGTATTGGCGTTGGCCTTGATCATGGCGTCGAGTTGGCTCCTGGCCTCGGCTGGCCAGTGTTTCAGATCGGTCGCCGTGGCGCCCACCGTGATGGCGCACAGTACGGCCGCCGACAGCATTTTTTTTATAATGAACATCCGTCTCCCCTGGTTTTTGCTGCGTTAAATTCTTCTTATGCGCCCCAGACTTCCTTAAACACCTTGACCCAGTTCTCGCCCATCACCTTGCGGATGCGCGATTCGCTCCAGCGGGCTTTTTCCATCGCCGCCGTCAGGTTGGGGAACTCGCCAATGGTGCGGATGCCTTCCGGGTTGACGATCTTGCCGAAGCTGGTCAGCTTGCGGTGGCGGCCCTTGTCGTGGGTGATCCAGTCGAAGAAGCCCTTGTCGTAGCCTTGCGTGAAATCGGTGCCGATGCCGACGCAATCCTCGCCCACCAGATTGATCACGTAGTCGATCGCCTCGACGTAGTCGGTCACGGTGGCCTCGATGCCGCGCTTGAGGAAAGGCGGGAACATGGTCACGCCGATAAAGCCGCCACGGTCGGCGATGAAGCGCAGCTGCTCGTCGCTCTTGTTGCGTGGATGTTCCTTCAGGCCGGACGGCAGGCAGTGCGAGTAGCACACCGGCTTGGTCGAGGCCAGGATCGCCTCTTCCGAAGTGGCGGCGCCCACGTGCGACAGATCGACCATGATGCCGACCCGGTTCATCTCGGCGATGATCTCGCGGCCGAAACCGGACAGGCCGCCGTCGCGCTCATAACAGCCGGTGCCGGCCAGGTTCTGCGTGTTGTAGCACAGCTGGACCACCCGCACGCCCATGTCGGCAAAGGCTTCGATGTAGCCCAGGTTGTCCTCGAAGGCGTGGGCGTTCTGGAAGCTGAGGATGATGCCGGTCTTGCCGTCGCGCTTGGCGGCGGCGATGTCCGCGCTGGTGCGCACGATGGTGGCAAGGTCGCTGTTCTCGCGCACCAGCTTTTTCATGTCGGCGATGTTGGCCACGGTATCGGCGAAGCCCTCCCATACCGACACCGTGCAGCTGGCCGCCGTCAGGCCGCCCACCCGCATGTCTTCGAGGATGGACTGGTCCCACTTGGCGATAATCAGGCCGTCGATGATCACCGAATCTTGATGCAATGTGCTCATGTGCTCTCCAGGTGACTGCGATTAGTAGATCGGGAATTCCTTGCACAGCGCCGACACCTCGGCGCGCACGCGCTGCTCGATGGCGGCGTCGCCTTCCGGGTTGGCGCGCAGGCCGCCCAGCACTTCCAGGATCAGCGTGCCGATGCGGCGGAACTCGGTCTCGCCGAAGCCGCGCGTGGTGCCGGCCGAGGTGCCCAGCCGCACGCCGGAAGTGACGGTCGGCTTTTCGTCGTCGAACGGGATGCCGTTCTTGTTGCAGGTGAAGCCCGCCCGTTCCAGCGCGTGCTCGGTGGTGTTGCCCTTCAAGCCCATGGGACGCAGGTCGACCAGCAGCAGGTGGTTGTCGGTGCCGCCGGTGACCAGGTCGACGCCGCCGGCCGCCAGCACCTCGCCCAGCGCCTTGGCGTTGGCCACCACTTGTTGGATATAGCCGGTGAAGGAAGGCTGCAGCGCCTCGCCGAAGGCCACCGCCTTGCCGGCGATGACGTGCATCAGCGGGCCGCCTTGCAGGCCCGGGAACACGGCCGAGTTGATCTTCTTGGCGATGTCCTCGTCGTTGGTCAGGATGATGCCGCCGCGCGGGCCGCGCAGCGTCTTGTGCGTGGTCGAGGTGGTGACGTGGGCGTGCGGCACCGGGCTGGCGTGCACCCCGGCCGCCACCAGGCCGGCGATGTGGGCCATGTCCACCATCAGGTAGGCGCCCACCGCGTCGGCAATGGCGCGGAAGCGGGCCCAGTCCAGCTCACGCGGATAGGCGGAGAAGCCGGCGATGATCAGTTTCGGGCGATGCTCCTGCGCCAGCCGCTCCACTTCGTCGTAGTCGACCCGGCAGTCGGTGGCGCGTACGCCGTACTGCACCGCCTTGAACCATTTTCCCGACAGCGCCGGCTTGGCGCCGTGGGTCAGGTGGCCGCCGGCCGACAGGGCCATGCCCAGCACCGTGTCGCCCGGCTGCAGCAGCGCCAGCATCACCGCGCCGTTGGCCTGGGCGCCGGAATGCGGCTGCACGTTCGCATAAGCGGCGCCGAACAGCTGCTTGGCGCGGTCGATCGCCAACGTCTCGACGATGTCGACCTGGTCGCAGCCGCCGTAATAGCGCTTGCCGGGATAGCCCTCGGCGTATTTGTTGGTCAGCACCGAGCCCTGGGCTTCCAGCACCGCCTTCGAGACGATGTTCTCGGACGCGATCATTTCGATCTGGTCGCGCTGGCGCAGCATCTCGCCGTTGATGCCGGCCATGACGGCGGGATCGGCCGCCGACAGCGGGCTGGTAAAGAATGACTTGTTCGACATAGGGTCTCCGATAGATGAACGTGGGCCTAGCAGTAGACGACGTTGACCGCCAGTCCGCCAAGCGAGGTTTCCTTGTACTTGCTTTGCATGTCGATGCCGGTCTGGCGCATCGTTTCGATCACCTGGTCGAGCGAGACGATGTGGCCACCATCGCCCATCATGGCCATGCGCGCGGCGTTGATCGCCTTGATCGCGCCCATGCTGTTGCGCTCTATGCAGGGCACTTGCACCAGGCCGTTGAGCGGATCGCAGGTCATGCCCAGGAAGTGTTCCATCGCGATTTCCGCCGCGTTTTCCACTTGTTCGTTGCTGCCGCCCAGCACCGCCACCAGGCCGGCGGCGGCCATCGACGCCGACACGCCGATCTCGCCCTGGCAACCCATTTCGGCCGCCGAGATCGAGGCGTTGCGTTTGTAGAGCATGCCGATGCCGGCCGCCGTCAGCAGGAAGCGCACGATGCCGTCCTCGCTGGCGTCCGGATTGGAGCGGGTGTAGTAGCTCAGCACCGCAGGGATCACGCCGGCCGAGCCGTTGGTGGGCGCCGTCACCACCCTGCCCCCGGCGGCGTTCTCCTCGTTGACCGCCATGGCGTAGGCGCTCAGCAGGTCCATCATGGCGAAGTCACCCGGCAGCTTGCCGTCGGCGCCGTGGGCGGCCTGGCGGAACATGGCCGCCGCGCGCCGCTTCAGATTCAGGCCGCCGGGCAGCGTGCCCTCGGTGTGCAACCCGCGTTCGACGCAATCGCGCATCACCCGCCAGGTTTCCAGGATGCGGGCGCGGGTCGCTGCCGCGTCCTGGTAGGACAGTTCGTTCTCCAGCACCACGTCGGCGATGCTGCATTGGCGGCGCTCGCACCAGTCCAGCAGGTCCCGCGCGCTGGCGAATGGGCATGGTTCGTCATGCGCGCCGGCCGCGCCGGCTACGGCGCCACCGATTTCATCCTCGTCCTTGACTGCGCCGCCGCCGATCGAGAAGTAGGCGCGGCTCAGCAGCACTGCGCCGTCGGCGTCCCACGCCGTCATGCGCATGCCGTTGGGATGCTGCGGCAGGCTGTCGTTCTTGTGGAACAGCAGGTCGCGGCCGCAGTCGAAGGCGATATCGCGCTCGCCGGCCAGCAGCAGGCGGCCATCCAGCCGCACCTCATCGACGCGCTGCTGCGCGCTGGCCGGATCGACCAGGTGCGGCTGCTCGCCCAACAGGCCAAGCAGCACCGCACCGTCGGTGCCGTGGCCAACGCCGGTCAGCGCCAGCGATCCATACAGGTCGGCCCGCACCCGCGCCACCCGGGCCAACTGCGGCCTCAGCGATTGCAGATAGCGGCTGACCGCCAGCATCGGCCCCACCGTATGCGAGCTCGATGGGCCTATGCCGATGCGGAATACTTCGAAGACGCTGAAGGGCATGGCGGTTCCTTACAGCAGGCGCAGCACGGGATGGGACGCGCGGTGCGCCAGCTGGGTGATGCCCAGGCCATACGGCCGCGCCGCCTTCTCGAACAGGCGCCACAGATAGTCGGCGAAGCTGCGGCGGAAGATCACGAAGATGCCGTGCGCGTCATGGCGGTAGACCGTGATGCCCGCCTTGCCGCACACGGTGCTGGCCACCTGGCCCGCTTGCAGCGATTCGAAGTCGTACACGCCGACATGGCGCAGCAGTTCGACCTGCTTGCTGCCGCTCAGGTAAACCGTGGTCAGGCCGCCCGAGTTGTCCGCCACCTGCGCATGCAGCGGGCGCAGGGCCACTTCCAATTCGGCCTGGTAGGCGGCGCGCGCCGGACGGGCGCACACCAGCAGCCATTCGTCGGGCGCCTGCCACAGCGCCACGCCCTGCGGAAACGGGACGAAGCTGCCGGGCCGTGTCGGCAATGCGATATCCAGCGTGGCGCGCACCGCGTCCATGAAGGCGGCATCGGCGGCGTCGCCGCGCACCACGATGTAGCCCAGCAGCGGCATTTCGTTCATCCACACGCCGCAGTTGTCGTTTTGGGGCGCGGCTTTGGCGGGCAGGCCGAAGGCGTGCAGCGGCGACTGCGCGTAGGGTGCGAAGGCGACCTTGGCGCGCGCCTGCGGCGTCGCGTCGAAGGCTGGCATCACGTCGGCCGGAACGGCCTGCAGGTTGGGCTTAGACATTTTGATGTTTCCCTTCTGGATCGATGAACACGGGCGAAACGATCTTGGCGGCGGTGCTCTTGCCGCCGGCCCAGGCGTGGAATACCTCGCCCTCCCTGGTCAGGCCGCCTTCGATCAGCGCCATGGCGATGGAGCGGCCCAGGAAGGCGCTGTGATAGCTGGACGTGACGCGGCCCACGCTGCGCGGATTGTCCGCCGGCTGCGCCGAGGCCAGGATCTGCGCGCCCTCGGCCAGCACCACGGAGGGATCTTCCGTCATCAGGCCGACCAGCTGCTTGCGGTCGGTGCGGGCGGTATCTGCCCGCGCCAGCGAACGCTTGCCCAGGAAGGAGTACGCTTTCTTCATGCTGACCGCCCAGCCCATGCCCAGGTCGATCGGCGAGACCGAGCCGTCGGTATCCTGGCCGACGATGATGAAGCCCTTCTCGGCGCGCAGCACGTGCATGGTCTCGGTGCCGTATGGGGTGATGTCGAACTCCTCGCCGGCCGCCATCAGCGACTCCCACATGTAGTGGCCATAGCTGGCGTCGACGTTGACCTCGAACGCCAGTTCGCCCGAGAAGCTGATGCGGAACACGCGCGCCGGCACGCCGGCCACCGTGCCCTCGCGGCAGTCCATGAACTTGAAGGCTTCGGCCGACAGGTCGATATCGCTGCACAGCTTTTCCAGCACGGCGCGGCTCTTCGGCCCCACCACGGCGCTGGTGGACCAATGGTCGGTCACCGACGTCATGTACACCTTCAGCTCCGGCCACTCGGTCTGGTGCCAGCGTTCCAGCCAGCCCAGCACCCTGGCGGCACCGCCGGTGGTGGTGGTCATCATGAAGTGCTGGTCGTCCAGGCAGGCGGTGACGCCGTCGTCCATCACCATGCCGTTTTCGTCCAGCATCAGGCCGTAGCGGCACTTGCCGGGCGCCAGCTGGCTCCAGGCGTTGGAGTAGACGCGGTTGAGGAATTCGCGCGCGTCGGCGCCGCGGATGTCGATCTTGCCCAGCGTGGAGGCGTCCATCATCGCGACGCCGCGGCGCGCGGCCAGGCCTTCGCGGTTGACGGCGGCGTGCAGGTCCTCGCCCGGCTTGGGGAAGTACCAGGGGCGCATCCACTGGCCCACGGTTTCGAATTCGGCGCCGCGCCGCACATGCGCATCCTGGATCGCCGAGTAGCGCTTGGGATCGAAGGTATCGCCCACCATGGCGCCCGCCAGCGCGCCGAACGCCACCGGCGTGTAGGCCGGACGATAGGTGGTGGTGCCCACTTCGGCGATCGGCTTGCCCAGCGCGTCGGCGGCGATGGCGAAGCCGTTGACGTTGGACAGCTTGCCCTGGTCTGTGCCGAAACCCAGCCCGGTATAGCGTTTGACGTGTTCAATCGAACGGTAGTTTTCGCGCACCGCCAGTTCGATGTCGGAAGCTGCCACGTCGTTCTGGAAATCGACGAAGGCCTTGGCGCCGTGGCCTTCGCGCTTGCCGTCCGGGACGCGGAAGATGCGGCGCGCCGGCGCGGCATCGGTCGGCATGCGCACCCCGGTCACCAGCGGCGCCAGCGCGGCGGCGCCGGCACTGCCGGCGGGGCACAGGCCGGCCATCACGCGCACGGTTTGCGCCAGCGCGGCCGCCAGGCTGAATTCACCGGTCACGGCGCCCACGCAGGCGATCCCGGCGCGGCCCTGCGCGGGCGCCACGAAGGCCAGCTTTTGCTCGTCCCACAGCGGACGGCTGCCGTTGTGGCAGAACAGGTGCACATTGGGCGACAAGCCGCCGGACGACAGCAGCAGGTCGCACGCGATGTCGGGGCCGGCGCCGCTGGCCTTGTTATGCACCGGATCGAGGCGCATCAGCCGGGCGCCGCTGACGCTGCGGCCGCCGGTGGCCTGGGCGACGCCGTAGCCCTTGAGCAGTTCCACCCCGGCCGCGCTGGCCGCCTGGTCGCGGCCCGGCAGCGCGCCGCCGGCGCGGGTATCGGCCAGCGTGACTTTGGCGCCGGCCAGCGCCAGGTCGGCGGCCGCGCCGTAGGCCCAGTCGTTGCTGGTCAGGACCAGCACGTTCTGGCCGGCGCGCACGGCGTAGCGGTTCAGGTAAGTCTGGCCGGCGGCGGCGGTCATCACGCCCGGCAGATCGTTGTTACCGAATACCAGCGGACGCTCGATGGCGCCGGTGGCCAGCACCACCTGACGGGCGCGGATCTTGTGCAGGCGCTGGCGCGGCTGGTCCGGATTGCGCGACGCTGGCGCCACGTGGTCCTGCATCAGTTCCACCGCCTGCACCAGGTTCATGTCGTGCATCGCGAAGGCGGTGGTGCGGGCCAGCCGCGTGACGTTGGGCAGCTGGTCCAGCTCCGCGACGCAGCTGCGCAGCCAGGTATGGACCGGGTAGTTGTCGATCAGCGCGTCCGGCTCGGACAGCAGCCAGCCGCCCATCTCGGCCTGTTCGTCCACCAGCAGCACGCGCAGCCCGCTGCGCGCGGCCAGCAGCGCCGCCCAGATGCCGCAGGCGCCGCCACCGACCACCAGCAGGTCCGGGTGATGGTGCAGGTGGTCGTAGTATTCCGGATCGGGATCGGCCGGCGCGTGGCCGTAGCCGGCCGCGCGGCGGATCACGTCCTCGTACAGCGGCCACATTTTCGCCGGCGCCATGAAGGTCTTGTAGTAGAAGCCCGCCGGCATGAAGCGCGCGGCGCGTCCCATGACGCTCTTGACGTCGAAATTGAGCGAGGGCCAACCGGTGGTGGAACTGGCCGCCAGGCCGGGATACAGCTCGACCTGGGTGGCCTTCACGTTGGGCACCGTGTGCGGGCCGCGCTCGAGCTGAATCAGCGCATTCGGTTCCTCGGCGCCGTGGCCGACGATGCCGCGCGGGCGGCCGTACTTGAAGCTGCGCCCTATCATGCGCACGCCGTTGGCCAGCAGGGCCGAGGCCAGCGTGTCGCCGGCATAGCCCTGATAGCGCTTGCCGTCGAAGCTGAAGTCCATCGGCTGGTTGCGGTCGATGCGCGCGGTGGTGCTTGGAATGCGGTGCGAACTCACGCTTGCTCCTCGGTGTAGATCCGTTTGCCCTCAGACAGCGTCCAGCTGCCCGCCACTTCGTGGGTAAATGTGTGGCGCTTGACTGCGATCACCTTGCGGCAGCCGGCGCTGTGCAGCCATTGCTCCCAGTGCCAGCCCTTGGTGTTCTTGCGCATGAAGACGTAGTCGCCCCAGTCGGCGTCGCTGCTGCTGTCGGGCGCCGGCGGACGGACGATGTAGGCCTCGCCGGCGTAGCTGAATTCTTCTTCTTCGCGTACCGCCTGGCAGTACGGGCAATGGAACATAAACATGAGCTTTCTCCTTTAGTGCGCCACGCCGGCGGCGCCGTGCTCGTCGATCAGGTGGCCGCTGTGGAAGCGCTCCAGCGCGAAGGCGGCGTTGAGCGGATGCGGCTCGTCGCGCGCGATGGTGTGGGCGAACACATTGCCTGAGCCTGGCGTGGCCTTGAAGCCGCCGGTGCCCCAGCCGCAGTTGAAGTACAGGCCCTTGACCGGCGTCTTGCCGATGATCGGGCAGGCGTCCGGCGCGACGTCGACGATGCCGCCCCACTGGCGGTTCATGCGCACCCGCGAGAACATCGGGAACAGTTCGATAATGGCGGCGGCGGTGTGCTCGATCACGTGCGGGCTGCCGCGCTGGGCGTAGCTCAGGTAGCTGTCGATGCCGGCGCCGATCACCAGTTCGCCCTTGTCCGATTGCGACAGGTAGCCGTGCACCGCGTTCGACATCACCACCGTATCGAGCACCGGCTTGAGCGACTCGGACACGAACGCTTGCAGCGGATGCGATTCGAGCGGCATGCGGATGCCGGCCATCTTGGCCAGCGTGGTCGAGTGGCCGGCCGCGACGCAGCCCACCTTGTCGGCGCGGATGGTGCCGCGCGAGGTGATCACGCTCTTGATCACGCCGCCCTCGATGTTCATGCCCTGCACTTCGCACTGTTCGATGATGTCCACCCCCAGGTTGCTGGCGGCGCGGGCGAAGCCCCAGGCCACAGCGTCGTGGCGCGCCACGCCGCCGCGCGGCTGGAAGCTGGCGCCCATGATGGGATAGCGCGCGCTGGACGAGGCGTTGATCATCGGGATGCGGTCCTTGACCTCGGCCGCGGTCAGCACCTGGGCGTCGATGTCGTTGAGCAGATTGGCGTTGACGCGGCGTTCGATGTCGCGCATGTCCTGCAGCGTGTGGCCCAGGTTGAACACGCCGCGCTGGCTGAACATGACGTTGAAGTTGATCTCCTGCGACAGCCCTTCCCACAGCTTGAGCGAATGCTCGTACAGGTTGGCCGCCTCGTCCCACAGGTAGTTGGAGCGCACGATGGTGGTGTTGCGCGCCGTGTTGCCGCCGCCCAGGTAGCCCTTCTCCAGCACCGCGATGTTCTTGACGCCGTGCTCCTTGGCCAGGTAGTAGGCGGTGGCCAGGCCATGGCCGCCGGCGCCGATGATGATCACGTCGTAGGACGGCTTGGGCTCGGGACTGCGCCAGGCCTGGTCCCAACCTTCCTGGCGCTTGAAGCCCTGCTGCAGCAGACTCCAAAACGAGTAATTCTTCTGTGCCTTGTGTGCCATTTTCCGCTTTCCCGCATTAAGAATCGTAGGACTCAATTATTGGGACGGCGCGCAATATCAAATTGATTGGATCAGACCACTAGTTGTCCGTTTCCGACATGTTGCCCGGCGCGCCGCATCGACCGGTGACGCCCCGGCGCCGCTTTGTCCATGCAAAACAACAGCGCGCGCGCACCAGCAACGGGCGTCCGCACCCTCTGGGCGCAGCTTGGCCACTAGCCTGATTCCGCCATCGCCGTGTACAAAACTGGTTGTTGACCGAGTGGGCGGCGTGTATGATTTCTGCCAAGAGACAAAAAAAGACCAGCGGGCACAAGACTTGCTGAGAACAAAGGTGCGGATCCATCAACGCACCAACAATGCGCGGCGGCGGGCGTCGGGGAGCGGGTTCCGCATCCTGCCACCATCCGCACAAGCGAAGGAGACTTACGTGTTGAACACGCGACCAGCCAGCAAGAGCAAGCTTTCGGTCGGCTTTATCCTGGCACCCAATTTCACGCTGCTGGCGTTTTCCGCCTTCATCGACACGCTGCGCCTGGCGGCCGACGACGGCGACCGCAGCCGGCCGATCCACTGCGAATGGGCTGTGCTCAGCCACGACATGCGTCCCATCAAATCAAGCTGCGGGGTGGAGATCACGCCGACGACGGAACTGGGCGCGGCGACCCAGTTCGACTACATCGTGGTGGTGGGCGGCCTGCTGCACGCGCTCAAGCTGCCGGCGCCGCTGAACGACTACCTGCGCGCGGCCGCCGCCCATGTGGCGCTGGTGGGCATCTGCACCGGCAGCTTCGCGCTCGCGCGCCTTGGCCTGATGCAGGGCCGGCGCAGCTGCGTGAGCTGGTATGTGCATGAGGAGTTCCGCAACGAGTTCCCGGAACTGGAGGTCAGCTCGGACGAGCTGTTCATCGACGAGGTCGACCGCCTGACCTGCGCCGGCGGCACCAGCGTGGTTCACCTGGCCGCCTTCCTGGTCGAGCGCCACTGCGACAAGGCGCGCGCCGCCAAGGCGCTGCGCATCATGATCGAACACGCGCCGCTGCCGTCCAAGACGCCGCAGCCGCAGCCGCTGTTCACCAAGGAGACCGACAATATCCGCGTGCGCAAGGCCATGCTACTGATCGAACGCCACCTGTCCGATCCGCTGCCGGCCGAGTTCATCGCCCAGCATGTCAACGTCAGCGTGCGCCACCTGGAGCGGCTGTTCCAGAGCGAGCTGGGTATGAGCCCACTGACCTTCGCTTTCGAACTGCGCCTCAACAACGCCTACAATCTGCTGGTCACCACCAAGAACTCCATCATCGACATCGCGCTGCAGTGCGGCTTCCTGTCGAACTCGCATTTCTCGCGCTGCTTCCGCAATGCGCACGGCAAGACGCCGTCCCAGGTGCGGGGGGAATCGGCGGGCAAGGTGCGGCCGGTGGCGGTGGCGCTGCCGGCGCCGGCATCGGCGCCGGCGCTGTGCTAGACGTCAGAAGTCGGTCTCGCCCTCGATCACGGCCGGGTGGCCGCTCATCGCGCGCGCGGTCTGCATGCCGGCCATCACCGCCGCTTCCACGCAGCCGGCGTTCAAGCCGGTCTTGATCCAGTCGCCCGTCAGGTACAGGTTGGAGAAGCCGGATTGGTCGGTCTGCAGGCGGTACTTGGTGCTGTTCACCACCGACATCACGTAGCGCTCGGACGGATCGACGTTGGCGCGCCAGTACTGGCTGTCGAAGCGCGCCACGCCGGTCGCCTCGCTGCCGTCCACCAGCCATTGCCAGGGGAAGGCGCCGGCCGGTCCGGCCGCCGACCACAGCGAGGCGATCCTCTTGCTCAACTGCTCGACCGCGCCCTCCTTCGCCCGCGCCGTCATGCGCGCCGGGAAGCCGCTGTCGCTCTGTGGCGGATAACTCGCCACCGGTAGCGCGCAGCAGAAGTAGGACACGTTGCGCGGGTCCAGCGGCGCCGGCCACGCCTCGCGGCATAGCAGCTGGTCCATCGGCGCCCAGGTGTCGTAAGGCTCGCTGAATGCGCTCAGCACCGGTTGCTGGCCGTCGGGCTGATAGTCCCAGCCCATCTGCTTCAGGTCCTTGTCCAGCCAGACCTGGTAGGCCTGCGTGGCCACTGTCTGCACCTGTTCATAGGTGGTGTTCAGCGCCGGGCTTTGCGCCAGCAGCTGCGGGCACAAAGCCTTGAGCGAACCGACCGAGATGCCGAACACCACCTGGTCGAAATCGATACCGCGCTTGAGCGTCAGCGCCGGCAGCTCCTTGTCGAACTGCTGGTGGTACAACTTGGGCCAGTCGCTCCAGTAGGATTCCAGGTTGACGTCATGCGCCTGCAGCAGCGCGGCTTGGGCCGGATCGATCTGGCCGTAGTTCGGGGTGCTGGGCCAGCAGGCCAGATCCTTTACATTGACCAGCGGATCGTAGGCCGCGCCCTTCAGCGCCACCTGCTGCGTCATGCGGATGCTGCCGATCTGGCGGCCGTCCGGCACCAGTTCCTCGACCTTGTGGAAGAACTTGAACTTGACGCCGCGCGCCAGCAAGGCCTGGTACAGCGGCGTGAACACCGTGTCGCCCATCCCCGCCTGCATCTTGAACATGATGCCGCCCTTGTAGGCCAGGCCGATACGCGCCATCGCCCGCAGCAGCGTGCCTGCTTCGATATTCGGCTTGCCGAAATCGCCGCCCTCGAAGGCAAACACCAGGTCGTAGAAACCACGCACCGGCGCCGAGTCCACGCAGAGCTTTTCATCGCCGCCGTGGTTGCGCAGCCACTGGCGGAAATCGACGTCGTTGATCACGTCGAAGCCGTTGCGTATCACTCCGTCCTCGAACACGCCCTTCATCACCGTCACGCCCAGGTCCAGGCAGATGAACAGGCGGCGGATGTCGTCGCTGGCGTCGCCGTCGGCGCGGTCGATCAGGCCGCGGTAGCGCGCGTGCAGCCGTTGGCGCACGCCCTCCAGCGCGCCCGCCAACGCCCGGTGCTCGCCCTCCGTGTGCTGCGCGACGTCGGCCGACAGGTTGACCACCATGCCGTACAAGGCACTACCCAGCAGCGACATGTCCTCCAGCAGTTCGTGCGCCGACGACGTCACGCCTTCAGCCAGGTGATACAGCCAGTCCGGCAGCATGCCGGTGTGGTGCTCGTGCGGCGGCAGTTCCAGCTCGCGGGTCAGCTGGTCCAGGCTCTTGATCCATTTGTCGATCCAGCCCATCATCGCCACCGCCAGCTGCCATAGCGTGATCTGTTCGGTGCCCTCGCCCGGTTCGCCTGGCAGCGTCGGGAACACGATCGACCAATTGTGCCACTGGTCGCCGACCTGCTCCGACAGTGCCACGTAGTCCTGCTGCTTAAAGGCGTCGCGCCAGGTCGCCAGCGGCGCGCCGGCCGGGCGATCGAGGCTGGCGTAGGCGGCCTTGATCATCTTGAAGGCGTTGGCGTAAAAGCCGAACCAGATGTGCAGGCCATGTTCTTCGATACGCTGGCCGTATTGCGCATTGCGCCCGCTGGCACCCTTGCCGCCCAGGCGCCAGCCTTGCTGGTAGACGGTGATGTCGTAGTTGTTCTGCCAGCCCGGCAGGTCGCTCAGGTAGTAGGCCGCCGTCATCGAGCCGACGCCGCCGCCGAGGATGGCGATCTTCTGCGGCGCGATCGAGGAATTGTCGATCAGTTCCTCGCCCGGCTGCGCGGTGAAGTCGAAGTTCAGGTTGTACGGCAGGATGGCGGCCTGCGCGCCCAGTTGCAGGCCCAGCGTCTCGTGCAGCGGGAAGCTGTCGAAGGCGTGCAGCACGCACTCGTATTCGTAGCCCAGCAGCTTGCCGCCGTGGATCTTGTCGATGGTGGCCGGCGCCGCCAGGATGGCCTGGTACACGGCTTTCAGGCCGGCGCTGTCCGGGAACTGCTTGAGGAAGATCTGGTCGATGCGCGGATTGCGCAGCAGCGAGATGATGTCGTCCCAACCCGCCACGTCCAGGTTGAAGAAGTCGGGGATGGACAGGAACAGTTCGATCGCCTGCTCGATCAGATCGAGCACGCTGGTGATGGGCTTTTCGATGCCGGTCTTGCGGGTCGCGTTCACTTCCAGCAGCGGGTGCATGGCGATTTTGGTTTCCGGCGCAAACGGCTGGAAGCCCTTGGCCGCGACTGAGCAGCGCAGCGGCTCGGTGCCGGCGGCCGGGATCTCGTACTCGCACAGATATTTGGGATAGCCGAACAGTTCGCGGCCGTTAATCAGCGCCATCGCGTCGTCGACGAAGATGTGCGCGGGGTAGTAGTAGATATGGGCCAGCTTGCCCTGGTCGTCCATGGCGCCGACCATGATCCAGGTGACGATGTCGATCTCGGTGATCCAGCCTTTGGCATGGTCGACCGGCGCCGCCGAATCGGCGTGGTTGACGCGCGTGAACGTCAGCAGCACATAGGGCGAAATCGCGTTGAAGCGCATGCGCTGTCCGGCCACCTGGTTCAGCGTGTCGTCCAGCGTGGCCTGGAGTTTGGCCAGGTCGCCCTTGACGAAGAAGCCGTACATCTCGGAATTTTTCAATTGCAGCGGCGAGTGCATCATCACCGAGCCGCCCTGGTAGATATATGAAGGTCTGGTCGTCATAGCTCATTCGTCGAGGGTTGAACAGCGTTCCAGTGTATTGCAAAATCACTGTTCATTGCCGAAAAATAATTCGCCGCCGCGGGTGTAGGATGTAGCCTGAGCCACAGACAAGGAAGACCGCATGGGTCGCGATCAACATGAAACCCGCGCCTGGGTCCGCATGCCGTCGGAGCGCCGGCTGGACCTACTCGACCCCACGCCGTTCGACTGGGAAGACAGCGACCTGGCGCTGGGCCTGGCGCGCACTTATCGCTGGGGCGGACATTCGGCGTGGCCGCTGCCGCTGTCGGTGGCGCAGCATTCGCTGACGGTGATGCATTTGCGCGCGGCCGCGTGTACGGCGGTCGGGCTGGCGTTGCCGCCACTGGCCGCGCTGCGTGAACTGCTGCACGACGCGGAGGAAGGCTTGCTGGGATTCGATTGCGTCTCCCCGCTGAAGCCCTTTCTGGGCGACGGCTTCAAGGCGCTGACGGTGCGGCTGGAACGCGCGGTGTTCCTGCGCTACGGCCTGCAGCACTGGACGCCGAAGGAACACGCCGCCCACAAGATGGCTGACCGGCTGGCGGCGGCCAGCGAAGCGGTGCATGTCGTGGGATGGTCCGCGAAGGAAGTGCTGCACACGCTGAAGATCGCGGTACCGCCGTTGAACGACGACCCGCTGCAGGCCATCTACGGCGGCACCGCGTGGGAGCCGTGGCCGCCGGCCATCGCGAGCGAGCGCTTCCTGGTGGAGCTGGATCGGCTGAAAGCCCTCAGTGCCTGATACTTACGGACGATGCCGCGCACTCGGCAACGACGCTATACTGCTGCGTAACTTGACGTGGAGATTTCATGACGACACCCGAAAACGAACTGGCCAACAACGCCAAACTGACGACGCTGGCGCGCGCCTTGCGCGACTTGCACAAGCAGCTGATCCATGTGGAGACACAGTATTTCGGTGCGGTCGGTAGTCCGCTGGAGCATTTGCAGTTGGTGACGAATCATCCGCATTTCGCCTGGCTGCAAAAGCTGTCGGGCTTGATGGCGCAGATGGATGAGCGGCTCGATGAGCCCGAACCGGTCACCGTTGCCGAAGCCGGCGCCTACCGCAAGGCGATCGAGTCGCTGATCGGCCCGTCCGAAAACGGCGACGCCGAGTTCCGCGCCAAATACAACGCCTTGCTGCACGACGGCACCGAGATCGTCATGGCACACGGCGCCGTGCGCAAGGTGCTGGCCGGGATCACCGCCTGACCCACGCCGATGCACTTCCTGAAGAAACGCCGCTAAGCCGCCGTATTTAAAGCCCTTTTCTTAGATATCCACACCAACTGTGGATAAGGTTGTGAATAACCGCCTCTTGACAGCCGAGAACGCCTTTAACGGCGCGGGATTCAACAAAATGCCTAATCCACAGGCAGATTTATTACCCTATTAAATCAATGACTTACATCATGTAAAATTCAGGCTTCAAAGGTTTTCCGGTCCGCTTGAAAAATATTTTTTTGTGCATAAGTAGGCCGGGAGACACGCCGGCGCACGCCTGCCGGGGAATCCTTTGACAAAAGTGCTAGCAAGGAATAGTGTCACTCTGAAGGTCCGCAATTCCCTTCTTCGACTTATCGCGGGATTGATGCATGAATCAGAATGACGACGACACCGATTGGATGATAGAGGACGAAACGCCGCCGGTCAGCCAGCCGCAGCCAGGAAAACCTGGTGCCGCGCCGGCGCCGGCCCCGTGGAAGGTGCTGATCGTGGACGACGATGTCGATGTCCACGTGGTCACCAAATTCTCATTGAGCAATGTCTGCTTCCAGGGACGGCGGCTGAGCTTCCTGCACGCCTACAGCGGCGAGGAAGCCCTGACGACGCTGCGCACCACGCCCGACATCGCGCTGGTGCTGCTGGACGTCATCATGGAAACCAGCGATGCCGGCCTGAACGTGGCCCGCCACATCCGCGACACCCTGCACAACAAGCTGGTGCGCATCGTGCTGCGCACCGGCCAGCCGGGACAGGCGCTGGAACACAGCATCATCCTCGACTACGACATCAACGATTTCTGGTGCAAGACCGACCTCACCACGCGCAAGCTGTTCACCACGGTGATTTCGTCGCTGCGCGCCTATTCCGGACTGGAGCAGGCGCACCGGCAGATACAGGCGCTGCAACAGGAACTGGACCAAGCGAAAACGGTGCTGGCCGCGGTGGACCAGCACGCGGCCATGCTGACGCTGGACGCGCGCGGCAAGATTATCGCGGTCAACGATAAATTCTGCGCGGTGTTCCAGTACAGCCGCGAGGAACTGCAAGGCGCCGATCCGCGCCTGCTGCACGCCCCGCCCTATCCGCCGGACCAGCTGGCCGACGCCCTGAAGGCGCTGAAGGAAGGCGAAGCCTGGACCGACGTGGTCAGCGCCTGGCGCCGCGACGGCCAGGAAGTACGGCTGCGCGCCACCGTGACGGCCACCGCCGACATCCCGCCGCGCTACATCGTCGTCGCCAGCGTCCTGCAAGCACTCAAACGCCCGCTATAAGGCCGTAAGTCGCGGATTGTTATAGCACTTTTCAGGATATCCACAGACGCTGTGGATATCTATGTGGATATCACCCCATTGACACCGCAGGGAGGCTTTACCTATGCGGTTTTCAACAAACTGCCCATCCAAAAGGCAAAATTAAACCCCTTACAAATCAAACACTTAGCGCACCGCATATTGTGACAAGAAAATATTTTGAAAATAATTCTTGTCAACATGGTTTGTGCATAAGTAAACGCGGCACCACTCTGTGCGGCCGTCTCAATGAGGGGATTTTCGGCGCTGTTCGGGGTGTAATAACACCCGTTCAATCACTTGCGGATCAACGTTGTGGGATTTCATGTATTCGATCGCGCAGACGGTATTAAAGCTGGACTGCACCTGAATGCCCCGGTTGACCGCGGCACTGCATTGCTCATCACTGCGTTGCTGTAATAGCGAAACGTTCATCATGATCCTTAGCAAGAATTGAAGGGGTGGACTTTGATCTGCGGCATGCTAAAGGAGTATGGGCGACCCTAGACCAAAGTCAATGTCAGCTTCCTATCAATTCCGATTTAAACCGCGGCATGCGCCTGAGTTCATAGACATGCGGCAATACCGGCGCGATAATGGTGCATGCCTATCGACCCGCCCCGCCTCCGCCCCGCCTCGCTACTTGATCTATTCATCTCCTTCACCATTTTGGCGCTTCAGGGTTTTGGCGGCGTACTGGCCGTCGTGCAACGTGAATTGGTCGAACGCAAGCGCTGGCTGACCCAGGAAGAGTTTATCGAGGAATGGGCGGTCGCCCAGATCATGCCCGGCCCCAACGTGGTCAACCTGGCGCTGATGATCGGCAACCGCTACTTCGGCCTGCGCGGCGGACTGGTCGCGCTGGCCGGCATGCTCACCGTGCCGCTGCTGGTGGTGCTGGTGCTGGCCGTGCTGCACTCCCATTATGCGCACCACCCCGGCGTGGCTGGCGCGCTGCGCGGCATGGCGGCAGTGTCGGCAGGCATGATCGCCGCCACCGGCCTCAAGCTGGCCTCCGCACTCAACAAGCATCCCTTGCCGATGTGGCTGACCGCCGCCATCGCCCTGCTGTGCGTGGTGTTCGTGGTGCTGCTGCACCTGCCGCTCGCTTACACCCTGCTGATTTTGGGCAGCATCGGCGTCACGCTCACCCATCGCAAGCTCAAGGGACATCAGCCATGAACGACGCCCCGCTGCACCTAGTGCTGAGCCTGGGGGACTGGATCAACCTGTTCGCCCATTACATGCTGTTGTCGTTGATGTCGATCGGCGGTGCGATTTCCACCACCTCCGAGATGCACCGCTTCCTGGTCGAGGAACATCACTGGCTGACGCAATCGCAGTTCAACGACTCGATCGCCATCGCCCAGGCGGCGCCGGGACCGAACGTGCTGTTTGTGGCGCTGATGGGCTGGAACGTGGGCCTGAACGCGGGCAGCTACACGGCGGCGATGGCCGGCGTGCTGGTGACGATGGTGGGCATCATGGTGCCGAGCACCACCCTGACCTACCTGGCGGCGCGCTGGGGCCACCAGAACCGCGAACTGCTGGGCGTGCGCGCCTTCAAGCAAGGCATGGCGCCGGTGGTGGTCGGGCTGATGGTGTCGGTGGGGATCATACTCGGCAGCGCGCATCACAGCTGGACCGCCGATTGGCCCTTGTGGACCTTGTCGGTGGCGGCAGGCCTGGTGATCTGGCGCACCCGCATCCACTTGCTGTGGATCTTGGCCGGCGGCGCCTTGCTGGGATGGTTCCAGCTGGTGTGACGCCGCCAGGCTTGCTGCAATTAGTCCTTGATCGCTTCGACCGAGAACGTCAGGGTCACGTCGTCGCCGACGTTAGGTGCGTATTTGCCAGCGTTGAACTCGGTGCGCTTGATGGTGGCGGTGGCGTTGGCGCCGCAGGCCAGCTTCTTCATCATCGGGTGATCCATGCACTGGAAATGGGTCACGGTCAGCGTTACCGGCTTGGTGATGCCCTTGATCGTCAGGTTGCCTTCGATGGTAGACGGCACGTCGCCCTTGAAGTTGAACTTGGTCGACTTGTAGGTGATGGTCGGGAACTTGCCGGTGTCCAGGAAGTCTTCGCCCTGGATGTGGCCGTCGAACAGCTTGGAACCGGTGTCCACCGATTTGGTATCGATCACGGCTTCAACCGAACCGGTCTTGGCGGCGCGGTCCAGCACGATCTTGGCGGTCGTGTTGTTGAAGCGGCTTTGCTGCAGCGAGTAGCCGAAGTGGCTGTATTCGAAACGGGCAAAGGTGTGATTCGCGTCGGAGGTGAAGCTTTCCGGCGCGGCGAAGGCGGACATCGAGATACCAGCGGCAACCAGCAGGGCAAAGATTTTTTTCATTAGTAAGACTCCAGGATGTGGAAACAAGAGATAAAGACTCGACCCGGCCGCTACTTGCCGCCCGGCGCATGTCCTTCGAGTGAACCGATTATGCTCGTCACACCGGATGTTGTAAAACGAAAAATTTACCGCCTTACTATCGATAAAATCGATCATAACGGCTAAACAGCATCTCAAGCCGCGGCAGCGACGGCCGCCGGATGCTGCAGGATGCGGCTCAGCAGCCGCTGTTCCAGCGCCGCAAACGCCGCGCTGCCGCGCGCGCGCGGACGCGGCAAGTCCACCTTCAAGTCCAGTGTGATGCGGCCCGCCTCGATCAACACCACGCGGTCGGCCAGGGCCAGCGCCTCCTGCACGTCGCGCGTGACCAGCACGGCGGTGAAGCCGCGGGTCTGCCACAGCGCTTCGATCAGCTGCTGCATCTCGATGCGGGTCAAAGCATCGAGTGCGCCCAGTGGCTCGTCCAGCAGCAGCAACTGCGGCTCGTGCAGCAAGGCGCGCGCCAGCGCCACCCGTTGCCGCTGCCCGCCCGACAACTCAGCCGGCCAATCGTCGGCGCGGTCGGCCAGGCCCACGGTAGCCAGTGTGGCCGCCGCCGCGTTCAGGGAATGCGGCATGCCGATCGCCACATTCTCCAGCACCGACTTCCACGGCAGCAGGCGCGCCTCCTGGAACATGATGCGGATGCTGGCGGCGATGCTGCCGGCGCCGACGGCGATGCTGCCGGCATCGGCGTGGTCCAGGCCCGCGATGGCGCGCAGCAGCGTGCTTTTGCCGCAGCCGCTGCGGCCAACCACAGCGACGAATTCGCCGGCGCGCAGTTCCAGCCGCACGTCGCTCAGCACCGGGCGGGCACCGAACGATTTGCTCACGCCGTCCAGCGCCAGTGATACGCCCTGCCGCCGCACGGGCGTGGGTGCGGCCGGCCGATGGTTCAAGGAATGGCTGATGTCAAATAGTGCGGTCGAAATATACATACGGTTTCCTTCATTAACGGTAAGCGGGATTCCAGCGCAGGAAGTGCTTCTCCATCCCGCGCGACAGCAGGTCGGCCAACTTGCCCAGCAGGGCGTACAGCAGGATGCCCACCAGGACCACGTCCGTTTGCGGGAATTCGCGGGCGTTCATGGTCATGTGGCCGATGCCCGCCTGGGCTGAAAAGGTTTCGGCCACGATCAGCAGCACCCACACCAGGCCTAGCGAAAAGCGCACGCCCACCAGGATCGACGGCAGCGCCGCCGGCAGGATCACGTCGCGGTACAACGGCCAGCCGGACAAGCCATAGCTGCGCGCCATCTCGATCAAGCCCTGGTCGGCGGAGCGGATGCCGTGGAAGGTGTTCAGGTACACGGGGAAGAACACGCCCACCGCCAACAGCAACAGCTTGGCCGCTTCCTCGATGCCGAACCACAGGATCAGCAGCGGGATCAACGCCAGCGCCGGGATGTTGCGCACCATTTGCAGCGTGGTGTCGAGCAGCGTTTCGGCGCGGCGCACGCTGCCGGTCAACAGGCCAAGCAGCAGCCCTGCTCCGGCGCCTGGCGCAAAGCCGCTGGCGGCGCGCCACAGGCTGGCGCGCAGGTGCAGCCACAATTCTCCGGAGACGGCCAAGGTCCAGAAGGCCCTGGCCACCGCCCACGGCTGCGGCAGAATGCGGCTGGACAGCCAGCCCAGTTGCGACGCGGCCTGCCAGCTTGCGATCAGCAGCACCGGCAGTATCCACCGATGCGCGGTCAGCCCCGGACGGATGGCGCGTTTCTGTTCGAGTTTCATGGTTTCCCTTTTTGCAGATCCGTGGCAACCAGATTAATTCCGCAGCAATGAAATCAAAACGAATAGTTTTACGTTTTGATATGCACTTTCGTCTTTATAATTTTTAGGCATATAGAAAGCGGAATAACTTCGTTTGCCGCATGAGCGGCTGATGCGATACTTCGCGCACCGGTACCTTACAACCGGCACCAACCCCTATTTCTGATGACTACACCACTGATTCGCATCGATCATGCGAGTAAAACCTTTGCGCTGCCCGACGGCGGCACGTTCCACGCAGTACGCGACGTTACCCTGGAAGTGAACCAAGGCGATATCTTCGGCCTGATCGGCAAAAGCGGCGCCGGAAAATCGACCTTGCTGCGCCTGTTTAACCTGCTGGAGCAGCCCGACAGCGGCGGCGTATTTGTCGACGGCCGCGAATTGACCGCGCTGTCCAAGCGCGACCTGCGCGACGCCCGCCGCAATATCGGCATGATTTTCCAGCAATTCAACCTGCTGCAAAACGCCACGGTGTTCGACAACGTCGCCTTCCCGCTGCGCATCCACGGCGGCATGACGCCGGCGCAGATCACCGCCCGCGTCAACGATTGCCTGGAGCTGGTGGAGTTGAGCGGCAAGACGGCCAGCTATCCGGCGCAGCTGTCGGGCGGGCAGAAACAGCGCGTCGCCATCGCCCGCGCGCTGGCCAGCGGCCCGGCCGTGCTGCTGTGCGACGAACCGACTTCCGCACTGGACGCCGAGACCACGCGCGCGCTGCTCGCCACGCTGCGCGACATCAATCGCCGCCTGAACGTGACCATCGTGATCGTCAGCCATGAGCTGTCGGTGCTGGGCGAGATCTGCAACCGCGTGGCCGTGATCGAAGACGGCGCGATCGCCGAACAGTTCGCGCTGGACGCCGCCGCCAGCGTGGCCGAACCGCGCAAGACCGCCCTGGGCCGGGAGCTGGCGCAGCACGGCGCCGCCAGCGCGCTCGCCAACATCAACAACGCCAACACGGAGGCAGCCTATGTCTGAATACCTTGCCTCGCTCGACGCCATCCTCGCCATGCTGCCGGAGATGTGGACCGCCCTCGGTCAAACGCTGACCATGCTCGGCATCGGCCTGACCGCCGCGGTGCTGATCGGCGGCCCGCTCGGCATCCTGCTGTTCCTGGTGGCCGACGGACAATCGCTGCAAAACCGCCCGGCGTCCCTGATACTGGGCTGGTTCGTGAACACGGTGCGCTCGTTCCCGTTCATCATTTTGCTGGTGGCGCTGGTGCCGTTCACGCGCATCATCGCCGGCACCTCGATCGGGCCGTTGGCTGCCGCCGTGCCGCTGTCCTTCGCCGCCATCCCCTACTTTGCCCGCATGGTCGAACAGAACCTGCGTGAAGTGCCACGCGGCGTGATCGAAGCGGCCCACGCGATGGGCGCCTCGGAAATGCAGATCGTCTTGCGCGTGCTGCTGGTGGAGGC
The DNA here is from genome assembly GCF_059418605.1 of Duganella sp. GW821-FHT07G03. Taxonomy (NCBI): domain Bacteria; kingdom Pseudomonadati; phylum Pseudomonadota; class Betaproteobacteria; order Burkholderiales; family Oxalobacteraceae; genus Duganella; species Duganella sp. GW821-FHT07G03. The sequence goes on from NZ_JBWKQE010000001.1 coordinate 57,822, forward strand.
CCGTTCCGGCCTGGTGCTGGCGCTGACCGTGCTGTCGATCAGCTTCCTGTCCTACTCCGCAGTGGCCGGCGTGGTGGGCGGCGGCGGCATCGGCGACCTCGCCATCCGCTACGGCTACTACCGCTTCGAGACCGACATCATGGTCGCCACCGTCGCCATCCTGATCGCCATGGTGCAGCTGATCCAGTTCACCGGCAACCGCATCGCCAAACGCCTCGACAAACGCTAATTAAGGGAATCAACATGAACGCACCTCGCCGCAACCTGCTGCTCGCAGCACTGACCATCGCCCTCGGCATCGCCGCGCCAAGCTACGCCAAGGACCCGAAGGAAATCGTGATCGGCACCAGCGCCGGCCCGTATGCGGACCAGATCAAGCTGGGCATCAAGCCTATCCTGGAAAAGCAGGGTTACAAGATCAAGCTGGTGGAGTTCAACGATTACATCCAGCCAAACTTCGCGCTGGCGGAAGGCTCGCTGGACGCCAACGTGTTCCAGCACATCGTCTACCTGAATGAATTCGCGGCCAAGAACAAGCTGCCGCTGGCGGACCTGGTGAAGATCCCGACCGCGCCGATCGCCATCTACAGCAAGAAGCACAAGACGCTGGCCGAGGTGAAGGAAGGCGGCACCGTCGCCATGCCCAACGATCCGACCAACCAGGCGCGCGCGCTGGTGCTGCTGGATCAACTGGGCTGGATCAAGCTGCGCGACAAGTTCGACCCGGTGAAGGCGTCGGAGAAGGACATCGCCGTCAACGTCAAGAAAATCAAGTTGATCTCGCTGGACGCCGCGCAGCTGCCGCGCTCCTTGCAGGACACCGACTACTCCTTCGTCAACGGTAACTACGCGCTGGCCTCGGGCATGAAGTTGAAAGAGGCGCTGCTGACCGAGAAGATCTCGTCCAACTACATCAACCTGGTGGCGATCCGCAGCGCCGACAAGGACAAGCAGTTCGCCAAGGACCTCGCGGCGGCCTACCGTTCGCGCGAGTTCCTGGCCGTGACCAACAAATACTTCCCCGACTACGCGAAGACCGAAGACCAGCTGGCGCTCGAAGCTAGCGGCGCGGCCAAGCCGGGCAAGTAACGCCGTCAGTCCAGATCGGAAGCAGCGTGCCGCTCAAGCACCTGCTCTTCCGGTTCGCCGAAGGTCCGATTGACCTTGCGGCCACGGATCACAGCCGGCCTCGCAGCGATATCGTCGGCCCAGCGGCGGACGTTTTTATACTCGTGCACCGACAGGAATTCGCCGGCGCCGTAGATCTTTCCCAGTACCAGTACGCCATACCACGGCCAGATCGCCATGTCGGCGATGGTGTAGTCATCGCCCGCGACGTAGCGGTGATCGGCCAACTGGCGATCGAGCACGTCGAGCTGACGTTTGACTTCCATCGCATAGCGGTTGATCGGATACTCCAGCTTTTCCGGCGCGTAGGCGTAGAAATGGCCGAAGCCTCCACCCAGGAACGGCGCGGAACCCATTTGCCAGAACAGCCAATTCAGCGTCTCGGTGCGCGCCGCCAGGTCCTTCGGCAGGAAGGCGCCGAACTTCTCCGCCAGGTACACCAGGATCGAACCGGATTCGAACACCCGCAACGGCTGCGCACCGCTGCGGTCGACCAGCGCCGGTATCTTCGAGTTGGGATTGATGTCGACGAAGCCGCTGGAAAACTGCTCGCCGTCGTTGATGCGTATGAGCCACGCATCGTATTCAGCACCGCTATGCCCGGCGGCCAACAGCTCTTCCAACAAAATCGTCACCTTCACGCCGTTCGGCGTGCCCAGCGAATAGAGCTGCAAGGGATGCTGCCCGACCGGCAGTTCCTTGTCATGCGTGGGGCCCGCAACCGGGCGGTTAATGCTCGCAAAAGTGCCGCCGGATGGCGCTTCGGCCACCCAGACTTTCGGCGGTACGTACTTCGATTGATCCGTCATTCATCTCTCCTAAAACGTGAACTCTTCACGAAGCAAACCAAAGACATGTACATCGATGGCCGCGCCATGAAGAATTTCCGACTGCCGGAGGGTTCCCTCCAGCGTAAAACCCAGGCGCTCCGCCACCCGCCGACTGGCAAGGTTCCCGGTCGCGCATTGAAGCTCGATCCGGTTCAAGCCGAAACGCCCGAAACCATATCCGATCACGGACAACACCGAAGAGGTCACGATTCCCCTTCCCTGATAAGCGCTGCCAATGAAGTAGGCGATGGCGGCGCTCTGGTTGGCAACGTCGATGTCCTTCAGCCGCACCGCGCCGCATAAGGCGCCGTCCAGGAAGATATGCCACTCCAGCACATCGCCTTCCGCAAGGGCACGCTCCGCTCTCTCGAGGTGCGCGACAGCGCCTGCTTCTGATGCCAGTCCTGCGACCATCGGAATAAACTCCCGGAAGTGATCGACGTTCTCCCGCACCAGCGATGAGAGCGAGGCCGCATCGGCTTGGGTGACAGGAACAAGCCGCACGCCACCCGGTAGGCTAAAGACTGCATCTTCCAAATGAATACCTGTTCCCGAAGTATGACCGATCTAGTCGTTGCGCATCTGCGCCTGCGACACATTGCTCCCGGCCGGCACGCTTTGCGTGAGCCACACATTGCCGCCGATGGTCGAGCCGGCGCCGATGGTGATGCGGCCCAGGATGGTCGCGCCGGCGTAGATTACCACGTCATCCTCCACTACCGGGTGACGCGGCACGCCCTTGATCAACGTGCCCTGTTCGTCCGCCGGAAAACGCTTTGCGCCCAAGGTTACGTGCTGGTACAGGCGCACGCGTTGGCCGATGATCGCCGTCTCGCCGATCACCACGCCGGTGCCGTGATCGATGAAGAAGCTGCCGCCGATCTGCGCGCCGGGATGGATGTCGATCCCGGTCAGCGAATGGCCGATATCCGAAATCAGCCGCGCCAGGAACGGCGAACCCAGTCGATGCAGGCTGTGCGCCAGCCGGTAGTACAGGATGGCGATGGTGCCCGGATAGCACAGCATGATCTCGGCCACCGAGGTCGCCGCCGGATCGCCGGAGAACGCCGCCTGCACGTCGGACACCAGCAACCCGCGTATGCCCGGCAAGCCCGCAGCGAATTCGCGCGTGATGGCGTGCGCCTGGCGGGTCAGCGCTTCTTCGTCTGGCGTGGCGTCCTCCAGCGAAAACTGCAGGCCGCGCCGGACCTGCTCTGTCAGGCGGTTCAAGGTGGTGTTGAGGGTGTCGCCGACGAAGTAGTCGATGCTCTCGTCGGTCAGGTTGGGCCGGCCGTAATGTGTGGGGAACAGCACCGCCGACAGGCCGTTGACGATGATCGTCAGCGCCTCGCGCGACGGCAGCTCGCGCACCTTGCCGTGATGGCGGATGTTGTGCGTGGCCTCGCGCGACACGCGCAGCTGCTCGACCACATGGTCCAGGTTCCAGTGCGACGGCTTGACGCCGGTTCCATCAAAAGTATCGATAGTCATAATGTCTCGAATTATAAAAACGCATTTCGCCCTCGGATATGCGATGACTGCATATCGCGTAAAATGCTCGGTCCACTGAACAATACGCCTTAAATGAATATTTTGCTGACACTGCTGCTGGCCGGCCTTTCCATGGTCGGGCCGCTGGCCATCGACACCTATCTGCCGTCGTTCCCGGCGATCGCCCAGACCTTCGACGCCAGTCCGATGCTGATCCAGCAGACGTTGAGCATGTTCCTGTTCTGCTTTGCCTTCATGATGCTGTTCTACGGCACGCTGTCCGACTCCTTCGGCCGCCGCCCGGTGATCCTGGTGTCGCTGGTGGCCTATATCGCCGCCTCCATCGTCGGCGCGATGGCGCCGTCCATCGGCGTGCTGCTGGCCTGCCGCATCGTGCAGGGCCTGGCGGCCGGCGCCGGCTCGGTGGTCGGCCGCGCCATCGTCCAGGACCGCTTCTCCGGCGCCGCCGCGCAGAAGATCCTGGCGCATATCATGATGGTGTTCGGCCTGGCGCCCGCCATCGCGCCGGTGCTGGGCGGCTGGCTGCAGGTGAGCTTTGGCTGGCGCTCGATCTTCTGGTTCCTCAGCGCCTTCGGCATCCTGATGTTCATCGCCGTGCAGCGCGCGCTGCCGGAAAGCCTGCCGGTCAAGGACCGCCATCCCTTCCACCTCGGCGTCATCGCCGGGAATTACTGGAAGGTGTTGTGCCACCACCAGTTCCTGCTGCTGTCGATCGCGGTCGGCATGAGCTTTGCGGGCGTGGCGCTGTATATCGGCTCGGCCGCCTACTTCGTGATGAACATCCTGCACCTGCCGGAGACGGCGTTCGCCTGGATGTTCGTGCCGCTGATCAGCGGCATGGTGGTCGGCTCGGCGCTGTCGGGCAAATTCGCCAACAAGTTCTCGCGTAACGCGCAGGTGTGGATAGGCTTCGCCATCATGATCGCCGCCGGCATCATCAACGTCGCCTACAACAGCGCCTTCGTCGCGGCCGTGCCTTACGCCGTGGCGCCGCTGTTCATCTACTCCTTCGGCCTGGCGCTGGCCATGACGCCGTTGTCGCTGATCGCGCTGGAGTACTTCCCGAACAATAGCGGCCTGGCGTCGTCGATGCAGTCGTTTATCCAGATGCTGCTGTTTGCGCTGGTGTCCGGCCTGGTGGCGCCGCTGCTGTTCGATAGCGCGCTGAAACTGGCCTGGGGCGTGCTCGCCAGCCTGGTCATCAGCGTGATCGCCTGGCTGCTGGCACAGACAGGAAAACCCGTCACGCACTAATCCCTCCATGGAACTCCACATCGTCATCGAAGGCAAGAAGGACTTGGGTGGGCAGTTGTATCGCCAGCTGAGCGACTCGATCCGCAGCGGGCGCCTGGCCGACGGCCAGCAGCTGCCGCCTTCCCGCCTGCTGGCCCAGCAACTCGGCCTGTCCCGCAAGACCGTCTCCGATGTCTACACCCGCTTGACGCAAGAACGGCTGGTGCTGGGCCAGGTCGGCAAGGGCAGCTTCGTCAGCGCGCCGGCGGCAACCAAACCGCGCCGCCAGCTCGCCATCAACCTGGCCAGCGCCGCCATCGTCGCCAAGTGGGACGCCATGCACACGCCGCTGCGCGTCCCCTTCCCGGAAGGCCGCTCGCGCTATGAGTTCGTCGGTGGCTGCGTCACGCCGTCGCTGTTCCCGAGCGACGAATGGCGCCGCTGCATGCTGCACGGCCTGCGCCAGGACGCCAAAGGCAGCGGCATGTACCGCCAGGCGGAAGGCATCGCCGAACTGCGCGCCGCCATCGCCCACCATGCCGCCTTTGCGCGCGGCGTGGTCTGCACCGCCAACAACGTGGTCGTCACCAACGGCGCCCAGCAGGCGTTGGACCTGCTGGGCCGCGTGCTGCTGGAGCCGGGCTGCGCGGTCGCCGTCGAGGAACCAGGCTACCCGGCCGCGCGCATGCTGTTCGCCAGCCAGGGCGCGCGGGTGGTCGGCATCGGCGTCGACCGGGACGGCATGCTGGTCGACCAGATCCCGCAAGGCACTCGGCTGATCTACACCACGCCGGCCCACCAGTTTCCGCTGGGGATGCAAATGAGCGTGACCCGCCGCGAGGCGCTGCTGGCGCGCGCGCTGGAGATTGGCGCCATCATCATCGAAGACGATTACGACAGCGAGTTCCGCTACGACGGCCGCCCCACCGATTCGCTGCAAAGCATGGACCGGCATGGCGTGGTGGCCTTCGTCGGCAGCTTCTCCAAGGTGATGCTGCCGGAGCTGCGGCTCGGTTATGCGGTGCTGCCGGAGGCGATACTGAACGCGGCCCTCACCGTCAAGCACCTCAACGACTGGCATACCGCCACCGCCAGCCAGCACGCGCTGGCCAAGTTCATCGCCGACGGCTACCTGTCGCGCCACATCCGCCGCTGCGCCGCCATCTACGCGACGCGGCGCGAGCGTCTGCAAAAGCTGTTTGCCGACGTGCTGTCGCCGTGGTTCGAGCTGGTGCCAGCCAGCGCCGGCTTCCACCTGGCGGCACTGTGCAAAAAGCCGCTCGACCTGGACTTGCTGCTGCGACTGGCGCGGCGCGCCGACGTCGGCCTCTACCCCCTGTCGAACTTCTACGCGTCGACGCCGCCCAAGGCCGGGCTGTTCCTCGGCTACGGCGGCATCGAGACGCTGGACATCGAGATCGCGCTGCTGCGCGTGCGCGACATTCTCGTGCAAATGGAGTAAAGCTTAATCAGCATGTAGAATGGTGGATTGAATTGCCACTCCCCCGAGCCAGCCATGCGCCTCACCTCCTTCACCGACTATTCCCTGCGGACCTTGCTGTACCTGAGCGCCCACCGGGACCGGCTGGTCACGATCCAGGACATCGCCGACATGCACGCGATCTCGAAGAACCACCTGATGAAGGTGGTCTATCAGCTGGGGCAGTCGGGATTGGTGGAGACGGTACGAGGCCGCAACGGCGGCCTGCGCCTGGCCAGGGAACCGAAGGACATCAATATCGGCGCGCTGGTGCGGATGACGGAGACCGACTTCTTCATGGCCGAATGCTTCGACCGCGCAACCGACACCTGCCCGCTGACGCCCAACTGCGCATTGAAGCACACGCTCAACGACGCCACCAAGGCCTTCCTGGCCGTGTTGGATAAACAAACGCTGCAAGACATGCTGCCGCAGGCCGCGCCCAACGCGGCCAAGCCGGTGCGCATCGTGCGCGGCGCCGCAGCCTAAAAAACCGCTAGGCCGCGTCCTGCCGCAACCGCGGCAGCGACGACATCAAATCCGAAAAGCGCTGCCCCTGTATCATCACGTGCTCACGCAGCAGGCGCGCCGCCAGGTCGCCGTCGCCATCGACAATGGCCTGCACCACGCCGTCATGCTCGTGGTAGGACGTGGCCAAACGGTCGCGCACGCGCAGCTGCAAGCGGCGGTACGGCCGCAGGCGCCGGTACAGATTGCGGGTCTGCTCGATCAGGAACTGGTTATGGCTGCCGGCGTAGATCGCCTCATGGAATAACTCGTTCTTGTAGTAGTAGACATCCGGCTCCTGCGCATCGCGCGCATCCTGGCAGGCCTGGTGCGCCGCCAACAGAGCCTGCTGCTCTTCGGGCGTCATGCGCCGCGCCGCCAGGCGGCCGCAAGTCGCCTCCAGTTCCGACATGACCTCGAACATCTCCACCAGCTGCTGCGGTCCCAGTTCCGCGACGATGGCGCCGCGCCGTGGGCGTATCACCACCAGTCCCATGGAGGCCAGCTGTATCAGCGTTTCCCGCACCGGCGTGCGCGAGACGCCAAAGCGCGTGGCCAGCTCGGTCTCGTCCAGGTGCTGCCCCGGTTTGAGCTCGCCGACGGCGATCATCTCTTCTATTTGTTCGCGCAGCGTGACGGAATGGGTGGTCATGGTGTTTTTGCAGCCTTGTGTATAACAAGCTTCATTATAAGCAGTGAATTTAGCTTGACAATGTATTCCAACGAGATATTCTTGTATACACAAAAAAGAATGTTGCATATTTGACCCACCTTGGAGAAATGATGAGCGCTATCACCCGCAGGTCCGTACTGGCCGCCCTGGCCGCCAGCCCGTTGTTACTGCAACCGGCATGGGCGCAGAACACCACCCTCAAGATTTCGCACCAATTCCCCGGCGGGACGGTCACCGAGGGCGATTTCCGCGACCGGCTGACCCGCATGTTCGCGGCCGAGGTGGAAAAACGCAGCAAGGGCAGCCTCAAATTCGAGATCTATCCGGGTTCCTCGCTGATGAAGACCAACGCCCAGTTCTCGGCCATGCGCAAGGGCGCGCTGGACATGTCGCTGGTGCCGCTGTCGTACGCCGGCGGCGAAGTCCCGGAAGTGAACATCGGCCTGATGCCCGGCCTGGTGACCTCCTACGAGCAGGCCTACGGCTGGAAGAACGCCGAGGTGGGCAAGGAGTTGAGCCGCATCCTGAACGAAAAAGGCATCGTACTCATTAGCTGGATCTGGCAGGCCGGCGGCGTGGCCTCGCGCACCAAGCCGGTGATCGATCCGGACGACGCCAAGGGCATGAAGATACGCGGCGGCTCGCGCGAGATGGACCTGATCCTCAAGGCCGCCGGCGCCGCCGTGGTGTCGCTGCCGTCCAATGAAATCTACGCCGCCATGCAGACCGGCGCGATGGAAGCGGCGCTGACCTCCTCCACCTCGCTGATCTCGTTCCGTCTGGAGGAAGTGTCGAAGGCGCTGACCACCGGCCGCGCCGGCGCCTACTGGTTCATGTTCGAACCGCTGATGATGTCCAAGGCGATCTTCGACCGCCTGACGAAGGAACAGCAAGCCACTATCATGGCCGTCGGCGCAGAGATGGAAACCTTCGCGCTGAACTCCGCCAAGGCCGACGACTCGGAAGTGGCCAACGTCTACGCCAAAGCCAAGGCCAAGGTGGTCGACCTGAATCCGGCCGCGCTGAAAAAATGGCAGGCCATCGCCCGCACCACCGCCTGGAAGGACTACGGCGAACGCAATGAAAACTGCGCCAAGCTGTTGAAACTGGCCGAGAAAACGCTATGAGCCACGGCATGGAGCTGGAGCCACCGCGCGCCGCCGCGCCGCCGGACAACGCCATCGTCGCCATGGCGACAGCGCTGCTGGGCAAACTCAATCAGGCGCTGATGATGGTGTCCATGGTGGCGCTGGTGCTGACGGCGTTCGTGCTGACGTACTCGGTGGTGTCGCGCTACTTCTTCCACGCGCCTACCGACTGGCAGGACGAAGCCTCGGTGTTCATGCTGGTTGGCGTGAGCTTCTTCTGCACCGCCTACGTGCAATCGCAGCGCGGCCATATCGGCATCGAAGCGCTGGCATCGCTGCTGCCGCCGCGCGTGAACGCGGCGCGGCTGTTCATGGTGGACCTGGTGTCGGCGCTGTTCTGCGCCTTCTTCTCGTGGAAATCGTGGACGCTGTTCCACGAAGCCTGGGTCGACGGCCAGACCACCTCCTCCACCTTCGCGCCGCCGCTGTGGATACCCTACGCCATGATGGCCGCCGGGATGAGCATCCTCACGCTACAAATCGTGCTGCAAACGCTGGCACGCCTCACTGACAAACCTCGTAACAAAACGGAGCGCGCGGCATGAGCGACCTGACTCTTGGCGCCCTGTACGGCGCCGTTACCCTGGTGGTGATGTTCTCCGGGATGCCGATCGCCTTCGCATTGGGCGTGGTGGCCACCGGCTTCATGTACTTCTGCATGCCGCCCTCCTCGCTCGACACCATCACCCAGAACGTGTACGAGGAAATGGCGTCGATCACGCTGCTGTCCATCCCCCTGTTCATCCTGAAGGGCGCGGCCATCGGCAAGTCCCCGGCCGGCAAGGACCTGTACTCCGCGATACACACGTGGATGCACAAGATACCCGGCGGCCTGGGTATCGCCAACGTGTTCGCCTGCGCGCTGTTCGCGGCGATGGCCGGTTCCTCGCCCGCCACCTGCTCGGCCATCGGCTCGGCCGGCATACCCGAGATGCGCCGGCGCGGCTACTCGCCCGGTTTCGCGGCCGGCATCATCGCCGCCGGCGGCACGCTGGGCATTTTGCTGCCGCCGTCGATCACCATGATCCTGTACGCGGTCGCCGCCGAGCAGTCTCTGGGCCGTCTGTTCCTCGCGGGGATAGGTCCCGGCGTGCTGCTGGTGCTGCTGTTTGCCGGCTACGCCGTCTACCGCGCGCACAAGGAATACAAGGCCGCGCTGGTCATCTACGAACAAGGCGGCGCCAAGTCGGCCTACCTGGAAGATGAACACTTCACGCTGGCGCAAAAGGTGGAGATGCTGCCGCGCGTGCTGCCCTTCATTATCCTGCTGATCGGCGTGATGGTCGCACTGTACGGCGGTTTCGCCACCCCGTCCGAAACGGCAGGCCTGGGCGCGCTGCTGGCGCTGGTGCTGCTGGCCGTGATCTACGGCGTGTGGCGGCCGAAGGATCTGTCGCCCATCCTCAGCTCATCGATCAAGGAATCGACGATGCTGTTGCTGATCATCGGCATGTCGCTGTTCTATTCGTACGTGATGAGCTACCTGCACATCAGCCAATCCGCCGCCGCGTGGGTGGTCAGCCTGCACCTGTCGAAATGGCTGCTGCTGGCGGTGATCCTGCTGATGGTGATCGTGTTCGGCTTCTTCCTGCCGCCGGTATCGATTATCCTGATGACCGCGCCCATCATCCTGCCGCCGCTGAAGGCCGCCGGCTTTGACCTGATCTGGTTCGGCATCGTCATGACGGTGGTGATGGAGATGGGCCTGATCCACCCGCCGGTGGGCCTGAACATCTTCGTCATCAAGAACATCGCGCCCGACATCCCGCTCAAGGATGTGGTGTGGGGCGTGTTTCCGTTCCTGATCCTGATGTTCGTGGCGGTGCTGTTGTTGTGCGTCTTCCCGTCCATCTCGACTGGACTGCCGGACATGATCATGGGAGCCAAGTAAATGAACTGGAACACCCTTCGGGACAACCGCTACGCGCGCTTGCTGCGCGCGCGCACCGCATTGGGCAATGAACTGGACGGCAAAACCCTGCCCTCCGCGCGCATCGCCGACCTGCTGCACACGGTGCTGGAGTGCGGCGACCGCGTCTGCCTCGAAGGGAACAACCAGAAGCAGGCCGACTTCCTCGGCCACGCGCTGGCCAACCTGAACCCGGAACGCATCAACAACCTGCACATGCTGCAATCGGTGCTGGCGCTGCCGGAGCATCTGGACGTGTTCGAACACGGCGTCGCCTCGAAGCTGGACTTCTCGTTCTCCGGTCCACAGGCGGTGCGCGTGGCGCGGCTGGCCTCGGCCGGCAAACTGAATATCGGTGCGATCCACACCTACCTGGAGCTGTTCAGCCGCTACTTCATCGACCTGCCGCCGCGCGTCTGCCTGATCGCGGCGGAGGCGGCGGACCGCCACGGCAATCTGTACACCGGTCCGAACACCGAGGACACGCCGGCCATCGTTGAGGCGACGGCGTTCAAGCAAGGCATCGTCATCGTGCAGGTCAACCGCATCGTCGACACCGTGCCGCGCGTGGACATTCCGGGCGACTGGGTCGATTTCGTCGTACAGTCGCCGCGCCCCTACTACATCGAGCCGCTGTTCACGCGCGATCCGGCGCTGATCTCCGAGATCCAGGTGCTGATGGCGATGATGGCGATCAAAGGCATCTACGCCGAATACGGCGTGCAGCGGCTGAACCACGGCATCGGCTTCGACACCGCCGCCATCGAGCTGCTGCTGCCGACCTACGCCGAGTCGCTGGGTTTGCGCGGCAAGATCGGCAAGCACTGGGCGCTCAATCCCCATCCGGCGCTGATCCCGGCGATCGAAGCGGGCTTCGTGCAGTCGGTGCATTCATTCGGCTCGGAGCTGGGCATGGAAGACTACATCCATGCGCGGCCGGACATCTTCGCCATCGGCCCGGACGGCACCATGCGCAGCAACCGCGCCATGTGCCAGGCCGCCGGCCACTACGCCTGCGACATGTTCATCGGCTCGACGCTGCAGATCGACTTGCAGGGCAATTCGTCGACCGCCACCGCCGGCCGCATTTCCGGCTTCGGCGGCGCCTCCAACATGGGCGCCGATGCGCGCGGACGGCGCCACGCCAGCCCGGCATGGCTGAAGGCCGGCCAGCAGGCGCGTGTAGGCCGCAACACCATCCCGCGCGGCCAGAAGCTGGTGGTGCAGATGGTGGAGACCTTCCGCGAGCATATGCAGCCTGCCTTCGTCGAAAAGCTCGACGCCTGGGAACTGATGGAACAGGCCAAGATGGCGATCCCGCCGGTGATGATCTACGGCGACGACGTCAGTCACATCCTGACCGAGGAAGGCATCGCCAACCTGCTGCTGTGCCGCACCGACGAGGAGCGCGAACAGGCGATACGCGGCGTGGCGGGCTACACGCCGGTCGGCCTCGCACGCGACAAGCGGATGGTGGAAAACCTGCGCGATCGCGGTATCATCCAACGCGCGGAAGATCTCGGCGTCGACAAGCGCATGGCCACGCGCGACCTGCTGGCCGCCCGCAATATGAAAGACCTGGTGCGCGCATCGGGCGGTTTGTACCAGCCGCCCAAGCGTTTCCGCAACTGGTAAGGAGCCTGACAATGGAAACACTGAACTATCGATTTGAACACGGAACGCAGCGTTTGAAAGCGACGCCGCACGTGGTGGGCGTGGTCGGTTCCGGCAACCTGGAAGTGCTGATCGAACCGGCCGACCTGGCCGGCGCCTGCACCATCGAGATCACCACCGCCGCCGTCGGCTTCGGCCCGATCTGGGAGGCGGTGATGCGCGACTTCCACCAGCGCTGGCTGCTGGCCGACACCCGCATCTCGATCAACGACATGGGCGCCACGCCCGCCGTCGTCAGCCTGCGCATGGACCAGGCAGTGCAGACCATGCTGGGAGTGTCCTGATGAGCCGAGCATCCAGCTACCAGGAAGCGAACGCGCGCGAACGGCTGGAGCAGCTGTTCGACCCGGGCAGCTTCGAAGAATTCCTGCCGCCGTCGGAGCGCATCGTCAGTCCCCACCTGGGCCAGTTGAACGCGCCGGTGGCGTTTGACGACGGCGTCGCGGTAGGCCGCGCGAAGCTGGGCGGCGTGGCCGTCTACACGGCGGCACAGGAAGGTGGTTTCATGGGCGGCGCGGTCGGCGAGGTGCATGGCGCCAAGCTGGTCGGCCTGCTGCGGCGCGCAGTGCGCGACCACGTTGCGGCGGTGCTGCTGCTGGTGGAATCGGGCGGTGTGCGCCTGCATGAAGCCAACGCCGGTCTGATCGCCGTGTCGGAAGTGATGCGCGCGCTGCTCGATACACGCGCCGCCGGCATTCCCGTTATCGTGCTGGTGGGCGGGTCGAATGGCGCCTTTGGCGGCATGGGCATCGTCTCGCGCTGCGCCAACGTGGTGGTGATGTCGGAGGAAGGCCGGTTGGCGATGTCCGGCCCGGAAGTGATCGAGACCGCCAGCGGCGTCGAGGAATTCGATTCACGCGACCGCGCATTGGTGTGGCGCACGGCAGGCGGCAAGCACCGCTACCTGATGGGCGATTGCCAACGCATCGTGGCCGACGACATTGCCGCCTTCCGCGAAGCTGCACGCGACGCGATGGCCGCGCTGACCGGCACACAGGTGGAGTTGACGCTGGAAACGCTGGAAGCCGAGCAGCAGATGCTCGACGAACGTATCGCCCGCTTCGGCGCCCTCACCGATCCGGTCGATATCTGGACTGCGATGCAAATTCCCGATGCGGCCAACGTTCCAATGTTGGATGTGGTCAGTTTTATCGCGGTGGCCGACAAACGCCGCATGGGAGCCTGAGATGGACTGGAAAAAACTGGCGAGCACGCTGTTCCCGCAAGGGCATGCCATCGTCGAGCAGAACGACTTCCTGTGCGGCAGCGCGCAGGTGGACGGGCAAGCGGTGGCGGTGATCGGCACCACGGCCCACACGCCGATCGGCGTGGAGATAGCGCTGGCGCAGGCCCAGGCGATCCTGCGCACGGTGCGCGAATTCCCCGGCATGCCGATACTGATGCTGGTCGACACCCAAGGCCAGCGCCTGCGCCATCGCGATGAGATGTTGGGCATCAACAGCTACATGGCGCACCTTGGAAAATGCGTGGACCTGGCGCGCCGCAAGGGGCACAAGATCATCGGCCTGGTGTACGACCAGGCGCTGTCGGGCGGTTTCATCACCAGCGGCTTGATGGCCGACGCCTGCTACGCCCTGCCCGATGCGACCATCCGCGTGATGGGTTTGCCGGCGATGGCGCGCATCACCAAGGTTTCGGAGGAACGCCTGACCGAGCTTGCGCAGAGCAATCCGGTATTCGCGCCGGGACCGGAGAACTATCTGCGCATGGGCGGACTGGAAGCGATCTGGGAAGGCGATCTCGCGGCGCATCTGCGCGCAGCGCTCGCGGGGCCGGCCGACGGCGACCAACGCAGCGCATTGGGACTTCAGCGCGGCGGGCGGCGCTGGGCGCAGCCGGTGATCGAAGCCGTGATGACTGACGGTCATGTACACGTTGCCTGAATCGGAGCAGATGGCGCAACCGGAGGCCGTCGCGCGCGGCCTTGAGCGGCATATGCTGGTCTGGCTGACAGAATTTGGCTGGCAGGCGGTCATGCGCGCGGCGCAGCCGCAACACAAGGCGGCGCTTACGCTCTGGCAGGGACAGGATTGGCCGGCCGTCGTACGGCGCTTCGACATCGGCGCGCAGCCGGACGAGGTCTGCCTTGGCCTGCCACTGCCGCCCGATGAAGATACCGGCGAGAAGGTGCGTATCGCCCTGCGCGCGCAGGCGCTGGAAATCAGCAGGACATCGCCGGCGGTGGAACTGCGCTCGGCGCTGCGCTGCGCCGGGCCGTGGCGCGAGGCGTTGGCCACGCTGGAGCGGGAGACCGAGCATCTTCACCTGCGCATCTACGGTTCGATGGCGATGCAGGCGCTGACTGGATTGCTGTATCTGACGCCCACTTCGGACATCGATATCCTGTTCCATCCGCGCAGCCGCGAGGAACTGCACGACGGCTTGGCGTTGCTGTCGCGGCATGCGGCGCATGTGTCGCTCGATGGCGAGATCGTCTTCCCCGGCGGGCAGGCGGTGTCGTGGAAGGAGTGGCGCATGGCGATGGAAAACCCGGCCAGGGTGATCGCCAAGGACCTGCACACGGTTCGGCTTGCGGATACGGCATCGCTGTTGGCGACGTTGGAACAGCATTGATGCGTACCATCCTCGCGCCTGCGCGCCTGCGGACGCCGGCGATGATCAAGCCTGGCCTGGACCGCACGGTGCGGCATAACTTTGCGGGCGCGGTGGCGCGGCTGGCCGTTCGCAGCCTGCACGCGGAGCTTTGCCTGTATCCCAAGCCCGGTCTGGTGTCGCTGGTGGACCGCGGCAGCCATGACGACATGGACGCGCAAACCTTCATGCGCAGCCTGTTCTCGCTGCGCCACTACTTCAAGAAAATCTGCCTGGCGGGATTGAACGATGCGCCGTTCGCGCGACTGAAACAGCTGGGCATCGAAGCGGAAACCGCAATGCTGAAGGCGACGCGCGGGATCAATACACATCGGGGCGCGATCTTCAGCCTCGGCCTGCTGTGCGCCACCGCCGGCCGCGCGCGCGCGCAAGGCACGCCGATGACGCCAGCCGCGCTGCGCGCCGCCATGCTGATACGCTGGGGCGAGGAACTGGCCATGCATGCCGCCGCAGCCCCCCCATCAAGCCCGCCGCCGACGCATCTGAGCAACGGCCTGCGCGTCGCCGCGCAATATGCCGTCAGCGGCGCGCGGGAAGAAGGCGCGCTTGGACTGCCCTCGGTATTCGAAATCGGCGTGCCGGCGCTGCTGGCCTCACGCGCGCGCGGCGCCAGCATGACGCATGCGCGCATCGACACGCTGTTCACGCTGATGGCGCGCATCAGCGACAGCAACGTGTATCACCGCGCCGGTCCGCAAGGCGCGCGGACCGTGCGGACGCACGCTCAACACTTCATCGATCTGGGCGGCACGGCCAACGCCAACTGGCGCGCGCAAGCGCTGAACAGTCATCAAACATTCGTGCAGCAGCGCCTCTCCCCAGGCGGCGCGGCGGACCTGCTGGCGGCGAGCTGCCTGGTACACGCCATCGCCACGATGGAGCAGGACGAGCAATGACCATGTCCTACGGCGCACCATCCCGCCTGCTGCTGCTGTGCCCCGGCCAAGGCGGACAGCATGCCGCGATGTTCGACCTGCCCCGCAGCAGTCCGGCCGGCGACGCAGCCGCCAGCGCGCTGCTGGCCGGACTGGCGCTGGCCGACGACGCGGACATCTACGCCAACCGCAACGCCCAACCGCTGATCGTTGCAGCCACGCTGTCGATGTGGGCCGCGATACGCGAGTTCGCGCCGCCGCCAGCCCTGGTGGCTGGCTACAGCATCGGCGAGCTGTCCGCCTATGGCGTCGCAGACGCCTTCCCGTCGCAGACGGCGGTGCAACTGGCCGCACAGCGCGCACAACTGATGGACGACTGCGCCCGCGCCCTGCCCGGCCAAACGCTGATCGCGATTTTCGGCCTGGCTCAGTCCCGCACCTCGGCCCTACTTGCCGAACACGCTTTTCACATGAGCATAGAAAACGGCGACGACGCCTGCATCGCCGGCGGCCCCGCCGCAAGCGCGAAGGCGCTTGAGCAAGCGGTGCATGCGGCCGGCGGCCGCAGCACGCGCCTGCCGGTGGCAGTGGCCTCGCACACGCGCTACATGCACGACGCCGTCGCGCCCTTCGCCTCGGCCTTGCAGCAGACGGCATTCCAGCCGATGACCACACCCGTATTGGCGGGCATCGGCGCGCTGGCCGTCAACGGCAAAGTGCTGGCGGTGGAGCAGCTCTCGCGCCAGCTGTCGGAAACGATACACTGGGCCGCCTGCATGGATGCCGCCGCCGAAGCCGGCATCACCTACGCGCTGGAACTCGGCCCCGGCGCCGCGTTATCGCGCATGCTGCAAAGCCGCCACCCGCACATCAACACCCGCTCCGTGGCCGACTTCCGCACGCTGGATGGCATCCGCAAATGGCTGGAGCGCGCCGCCGAATAGCGGACAACGAATCAACTCAAACGCGATTGTTCTGCGTGGCCCAGGCGACGATATTGGACGCATCCATCGCGCCCGGCTGCCGCGCCACTTCGCGCCCGCCCTTGAACAGCGCCAGCGTCGGAATGCTGCGGATCGCATAGCGCGCCGCCAGTTCCTGCGCTTCCTCCGTATTGAGCTTCACCACGCGGAACTGCGGCTCGAGCCGCTGCGTGGCCTGCGCGTAGAACGGCGCCATGGTCCTGCACGGCCCGCACCACGGCGCCCAAAAATCGACCAGCACCGGAATGTCGCTGCGCTCGATGTGCTTGAGGAAGCGCGCGGCCGACAACTCCAGCGGCTGTCCGGTGAACAACGCCTTCTGGCATTTGCCGCACACCGGCTGCTGCGCCAGCTTGGCGGCGGGCACGCGGTTCACGGCGTCGCAATGGGGGCAAACGATATGCAGCGACTCAGGCTGCACGGCGGCGGTATTCGTCATCTTTATCTCCAGGCTGCTTCAAGCCAGCCATGATAAAGCAAGGACAAAAAAATTGCCGCGCTGCGCGATGCCAGATCGCGGGCGCGGCGAAGACAGGAACCTAGCGGCTCAGTCGTCGATCTCAGGTTTCCTTGCGGGCGCCGGTCTGCTTTCCGGATTGAGCAGCTTGAGCGGCAGTCTGGGCCTGGGAGGCTTGCCCGCCCTGCATGCTGCCTTCGCGGCTTTCGGTGCCGTTCTGGCCTGCGCTTTGCATCGTCGAGCTGCTGCTGCGCATTTCATTGCCGCGCGATTGACGCGCGCCGTCGCTGTGGCTGATGAACGGATCGGAGAAGCGTTCCACCGCGTCTTGATGGCTGCGCAGCGTTTTTTCCGTTTCTTCCGAAGTGACGCGAGCCACTTCGTCCGCCAGCGCCTTGGCGGTGCGGCTGGTCTCCTGCACGTGCTCTTCCGCCACTTTGGACAGGTCGACCTGGGTGTCGGCGGCGATGCGAGACAGATGCTGCTGGTAGGCGCGCAGCTTCTCGGCGGTGGGTTGGGCATGGGCGGCGGCGGCGGCAATCGCCTCCGTCGGACGGTGGGTGGTGATGATGTGCTGGCCAGCCGATGTGCCTTCTTCCAGCAAGGTTTGAGCCAACTGGATGTTCAGGTCGCTGTACTGTTGAACGGTACGGAACAGGGACTTCGACATGTCGTTAAAGAACGACAACTGGGCTTCCATATGGGTTTTGGCTGCTGGGGTGACAATTTGAGAAAATGGGTACATAGACGCCTCGAAAAGAAAGTAAAAGATGGCCTGGGGTAGTCGAACCGGTTTCGACGCCGCATCGCAGCGCGAATGCCAAGGCTACGTTAGGCAGTCCCGCGACGTCTGATCTAGATCAAACGTGCGTTGCCGCTTTCGGAGGAACTCTGCAAACCGGATTAATCCTAGGCCATCCCTTCTTCAGTTCCGCGCGCTCCGCCACCGTTCATGCCAGAGGCCACCAACGGCCAAGGCGATACCCAGCAACAGCTGAACCCCAACCGTTTGTGCGGTGGCAACGCCATTGAAACCAACCACATCCAACACGGACACCTTGGTTGCCTGCGTCGCGACGTACAGGCCGAACAGAAACAGCGCGAGGAAGGCACGCGCACTACGGCTCAGACCGCCAAGCACGCTGGCGACGCCGGCCAGCGCCAGCACGCCAGTCAACAGCGCTGCCGCGCGCAACGGCGCCGCCGCCGTCCATCGGCACAGCACAGGCGCGGTGAACAGCAGCGCCAGCAGGCAGGACGCCAGCAACTGCCCACCATAGCGCCGCTGCGCACCACCGGGCGCCGTGCCGCTCATCGCGTCGACGTCGTACTGGTGGTCGCGCACGCTGATGTCGCTGACCAGGATGCCCCAGACGGCGATTGCCGCAATCAGCACGCCGCCCAGCGCCGCTGTCGGCACCACGCAGCCAACGACCAGCAGCACCAGCGCCGCCGCCACCGCCGCCGGATTTGACGCCAGCGTCAACGCCAGCACCGCCAGCGCCTGGCCGGCCGTGCCCGGCACCCGCACGGCCAGGCCAAACAGCGGGCGTACCAGCCGTATCATTGGCCGCAGCGCGCGGTTTGCCAGCGCCAGCGGCGACCAGCGGCCACTGCCGGATGCACGCACTTTGACCCGATCGGGCGCAAAGCGATGGAACAGCCGCCAGGCCGGCAGCAGTGGCAGCAAAGCCACCAGCGCGCAGCCGATGCGCGTGGCCCCCAGCTCCGCCGACCACAGCCAGGTGGGCAGCACCACCGGCGCCAGCGCCGGATTGAAAGTGCCGCCGCCAATGACGAAGCTGGAAGTATGCAGGACCGCCTTCACCGTCAGCACCGTCGCCCCCATGCCGGAGAAATCGAGCAGCAGCAACGGTGACCATGCGCCCTTGCCCTCCGCCGTCAGCACGATAGGCGCCGCCAGCTGCGCCAGATAGAAGATGAAGTACAGCACGTCGCCGCGCTTGCCCATCAGCGGCGCCCACGCGTCGCACAGCAGCGCCATCGCGGCGGTGAAGAACACCAGCGGCAGCAACAGCATTGCGAAGGTCTGCAGATAAACCAGCACCTGTATCGGCCCCTGGCCGCGCAAGGCATGCAGCACCAGCATGGTCAGCATAAAGATGGCCAGCAAGCCGCACAAATAAGCCACCGCGCCCAGCCAGCGGCCGAACAGGAACACGGCGCTGCTCACCGGCGTCGCCGCCAGCACCGAGCCGGCGCCGCTGCGCACATCCTCGCTCATGCGCCCGCGCACCAGGTAGAAGCCGGCCAGCCCGAAAAACAGGCCGCCCAATCCCGCGCTGCCCAGGGCCAGGCAGCTGCTGGTGTAGGCCACGCGCATATTGTCGGCGACCACCATCACCTGGCCCTTGGCGGGGTCGCCAACCATCAGCCACGTCACCGCGATCAGTCCCAGTACTGCCACCAGCGTGCCGGTGCGGCGCATGCGCAGCCGCACTTCGGTCAGCACCAGCAACTTCAAGGCCTGCGCGTTCATGCTGCCGATTCCTGCACCGCGTAACGCTGCGTCATCAGCGCTTCTTCCAGCGTGGGCTCGGCCGGCACCGCGCCCGCGCATGGCGAGCTTGGATGGGCGATGCGCAGGTTGATGCCATGTTCATTGCGCTGCGCTTGCAGCACCTGCACCTCGGCGCGCAATGCCTCGTAATGCTGCGCCTCCACCGTGACCGACCACACCTGGCTGCGCGCGCCGTGCACAAAACTGTCCGGCGTATCGAAGGCCACCAACTTCCCCTTGTTCATGATGGCCAGGTGGCCCGCCATGTTCTCGATGTCGGACACGATGTGGGTCGACACGATCACCAGTTTGCGGAAGCCGATCTCCGACAGCAGGTGGCGGAAGCGCAGCCGCTCTTCGGGATCAAGGCCGGCGGTCGGCTCATCGACGATCAGCACATCGGGATCGTTGAGCAGCGCCTGCGCGATGCCGAGCCGGCGCCGCATGCCGCCCGAGAAGCCGGCCGCCTGGCGGTGCGCATGCTCGTGCAAGTTGACCATCTCCAGCAGCAGCCGCAGACGGGCCGGATCGCGCACGCCCTTCAGCGCCGCGAAGTATTGCAGGAACTCCAGCGCCGTCAAATTGGGATACACGCCGAAGTCCTGCGGCAGAAAGCCCAGGCGCCCGCGGATCGCCTCGGGCTTCTTCACGATATCCGCGCCGTCGAACAGGATCTCGCCGCTGGTGGGCTTGGTCAGCGTGGCGATCATCTGCATCAGCGAGGTCTTGCCCGCGCCGTTGTGCCCGATCAGACCGACCACGCCGGCCGGCAGGTTCAAACTGACGTCGTCGACTGCCCGCACGTTCTTCGCATAAGATTTGACGACGTTACGTAATTCAAGCATGTACTAAGCGCTCCTGGAAATGAAAGCGGGGCCGGTCCAGCACCATGCCGGACCGGCCCCGCTTGCGGGTGCCTTTATTCTACTGTGTTATTTAAATAACACGGCAGCTTTTTGCACCGTCAGCCACACGCCGATCGCCAGCGGAATGCCGACCGCCAGCCAGCCGAAAGCCACCGCCGCCGGGCTGGTCACGCCGTTCGACGCGACCACCGTGCCGCTCGACGCGGCGGCGTCGCGCTCGTGCGCCAGCTTCTTCTCGGCGGCCAGTTCGGCCTCGCTCATGAAGTGCTTGTCGGCCACCGGGCGCACCATCAGATTGCACAGCAGGCCAAGCACCAGCAGGCCCGCCAGCACGTACATGGTGATGTCGTAGGCCTGCGCCTTCGGCACGCCGTGCGCGATCTGGTACTCGCGGATGTAGGTCACCAGCAGTGGACCGAACACGCCGGCCATCGACCATGCGGTCAGCAGGCGGCCGTGGATCGCGCCCACCATCTGGGTGCCGAACAAGTCCGCCAGGTAGGCCGGCACCGTTGCAAAGCCGCCACCGTACATCGACAGGATGATGCAGAAGAAGCCGACGAACAGCGCCAGCTGCGCGCCATGCGCCATCGACGGAATCAAGCCATACAGCGCGATGCCCAGCACGAAGAAGATGCCGTAGGTGGCTTTGCGGCCCAGGAAGTCCGAGCACGACGCCCAGACGAAACGGCCGCCGATGTTAAACAACGACAGCAAGCCGGTGAAGCCGGCGGCGATGGCGGCGATCTGCCCCTTCTGCGCCAGCGTCAGCTCGTTGAACGCGACGTTCACGCCCAGCAGCTGGCCGGCGAAGATCTCCTGCAGCAGCGGCGAAGCCATGCCCAGGATGCCGATACCGGCCGTCACGTTCAGGCACAGCACCAGCCACACCAGCCAGAATTGCGGTATGCCCCACACCTTGCTGGCGTGGACGTGGCGGCTGGTGATCATGGTGTTGGCGCTGGCCTGGGCCGGCGGCGTCCAGCCGGCCGGTTTCCAGCCGGTCGGCGGCACGCGGTACGACAGCGCGCCGGCCATCATGAAGACGAAGTAGATCGCCGCCATCACCAGGAAGGTCTGCCACACGCCGACCGAGTCGGGCGTGGCGAAGAACTTCATCAACTTGTCGGCCAAGGGCGCGCCGATCATCGCGCCGCCGCCGAAGCCCATGATGGCCATGCCGGTCGCCATGCCGCGGCGGTCCGGGAACCATTTGATCAGCGTCGACACCGGCGAGATGTAGCCGAGACCCAGGCCGATGCCGCCGATTACGCCGGAGCCCAGCCACATCAGCCAGATCTGGTGCTGGTACACGCCCAGCGCCGAAATCACCAGACCGCCACACCAGCACAGCGCCGACACCACGCCGGCCTTGCGCGGACCGGCGTGTTCCAGCCAGCCGCCGAACAGCCAGGCGGCCAGGCCGAGGAAGACGAAGAACATGGTGTACATCCAGCCCAGCATCGAGATCTGCCAGTCGCAGGTGGACGACAGGATCTTGGCCATCAGGTCCATGTCGGCCGGACAGGCCAGCGCTTCCTTGATGCCGAGCGCGCGCGACAGCGGCAGCCAGAACACGGAAAAACCGTAGGCCATGCCGATGCACAGGTGGATCGCCAGCGCCGCAGGCGGCACCAGCCAACGATTGAAGCCGGACCCCGCTACCGTCCGCTCCTTTTCCAGAAAATCAAAAATTGCCATATGAACGCCCCTTTTATTTCATGTAACTTGAGTACATGTTTCCCCAATACAACTAAGGGCGGGAGCGTAGCATAAAGCTAGTGACTTGTCTTATGGATAGCGTTTCAAATCCTCCAACGAAAACCATAGCTCCTTGCGGCTCAGCGGGGTTTGCGGGCTCAGCAAGGGATTGGGAAGCTGAATGATCATGCGCTGATCGAGCCTGGCGTTGCGCAGCAGGCGACCGTAGTGCAAATAAAATAACTGTTCGAAAGTGCCGTCGGCCAACGCCGCCTCCAGCCCGCTCCGGACCGCCTCGGCCAACGCCGGGTTGTTGCGGTTGACGAAGAAATAGTCGGCGGTGGGATAGCGCAGCACGATATGGCTATCGATCGCCAGTTCGGGATGGCGCGCCGCTTCGGCCCAGATCTCATTGGTCGAGCGCGGCACCCAGTCGATGCGGCCGGCGTTCAGCATGCCGAACAGGCCGCTATACACGGCGACCGGATGCACGTGCAGCCCGCTATGCTGCAGAATCTGCAGATCCGGCCAGTCATGCCCCTGGGCGGTGCTGAAGCGCTTCAAGTCCTCCACCGTGCGTACATCGCGCAGCAAGTCCTGGCGGTCGGCGCGCACCAGGCCGATGCGCCAGCCGATCAAGCCGCGCGTCATCGGTATCCGCACCGGCAGCAACGCCTGCTCGCGCTCGGCCGAGGTCATGGTGCCGATGATGTCGATACGGCCCGAGCCGGACTGCAACTCCAGCAGCGCGCGGTTCTGCTGCATGCGGGTCGGCGACAGTTCGACCCGGTACAGGCCGCCGGACTTGACCAGCGCCAGCTGCAACAGCGCCAGGCCGTATTCGCCGCGCTCGTCGTCGATGCTCTCGGCGCGCGGGTAGTGGATCAGGATGGGTTCGGCCGCCGCAGCAGCCGCAAGCAGGATCAGGCAGGCACACAGCAATCGGCACAGCGTAGGCATGGCTCCGGTTCCGGCTAAGTATCTCCATGACAATAGTCACCCAGTTGCCCGGCGGCGTCAAGCCTGCTGAAATTTTAATCAAACACGTGCATTCCAGCGCACACCGGTGTACACTTTCGATACTTGCCGAAGGGAAATATCATGGCCATCGCCGCACTCAGCTCAGGAATCACCGGTCTCAACGCCTCCGAACGGGCCTTGGGCAATAGCGCGCACGCGATCGCCAACCTCGGCACCCAGGGCTTTCAGCCGACGCAGGCCGTGTTCAAGGAAAACGCGCCGGCCGGTAGCGGCGTGTCGATCTCGTTCCAGGCGCAGCAGCTGCAAGCGGCGGACGCGCCCAGCGCCACCGACCTCGCCACCGAAACCACCAACTCGCTGGTCTACAAGGAGCAATTCGACCTGTCGGCCAAGGTGATCCAGGTGGCCGACCAGAATATCGGTACCCTAATCAACACCAAAGCTTGACAGGGTCTGGCCGAATCGGCACATTGAAGTCTGCCGAAGAGGGAGACCCATGATAAGAGACCAGGAAACGCTGAACATCCTGCTGGACAGCATCCGCCGCTTTGTGCGCGAACAACTGGTGCCGCACGAGCAGCAAGTGGCCGACACCGACGAAATCCCCCCCGCGCTGGTGGCGCAGATGCGCGAACTGGGCCTGTTCGGCCTGTCCATCCCCGAACAATACGGCGGCCTGGGTCTGACCATGGAAGAGGAAGTGCTGGCCGCGTTTGAAATCGCCCGCACCTCGCCCGCCTTCCGCTCGCTGTTCGGCACCAACAACGGCATCGGCTCGCAGGGCATCCTGATCGACGGCACCGACGAACAAAAGAACACCTGGCTGCCGCGCATGGCCTCTGGCGAAGTGGTCGGCTCCTTCGCGCTGACCGAGCCGGGATACGGTTCGGACGCCGGCTCGCTCGCCACCTCCGCAGTGCGCGACGGCGATCACTACATCATCAACGGCACCAAGCGCTACATCACCAACGCGCCGGAGGCCGGCGTATTCACCGTCATGGCGCGCACCGACGGCACCCGCAAGGGGCCCAGCGGCGTATCGGCCTTCATCGTCGAACGCAGCACGCCCGGCATCTCGCTCGGCAAGAACGACAAGAAGATGGGACAGCAAGGCGCCCACACCTGCGACGTGATCTTCGAGAACTGCCGCGTGCCGGCCACCAGCATCATCGGCGGCAAAGAGGGCCAGGGCTTCAAGACCGCGATGAAGGTGCTGGACAAAGGCCGCCTGCACATCTCGGCAATCTGCGTCGGCGTGGCCGAGCGCATGCTGGACGACGCGCTGCGCTATGCGATGCAGCGCCAGCAGTTCGGCCAGCCCATCGCCGAGTTCCAGCTGATCCAGGCCATGCTGGCCGACAGCAAGGCCGAGATCTACGCCGCCCGCAGCATGGTGCTGGACGCCGCCCGCCGCCGCGACAACCGCGAGGACATCTCGACCGAAGCCTCGTGCTGCAAGCTGTTCGCCTCCGAGATGTGCGGCCGCGTGGCCGACCGCGCGGTGCAGATCCATGGCGGCGCCGGCTACATGTCGGAGTACGCGGCCGAACGCTTCTACCGCGACGTGCGGCTGTTCCGCATCTACGAAGGCACCTCGCAGATCCAGCAACTGGTCATCGCCCGCAACATGATCAAGGCGGCCGAGGCCTGATGGAGGCCATCGCCACCGACCACCTGCTGGCGACGCTGCCCGAGCGCCTCAGCGGCATTCCGCGCCGCTGGGCCGAACGCGCGCCGCAAGCGTGGGCGCTGCACGACGGCGCGCGCCACTGGACTTACGCCGAACTGGCGGCGGCGGTCGATGAAACCGCCGCCCTGCTGCGCGCGCTGCAAGTGCGGCCGGGCGACCGCCTGATGGTGGTCGGCGAAAACTGCGCGGCGCAGGTGGCGCTGATTTTCGCCGCCGCCGAGGTGGACGCGTGGATCGTCAACGTCAACGGCCGCCTGTCCGCGCGCGAGGTGGACCAGATCCTCGATCACAGCGGCGCGCGGCGCGTGATCTACCTGTCGATGCCCGCTTCGCCCGAATCCACCGCGCACGGCCAGCGCCATGCTGCCGAGTCCACGCCCTCGCCGTTCGGCGCATGGATGATCGGTGCGCTCAATCCCGACTGCGCGCCGGAGCCGGCACACGCCAACCCGGCGCAGCAGGTCGCGGCGCTGATCTACACCACCGGCACCACCGGCCAGCCCAAGGGCGTGATGCTCACGCACCGCAACCTGCTGTTCATCGCGGCCGTCTCCAGCACCCTGCGCGGCCTCACGCCCACCGATCGCGCCTATGGCGTGCTGCCCATCACCCACGTCTACGGCCTGGCCTCGGTCATGCTGGGCACCCTGTACGCGGGCGCCTGCCTGTACCTGTGCCCGCGCTTCGCGCCGGACGCCGTGCTGAAGGCGATCCGCGACGACGGCCTGACCATCCTGCAAGGCGTGCCCGCCATGTACGCGCGCCTGCTGGAGACGCTGGGCGGCGCCGTGCAGATCAAGTCGCGGCTGCGCTTCATCTACGCCGGCGGCTCACCGCTGGCGCCCAGCCTGAAGGCGCAGGTGCAGCAGCTGTTTGGCCTGCCGCTGCACAACGGCTACGGCATGACCGAGACCTCGCCCACCGTCAGCCAGACCCGCCTCGACCGGCCGCGCGATGACGCCTCGG
The DNA here is from genome assembly GCF_059418605.1 of Duganella sp. GW821-FHT07G03. Classification (NCBI taxonomy): domain Bacteria; kingdom Pseudomonadati; phylum Pseudomonadota; class Betaproteobacteria; order Burkholderiales; family Oxalobacteraceae; genus Duganella; species Duganella sp. GW821-FHT07G03. The sequence continues at coordinate 83,590 of NZ_JBWKQE010000001.1, forward strand.
TCGGCCAGGTCATCCCCGGCGTCGAGGTGCGCCTGGTGGACGCCGGCGGCGACGACGTGGCGCCCGGTGCGGACGGCGAACTGTGGGTGCGTGGCCCCAACGTCATGGCCGGCTACTATCGCGAGCCGGAACTGACGGCGGCGGCGATGCGCGACGGTGGCTGGCTCAATACCGGCGACGTCGCGCGCCAGGATGCCGACGGCGCGCTGTTCATCGTCGGCCGCACCAAGGAGCTGATCATCCGCTCCGGCTTCAACGTCTACCCGCTGGAAGTGGAGACGGTGCTCAACGCCCATCCGGCGGTGACGCAATCGGCCGTGGTCGGCCGCAATGCCGCCGACGGCAACGAAGAAGTGGTGGCCTTTGTCGAAATCGATCCGCGCCACCGCGTCACGCCCGAAGAATTGCAGCACTACCTTGCGGGCCTGCTGTCGCCGTACAAATGCCCGTCCGAGATCATCGTAATGCAAGCCCTGCCCGCAGCGGCAACCGGAAAGATATTGAAAGGACAGCTGCGGCAACTGGCACAAAAATAACCACAACGGAGACCAACATGAAAAACACCACAATCGCGGCACTGATCGCGATGGCACTGGCAGGCGGCGCGCGCGCCGAGGAATTCACGGTCGGCGCGGAGCTGCCGCTGACGGGCACACTGGCCCGCGTGGGCTCGGGCATGCAGGAAGGCGTGCTGGTGGCCGCCGAAGTATTCAACAAGACCAACGGCAAGCACAAAATCAAGATCATCACCATCGACGACGAATCGTCCCCGGCCAAGGCGGTGGCGGCGGTGGAAAAGCTGGCCAGCCAGGGCGCGGTGGCGATCACCGGCGGCTACGGCTCCAACAACATCTCGCCCGCGTCGGACGCGGCCAACAAACTGGGGCTGGTCTACATGACCTCCGGCGGCGTGGACGATAGCCTGGTCAACAGCGGCCGCAAGAACTTCTTTCGCATCAATAACACCGCCGGCTACGAAAAGGCCGTGCAGGGACTGCTGGCCGACATGGGCGTGAAGTCCGTCTCCATCGTGTTCTCGACCAAGGAGGCCACGTCCGACCTGACTGGCTCCGTGCAGAAGGCGCTGACCGCCAAAGGCGTCAAGGTCACCACGCATTCCTTCGATCCGGCCATCACCGATTTCAAACCCATCATCAACAAGATCAAGCTCCAGGACAAATCGGAAGCGATACTAATGGTCGGCTACGAGAACGATTATGTCGGCATTCTGCGCGCCGCGCGCGTGCTCAAGCCGCCGGTCAAGGCCATGATCGGCGTGTGGTCGCTGGCCACGCCGAAGATGGCCGCAGAGTTCCCGGACCTGATGCCCAACGTGTACGGCACCGCGCTGCTGCCCTTCCCCGCCGTCTTCGACACGGCGGACGGCAAGGCCTTCGCCGACGGCTACAAGACGCTGTACAAGAAGGAGCCGGACTACCTGGGCCAGTTCGGCTACGTGCAGGCGACGCTGCTGTTCGAAGCCATCGCCCGCGCCGCCGACAAAGGCACGGTGAAGAAAGGCGGCGTGGCCGAGGAGCTGCGCAAGACCGACCGCGAAACGCTGATCGGCCGCGTGCAGTTTGGCGCCAACGGCGACAATCCCAACTTCGTGCACCGCATGGGCCAGCACCAGGGCAAGAACATCGTCATTGTCTGGCCCAAGGAGACGGCGACCGGCAAGATGGTGTATCCGGGCCTGCCCTGGTAAGCCGCCGTGACGGAACTGATACTCCAGGCGCTGTATTCCGGCCTGCTGCAAGGCGGCTCCTACGCGTTGATCGCGCTGGGACTGGCGCTGGTGTTCGGCACCATGCGGGTGATCAACCTGGCCCACGGTGAGCTGGTGCTGCTGGCGGCCTACATCGCCTACTCGGTGGAGTCGGGACTGGGACTCAATCCGGCGTGGGCGATACCGATCGCGGTGGTGGTGGTCGGCGCGACGTCGGCCGGCGTGTACTGGATCGTCAGCCGCATCAAGAAGGACCGCGAGATCAATTCGCTGATACTCACCTTCGGCATCGGCGTGATCCTGACCAACCTGATCCTGCTGATCTGGAAGGCCGATGTGCGCTCCACCAGTTCCAGCTGGTTGCAGGAAGCCTTCGTGGTCGGGCCGTTGTACAGCATGCGCAGCGAATTGATCTTCTTCGTGGTCAGCCTGGTGCTGATGGGCGGCTTGTGGTGGTGGTTGTCGCGCAGCTGGTACGGGCGCGCGTTGCGGGCCGTGTCCAGCAACCGCGACGCCGCCAAGTTGATGGGCATCGCGCCCGGACGCACGGAGCTGGTGTCGTTCATCGTGGCAGGCATGCTGGCCGGATTCGCCGGCGTGGCCCTGTACAGCTACGGCGTGATCCAGCCCGCGTATGGCGGCGCGTTGACGGTCAAAGCCTTCATCATCACCGTGCTGGCGGGGATAGGTTCGATCCCCGGCGTGCTGCTGGGCGCGGTGCTGCTGGGCGTGGCCGAGGCGCTGACCGTGACGCTGGCCAGTTCCGCCTTGCAGGAGCTGGCCGGCATGACGCTGTTCCTGCTGGTGCTGCTGGTGATGCCCAATGGCCTGATGGGCGCGTCCCGGAGGCGCGGATGATGCGCCTCGCCAGCGGCGCGGGCGCGAACCGCCTGTGGTCGGGCATCGCCTTGATCGCCGCCTACGTCGCCGTGCCCATGCTGCTCGGCGTCGACAACTACGTCATGAGCCTGATCGTCGCGGCCATGGTGATCGGCTGTGTCGCCCTGTCCTGGGCGCTGCTGGGGAATATGGGCGGCATGGTCAGCTTCGGCCATAGCGCCTTCTTCGGCGTCGGCGCGTATGTATCGGCCATCGTCACCGCCAAGCTGGGCGTGCCGGTGCTGGCGGGGATCGCGCTGGGCGGCGTCGGCGCGCTGTTGGCGTCCGTGGCGATGCTGCCGGTGCTGCGCCTGCGCGGCCCCTACTTCGCGCTGGCCATCCTGGCCTACGCCCACATCTTCCGCATCCTCGCCACCGAATGGAGCTCGCTGACCGGCGGCTCCGGCGGCATCGCCAACATCCCGGTGCTGCCGACCATCTTCGGCTACGACATGAGCGGCAAGACCGGCGCCTACCTGACGATATTGACCATCGTGCTGCTGTTCGCGCTGGCCTACCGCGCCATCCGCGCCAGCTACTACGGCATCGCGCTGCGCGCCATGCACGACAGCGAAGACGCCACCCGCGTGGTCGGCGTCAACAGCACGCTGCTCAAGGGCCTGATGCTGATGGTGTCCGCCTTCATGGCCGGCGTGGCGGGCGCGTTCAACGCCCACTACATCAACTTCCTCGAACCGGACTACGCCTTCAACAGCGTGTGGGTGACGGTGCCCATCGTCGCCGCCATCTTCGGCGGCTACCGCACCATCGCCGGGCCGGTGGTCGGCGCGCTGGTGGTGTACCTGCTGGACCAACTGGTGTTCAAGTCGCTGATCCCCACCGGGCATCAGCTGGTGTTGGGCGGGCTGCTGGTGGCGATGATCATCTTCAGCCCCACCGGACTGCTTGCCCTGCTGCGAAGGAAGAGCCATGCTTGAGTTGAACAATCTCTCGGTCCGCTTCGGCGGCCTGACGGCGGTCAACGCGGTCAACCTGACGGTCGGCACGCACGACGTGGTCGGCCTGGTCGGGCCCAACGGCGCCGGCAAGACCACGCTGTTCAACGCCATCTCCGGCCTGGTGCGGCCGACCGGCGGCAGCATCCGCTTCGACCGCCACGACGTGATGCGCACGCCCATCTACCGGCGCGCGCGGCTGGGCATAGGCCGCACCTTCCAGATTCCGCAGCCCATGCACGAACTGACGGTGCGCGAGAACCTGATCGTGGCGCAGCGCTTCGGCACCGGTAAGGTCGACGAGGACAAGATCGACGAGATCCTGGAGTTCACCAGCCTGGCCGACAAGGCGCACCGCGACGCCGCCACCGAACTGGCGCTGACCGAACTCAAGGCGCTGGAAGTGGCGAAGGCACTGGCCACCACGCCCAAGCTGCTGCTGCTGGACGAAGTGCTGGCCGGTCTGGAGACCAGCGGCAAGCGGCGCTTCATGGGCATGCTGAAGGAGATGCATGCGCGCTTCGGTGTTGGCATCATCATCATCGAGCACGATATCGAAACGATTAACTCCTTGTGCCAGCGCGTGGTGGTGCTCAACTTCGGCCAGCTGATCGCGGACGGCACGCCGGGCGAAGTGTTCAACGATCCTGAAGTCATCCGCAGCTACACGGGAGCGGCGCATGCTTGAGCTAGACCAGATCCGCGCCGGCTATGGCGCGATCAACGTGCTGTGGGATGTATCGCTGAAGGCGGAAGCGGGCAAGCTCACCACCATCATCGGCCCGAACGGCGCCGGCAAGACCACCCTGCTGCGCGCGATCATGGGCCTGACGCCGCTGGGCGCCGGCGAGATCCGCCTGGACGGCCAGCGCCTGAACGGCACGCCGACATGGGAGATGGCGGACCACGGCGTCGCCATGATCCCGGAAGGCCGCATGGTCTTCCGGGACATGGGCGTGGAAGAAAACCTGATCATGGGCGCCTTCCACAAGTCGCACCGCGCGCATGTGAAGCAACGGCTGGAGGAAGCCTACGCCATGTTCCCCCGCCTGCGCGAACGCCGCGCACAACTGGCCGGATCGCTGTCCGGCGGCGAGGCGCAGATGCTGGCGATGGCGCGTGGGCTGATGTCCAATCCTCGCCTGCTGATTATCGACGAACCCTCACTCGGCCTGGCGCCGCTGGTCGTCAATGAACTGTTCGAGATACTGGAACGGCTCAAGGCCGGCGGCCGCACCATCATCCTGGTCGAGCAGAATACCGAACGCGCGGTAGGCGTGGCGGATCATGTCTACCTGATGCAAAGCGGGCGCGTGGCCTTGTCCCAGCCGGCATCCCAGGTCGAACTCCAGCACCTCCACGCGCTATACTTTGCACGCTGAAGGACGCGTCGCTATCTTCCGGTTAAACGATCGCTGTGGCCGGATGCCAACAGCTGCCGGCCGCTGGCGGCCCTGAGCGGGCCGCCCAGCGTTAGAATGGGGTAAGACTTTCCTTCTGCAAGCGCGCGTATGATTTTCGTCCCGCACCGATGGCAGCCCTTGCTCCAAACGCCATGGCGCGCCTTGCGGCGCCGTGTCCGTGTGTGCGCAATACTGGCGGCATGCTGGAGCGGCGTCCCGCTGCAGGCGGCGCCGACCGAACCGGTCGTCGCCGGCGTGTTCACGGTGGCCCCGTTCATCCTGCCCGGCCCGGACGGACCGCAAGGCGCGCTGATCGACTTCTTCGACCGCGAGATTGCCCCTCGCATGGGCGTGCGCTTTCAGTGGCAGCGCCCCGTCACGGTGGCGCGTCTGGAAATCAGCCTGGCGAGCGGCGCCGTGCTGTTCACCCCCATCCTCGCCCGTACCCCGCAGCGCGCCAGCGCCGGCATACGCTTCGACGATACCGCCTATATCAAGTTCGAGCCCTGCATCGCCGTGCTGCCCGCACACCGCCTCGACCACCTGCGCAGCGCATCCGACCTGGCCGGCATGACGATAGGCTGGGTGCAAGCCGGCGTGCTGCCGCCCTTTATGCACAATCCGGCGATCCGGCTGGACCTGGTCGGCGGCGTTGACTGGGAAAAAGTCAACCTGGGCAAACTCCAGCTGGAGCGCATCGACGGCGCCTATTTTTCCAACTGCGCAAGCGCTAGCTACTACGCGGCCCGCAACAACATGAGGCTCAAGCTGCTGGCAGTGCCGGTGCCCGGCGTGACGCTGTATGGCGCCTTTTCGCCGCTGGCATCCCCGGAACTGGTGCAGCGCTATCGGCTAGCCGCACAACAAGCCTTCGCCGGCGGCCGCTTCGACAACTATCTGAATCAGGCACTGCGCGAAACACACCCCTGATCGAAAGCTTCGGGGTCAGTTCCGGCAAAGTGCCATTTGGCGTGATGCCAGAACTGCCCCTGTCTCGTTCAATCGGAAACTGGATACTTACGCCATTCCTCTTCCAGTTGCCGTCGAGTTTGGTCTACGACATCATTTCCAACTGTTGCGCAATCGTAGAGTGCTTGCCCGGCGTGATTGGCCACCACTCTAACAGCACCGTCTGTCCCGCCCGATAATTTCTGGGGATGTCGCCCGCCGAAGCACATAAGCCATACATCGACATTCAATTGCCTCCTGCTGGGGACAACGTTCCATGCAACCAGTAGACCATCGCTTGTCCAGGCGACCGTCCCGGTCTTGCCAACAGTTTTTTGCTGCCTGCGTATCCACTCGTTTGCGAACTGCATGTTATCAAAATGGATCTGTCCCTCTTCAACCACCGTGCGACTGATGCCCTTGCATTCCTTCTGACCGAAGACGGAGGGGAAAAACTGCGCTGCGGGGTCGTAAATTCCCAGACTTCCATACCAGCGTCCCGCTCGAGCGTTCATACTGCTTTTCAAACGACAGCCATCAAATTCATAACTCCGCTCCAATCCTTGGCCGGCTACTATTTTGATGGTGGCGCCATTGACGCTCGCCACAATGCTTGAGCCCTCATGCATCACGAGCTCGGTAGCTGCCTGGCCATTGGGACTCTGCGCTACGAACACCAATGCGATGAAAGTATGGCTCAACACAATTTTCATTTTCCCCTCCGTCTCGTTACTGTGCGCGCTGAATGTCAGGCTAGTGCGCCGATGCCGGCACGGCGCGGAACGCCGCAGTCTGGTTCGACATGATGCTGATCGCAGGAAGCACATAGGTGGTATCGGTGGCGGTAAAAGCAAAGGTTTTAACGGCCGCAGAAGCATTGGCATTGAAGGCCGAATTGGGAATGGCCGCCAGCGTATCGTACTGATAGACATTGTATTTAACACCGGCAGTCAAGCCGTACACGGTCGCGGTCAACGTCAACGGCGCTGCCGCTGGCGGCGCATTCGAGCCATTGCTGATGGCCGGGTTTTCGTAATTCAAGCTGGTCGCCAGGCGCACTGGAACGGTTTCGTGATTCAGGTCGGTGACGCCGGTGATCGCAACGGCAGAATTTCGATTGCCGCTGTTGCTATGCAAGGCCAGCGAATACGGCGGCGCAGTGGGCGAGTTGGCCTGGACACGGGTCATCTGGAAGGCGCCGTAGCTGTATTGGAACAGGTAGGCCGCAGCCACCGGCGGACTGGTTGCAGAGCTGGGGAACTTGACGTTGTGATTGCCGCTGTTGTCGCTCAGCTGCAAAATATCGTCGGCGTAGTAGCTCTGGTTCAGTCCCTGTGCCAACGGATGATTGGAGGCGATGCCATTGACCGGAACGATATGATCGTAGCTGGAAAAGCCGGTCGACGGGTCGCCACCGGGTTCATACAGATTCACGTAGACCCCGATAATCACCGGGTAGCCTGCCAGCACATAGCCTTTCACCCAAGCCAGGTATTGGTTGGTAGTGACCGCTTCTGTTTGCCCATCCCACTCAAGCGCATTCAGATGCATATTGGCCGCCGCGGTCAAATCGTTGACCGAAATGAGCAGCTGGCTCTTGGGGTCGCTTTGATTTACGCCCGGTGTCGCGGCAGCGCGTGCGGTGAATTGCGACACGTACTGACCGTAATACAAGCCGGCGCTGATGAATGCGGTTTCACCGCAATAGCCGTAGTTGCCGTTCCACTGGTGGCGCGGTGGAATCGCCAGCGACATCGCGTACGTGTCGCCGGTTGGAGGACTGGGCGAATCCGACGGTACCGGTCCAGGCAATATCGCTGGCACGAGACTCACACTGGGTTGGCTTTGGTTGCCGGGGTCCGGCACCTGGCTGCCGCTGCCTGAGCCGCCGCCACATCCCGCCAACAACATTCCCGACATGCTGACCACCAACGCGACCGTGAGTCTCTTATTCATTATGTCTCCGTTTTTTGTGCGCCCCAAGAGTTATTATAAATGCAATCTGATGCGATCGGAAAAATCTGTCGCCTGATCGGCCGCGCGCGCCTTGGCGGTGATGTGGGCCTGCTGCCGCAGCGTGTCGAAGCCGCCCTGCCCGGCCAGCGCGCCGATGTCGTACAGGTAGCGATCCAGGTAGCCCGACGCCAGCAGCCGCCAGTCCATCGGCAGTCCGGGATCGATGCGGCGCGCCATTTCGAAGACGATGGTGGTGCAGTTGGCGGTCAGCGTGTTGTAGAAGCGCGGCTCGCGCTTGAGCAGCGCGCCCTCGTCCAGATACGACATGAACAGCGAGCGCATGACTTCCGGCGGCATCTTCAGGCGATACAGATACATGTCCTCGCCGCGCGCGTTGGTGCGCACGCGCAGGATGTCGCGCTCGTCGGCGGCGATCAGCACCGTCTCGTAACGCTTGAAGAAACCGGCGATGGCGTCGAAGTGCTCGCCGCGCTCCTTGCGGATCTCGATTGAAAACGTCAGGTAGCGGCCGTCGGCAAAACCGAACACACCAGCGTCGCGACGCTGGCCACGCCCCACAGCGACAGGCACAACATCAATAAGGAAGCGCACAGCTTGCCGGCGAAGCTCAGGTATTTTTTTAGCATGCCCGATTATAGGGGGGGATTAATCCTCTTTATCGTCGATGCCGCTCCCGCATCCGATCTGGACGCATATTAATTTTAATGCAATACTTACGATCACGCCGATTATTCCGATGAGTTCCAACATGGCGGTACCCGTTAGTGGTGAAGAGACGCTTCACTGTAACGGCGCTGCGCTGATCAATCCAATATCAAATACGGCGTCCAACTATCTCGAAACGGCATAACGGTGATTTCCCTTAAACAGTTTAAATATTTTGTAGAGATCGTGGAGGCCGGCAGCTACTCGCGCGCGGCGGAAAAACTGTACGTCGCGCAATCGGCGCTGAGCCGGCAGATCAAGGAGCTGGAAGACGAGCTGCAAACCCAGCTGCTCACGCGCGACTCGCGCCACATCGAGCTGACGCCGGCCGGCCGCCTGTTCTTCGAACGCAGCAAGCGCATCCTCGAGGACATCGACCACACGGTCGTGCAGGCGCGCCAGGTGGGCCTGGGCGCGCAAGGCCTGATCCGCTTGCAGCATTCCAGCTCGGTGATCCTGACGCCGGCGATGACGGCCGCGCTGCGCCGGTTGCTGGCGGAGTTTCCCGGCGCGACCTTGGAAATCTCGATGGCGCCGTCGGAAGACCAGACCATGGACATCGAGGAAGGCCGCGCCGATATCGGGCTGATCCGCATGCCGACCTTGCGCAAGTATCCGCACATCCAGGTGCGCGAGCTGACCACGGAGCGCTTGATGGTGGCGGTGTCGCAGCACTCGCCGCTGGCGGCGCTGGACAACATCGAACTGCCCAGCCTGAGCAAGGAATCGTTCATCTCGATCCCGCACAAGGACCGGGGCGGCCTGAGCTATCTGGTGGCCAACCTGTGCCTGGACCAGGGTTTCTTCCCGACGCCGGCGCGGGTGCTGTCGCGCAAGTCCTCGCAACTGAGCCTGATCGAAGCCGACCTCGGCATCGCCATCGTGCCGGAGTGCATGCGGTTGATGGCGCCGGCCGGCGTGCGTTTCATCCCGCTGTCGCACGGCGGCCTGATCACCAAAGTCGGCCTGGCCAGCCGGCGCGAGGCCGAGCCGCTGGTCACAGCCTTCGCCGAGGCCCTGGTCCGCGAACTCAATCCGGGGTTGTAGCGGGCGACTGTTGGCGCTGGCTTGTGGCACACTGCAGTCCTGTAGACAGGGCACGAGGACAGCATGAGCGCGGGACCGGACGACAAGGATCAGGCACAGCCGTCGCCACACCGGCGCAGCGGCGACCGCGAGCGGCGCGCTACGCGCCAGGAGATCGGCACGCCGAGCTATCTGGACCCCGGCGACACCATCTTCAGCTTGTGGGGCCGCGTGCTGATGGCGCGCTACCGCCGCGTCGCCGTCGCCGTGACGCGCCACATCATTCAACGGCCGCTGCACATCGGCGTCTCGGCCCGCATCTTCCATCCGGAACCCGGCGCCACCGGCCTGCGCAGCAAGAACCTGCAATACCTCGAAGAATCCATCGCGCAGTGGGTGATGTCGCGCGACGTGCTGGTGTTCATGATCCCGACCGTCAATACCGACGGCCTGCTCCACCCTTCCAATATCCGCCTGCGCGACTACGCCAAGCATCTGGACGGCCTGGTGCTGCAAGGCGGCGCCGATGTGTCGCCGCAAAGCTATTCGGAAACGCCGACCCGCCCCGAATGGAGCGGCGACCGCGCACGCGATATGTACGAGCTGGAACTGCTGCATGAATTCGTCGAAGCGGGCAAGCCGGTGCTGGGCATCTGCCGCGGCTGCCAGCTGATCAACGTGGCCTTCGGCGGCACGCTGTACCAGGACATCGCCTCCGACGTGCCCGACTCGCTGGCCCACGTCAACGACGACTACGACCGCAACCGCCACCAAGTCAGCTTCCCGGCCGGCTCCTCGCTGGCCAAGCTGTTCAAGGGCAAGGGCCCCGGCCTGGTCAACTCCATCCACCACCAGGCCGTCAAGACGCTGGGGCGCGACATGGCGGTGGAAGCGCTGTCAGTGCCGGACAATATGATCGAGGCGATCCGCTACCGCAAGGCGCCCTTCGTCATGGGCCTGCAATGGCACCCGGAATTCCACCAGGCCGGCGGCGTCGAACTGCTCGACTGCACCGCCATTCTCGACAACTTCCTGCGCGTGGCGCGCGAGACGCGCTTCTAGGAAAACATTGGCCGGGGCTGCTTGCCGGGTGTAAACTCATGGGACACACCCAACGAGGCCACCCATGACGTGTCTGCGTAGCGCCACCATGATCGCTGTCTGCAGTCTGATACCGCCCTGCGCCGCCGAAAATACCATCAATGTCGCCTACAGCGAACGCCCGCCCTACATGGTGGCCATGCCCGACGGAATGCCCAGCGGCCTGACCGGCACCCCCGCCGTCAATGCCTTCAAGGCGGCGGGCATACCGGTCAACTGGCAAAACCTGCCGACCAACCGTCAACTATTGATGATCCACGACGCCTCCGCCTTGAACTGCGCGGTCGGCTGGTTCTGGACGGCGGAACGGGAAGGCTACGCCAAATTCACCAAGCCGATCTACCGCGACAAGGATTGGATGGTGCTGGCCAACTCGACCCTGGCCGCGCGCGGCGACACTACGCTGCACCAAGTGCTGCAACGGCCGGAAACCCGCATCATCGTCAAAGACAACTACTCCTACGGCACCGAGCTGGACAAGCTGCTGGCGCCGCGCAAGGCCACGCTGGCCGTGTCCACCGCCTCCGCCAGCAAGATGGTGCAATCGATCAGCAAGGGCGTGGTGGACATGATGTTCATCTCCGAGGACGAAGGCAAATACGTCATGGCCCACCATCCCGCTTCCGAGACCAGCAACCTGCGCCTGCTGCACTTCAAGGACATGCCACGCGGCCCGGAACGCCACATCATGTGCAGCAAGGGCGTGCCGGACGACGTCATCAACCGCCTGAACAAGGCGATCGCGTTCAAATAGAATTTTGGGAATGCCGGCCTGCCATTGCTCGATTAAAACGAGGACGTTTGCACAAGATCTAGTACCCTCTCAAAACAGGGGATACAGTATGAGCCTTGCCACATCTGGTTCTTACCCATGCACTTCCCTGCCCAATTCAGCATGTCCGGCAAAGCCAACGGGAGCAAACCATGATCACGTCAACCATGCCGCTGGCTCGCATAGAAAGCCGCATCCTGCTTGTACGCGGCCTTAAAGTCATGATCGACGCCGACCTGGCCGAACTTTATGGCGTACCAACCAAACGTCTCAATGAACAGGTCAAGCGCAACCAGGAGCGCTTTCCTGCCGACTTCCTGTTCCAGCTTACTGCAGCCGAAAAGCAGGAGGTGGTCGCAAAATGCGACCACCTCTCCAAATTGAAATTTTCGAAGTCGCTACCGTATGCATTCACCGAACACGGCGCCATCCAGGCCGCCAATGTGCTCGCATCGCCACAGGCCATCGAGACGGGCGTCTACGTGGTGCGAGCCTTCGTGCATTTGCGCGAGCTTGTGGTGTCGAACAAGGAACTGGCACTGCGCCTGGACGAATTGGAAAGCAAGACTGACCTGATGTCGCTCAAACAGGAAACCTTCGAACACCACACCCGCGTTCAGCTCAAGCAGATCATCGACACGCTGCGCGAACTGATGACACCACCGGCTACGGTGCCCAAGCACCCCATCGGCTTCGTCACGCCCGATGATCGTTCACCCAAAAGGAAAAAGTAGATTCTTCCTTAACCGATCACGCCCCGCGGAAACGCTGGATCGCCGCATCGACCATGCCTTCGGCGCTGCCGCTGAGGTCGAACTGCTGGCGCAGGTAGTGGGCGTCGCTGCCCTCGTGCGTGACCTGCACCAGGTGCTGCAAGCCCGCCGTGCCGCCCAGCGCCGCGCCGTGCGGCTCCATCTTGCGCAGCGTGGTCAGGATGTCTTCGCGCAGCGACAGGCTCTCGTAGGTCTTCGGATGCACCAGCGTGCCGTCCAGGCCGAAGCGGCAGGCCTGGAAGCGGTTGTAGTTGTAGACCAGATAGTCGTCCTCCACCGGCGGCTCCTCGCGGCGCTCCAGCAGATAACGGCACAGCGCCTGCAGATACACGGCCAGCGCCGCCGCCCGCTCCACCGTCAACGGCGTGTCGCACACGCGCAGCTCGATGGTGCCGAACTCCGGCTTGGGCCGGATATCCCAGTAAAAGTCCTTCATGCTCTTGATGACGCCGGTGTGCTCCATCTTGGCGAAGTACTCATTCTCGAAAGTCGACCAGCTTTGCGTGAACGGCGCCCGCCCGCTCATCGGGAAGGCGAACACGGAGTTCAGCCGCGCCGAATTGAACAGCGTGTCGTTGCCCTGCACATACGGCGACGACGACGACAGCGCGATGAAGTGCGGCACGTAGCGGCTCAGCGAATGCAGCAGGAACAGCGCATCGTCGCCCGAGGCGCAGCCGATGTGCACGTGCTGGCCGAAAATCGTAAACTGTTTAGCCAGATAGCCGTACAGCTCCGACACTTCCTTGAAGCGCGGCTTGGCAAAGATCCGGCGGTCCGACCATTTCTGGAACGGATGCGTGCCGCCGCCGCAGATGCCGATGTTGAGCTGCTCGCCGGCCTGCACCAGCGTGTCGCGGATCACCTGCAACTGCGACACCAGCTCGCTGTGGTGCGTATGCACGTCGCTGTTAATCTCGATCATGCTCTCGGTGATTTCCGGCGTGACGTTGCCGGGAAACGGCTTGCGGCTCAACAGGTGCAGCAGGTCCGGGCTGGACGCGGTCAGGTCGAAGTCCGACAGGCTGACCAGTTGCAGCTCCAGCTCCACGCCCATGGTGAGCGGTTGCGATGATTTGAAGGGTTCCAATGGCATGTCAATGCTCCTCTTTAGCGGCGGTTTCATTAGCCCAGATCAGCGCCCGCTGCGTGATGATGGGGCCTACCACTTCCAGCAATAAGGTCATGGCCGCCAGCGCGGCCAGTTCGTCGACCAGCACGATGCCCATGTAGCGCGTCTGCTCCAGCAGCAGCGTGACGAACACCGACATCGGCGACAGCGCGATCCCGGTCAGCAAGCCCTTGCGCCACGAGATGCCGCCAACATGCGCGAACGCCGCCACGGCGGCCGCCTTGACCACGAAGCGCGCCAGCACCAGCACCACAGCGAGGCCGGCGCCGGCCACCACGCGATCCCACTCCAGCGTGGAGACGGCGAACACGAACAGCAGCACCGTCAGCAGTTCGCCGATGCCGCCGAAGTTGCGCTCGGTGCGGCTGAATGCGACGCGGCTGTGGCGCGCGGCCAGGCCGAAGGTCAGCGTGGCCAGCACCGGCGAGACGTCGAAGGCATGCGCCAGCGCCACCAGCAGCACCACGCCCATGGCGAAGGCGACAGTGCCGTCCTGCGCGATCGCGCCCAGGCGGCGCAGCACGGCCGGCACGATAAAGCCCAGCACCGCGCCCATCACGGCCGACATCACCAGCTCGATCAGGCTGTGCGACACGGCCTGCGTCAAACTGCCCGAGGTCTGGAACACCCAGAAGCCCACCACCACCTTGAACACGAACACCGCCAACACGCAGTTGATGGCCACCAGGTGCAGCACGCGCTCGGTCACCTGGCCCGAGCTGTCTTCTTCGTTAATCACGCGCAGCACGCCGGCCGGCGAAGTCGACATCGCCAGCGACGCCAGCAACAGCGAGGTCAGCGGCGGCATGCCGGTCAGATGCGAAATCAGATAGACCACGCCGAAAGTGGCGGCCGATTCGGCCAGCCCACTGACCGCGATCCAGGGATTGATGCGCAACCAGTGCAGATTGATGCGATAACCAAATTCAAACAGTATCAGTCCGAAAGCCAGGTTGGCCAACAACGTCACGGTGCTCGATGCGCCGCTGCTGAGCGCAGTCGGAAAAGCCTGCGCCATTAAAAAACCGACCAGGCCGTAGACGCTGATACGCGGCAAACGGGTCCAGCGGTGTATGAATTCTCCCGACAGCCAAGCCAGCGCTATCGCCAAGGGCCAGCCTAGTTCGGCCATGAAGACCTGAATATCCGGCATGTACTTCTCCTTTTAAAAGATACTTGTACAATTCTGTACAATTACTCGCGCCTTGACTGTGCGCTAAGATACATAAGGGAGCAACATGCTTAAACTAATCAGCGAACACGCCTGTTTTGGCGGTGTGCAGCGCTTCTATCAACACGCATCGCGCGCCATCGGCCTGCCGATGCGCTTCGCCGTTTTCATTCCAGTCAAGGCCGCCGAAGGCCGCGCGCCGGCGCTGTTCTACCTGGCCGGGCTGACCTGCAACGAAGAGACTTTCATGATCAAGGCCGGCGCCCAACGCGCCGCCGCCGAGGCGGGCCTGATCCTGATCGCGCCGGACACCAGCCCGCGCGGCGCCGGCGTCGATGGCGAAACGGACAACTGGGATTTCGGCGTCGGCGCCGGCTTCTATCTCGACGCCACGCAAGCACCGTGGGCCACGCACTACCGCATGTACAGCTACATCCACGAACTGCGCGAACTGGTGGTGCGGGAACTGCCGGTGGACGCCGAACGCATCGGCATCTTCGGCCACTCGATGGGCGGCCACGGCGCGCTGACCATCGCCTTGAAACGGCCGGACCTGTTCCGTTCCGTCTCCGCCTTCGCGCCGATCGCGGCGCCGTCGATGTGCCCGTGGGGGAAGAAGGCCTTCAACGGCTACCTCGGCGACAACGCCAACGCATGGGAACAGTACGACGCCAGCCTGCTGATGGCGCGCTCGCAGACACCCTTCCCGGCCGGCATCCTGATCGACCAGGGTTTGGGCGACAAGTTCCTCAAGGAGCAGCTGTATCCGGAAGTGTTTGAAGCGGCCTGTCGCGCCGCCGCGCAGCCGCTGGAACTGCGGCGGCATGCGCGTTACGATCACGGCTACTACTTCATCGCCAGCTTCATGGAAGACCACATCCGCTTCCATGCGCGCTGCCTGGCGGCGCTGTAGCGCCTACTTGATCTACAACTTGATTTCCGTGCCCAGGCGCTGCAGGAACTGGCCCAGCCACGCAGGGTGCGCGGGCCAGGCCGGCGCGGTGACGAAGTTGCCGTCGGTGACAGCCTGGTCCACAGGAATGTCGGCGTAGTTGGCGCCGGCCAGCTTGACCTCCGGCGAGCAGGCCGGATAGGCCGAGATGGTCTTGCCGCGTATGACGTCGGCCGCCGCCAGCAATTGCGCGCCGTGGCACACGGCGGCGATCGGCTTGTTCGCGGCGGCGAACTCTTGCACGATCTCGATCACGCGCGGATTGAGCCGCAGGTATTCCGGCGCGCGGCCGCCGGCGATCATCAGCGCGTCATATTGCGCCACGTCGACATCGGCGAAGTTGGCGTTGAGCGCGAACAGGTGGCCCGGCTTTTCCGTGTAGGTCTGGTCGCCCTCGAAGTCGTGAATCGCGGTCTTGATGGTGTCGCCGGCCCGCTTGTCGGGGCACACCGCGTGCACCGCATGGCCCACCATCTGCAGCGCCTGGAACGGCACCATGGTTTCGTAATCCTCGGCAAAGTCGCCCGTCAGAAACAGTATTTTCTTAGCTGCCACGGTATATCCTTTCGGGAAATGAAAAACAAAAAAAGGGCCGTGACGTCGCCGTCACGGCCCCTCGATAGTACCCTTGTTCGGGTCGGCGTGCTTACGCCGCTGCCTTGGCCAGCACGGTGCGGATGGTGCCGGCCAGCTCCTCGGCCGAGAACTTGGCCACGTAGGCGTCCGCGCCCACGCCCTTGACGTGGTCTTCGTTGGTCTTGCCCGTCAACGAGGAATGGATCACGACCGGAATCTTGGAGAAGCGCGCATCCTGCTTGACCAGGCGGGTCAGCGTGAAGCCGTCCATCTCCGGCATTTCCAGGTCGGTCAGGATCATCGCCACGCGATCGGTGATCGGCACGCCTTCGGCCTTGGCGCCGTCGGAGATGTGCTGCAGGCGATCCCAGGCTTCCTTGCCGGACTTGGTCATGATGAAGTGTACCCCCATCGCTTCCAGGCCCTTCTCGATCAGGTTGCGGGCGACCACGGAATCGTCCGCCGCCAGGATGACCGCGCCCGGCTTGAGGATGACTTTCGGGCCAATGGTTTCAGGATCGACGTCCTTGCCTTCGGACGGCACCAGCTCGCGCAGGATGGTTTCCACGTCCAGCACCTGCGCCAGGCGGGTGTTCTGCACGTCGCCGTCGACGCGGGCGATACTGGTGACCTTGCCGCCGGCGGTGCCTTCGGCGGTCAGCACCTGGCTCCAGTCCAGGCGCACGATTTCATCCACCGATTCCACGGCGAAGGCTTGGGTGGTGCGGGCGAACTCGGTGACCAACATGATGTTCAGACCGGTTTTGGGGGTCACACCGACGATGCCTGGCAAATCCAGCACCGTGATGATTTGTCCGCGCAGATTGACGACGCCCAGCATATGTGGCGGGGACCCGGCCACTGCGGTCACTTCCGGCATCGCGACGATTTCGCGGATCTTGAAGACGTTAATACCGAACAACTCGGAATGTTCGCCGTTGGCGTCGGCGCCAAGGCGGAACAGTAGCAGTTCGAATTTATTGGAGTTGGTCAGGTTACTGCGCTCATCAACTTCCTGCTGAACTGATTTCATAGATTTCTTCTCCGTCGGTGGTAGCTTCGTAGCAAGTATAGCGGCTGCCACTGCCCCCGTCACACTTTGGCGCAGAGATATTGTTATACAGCACGAGATACAACGGTTGCCAGTCGTGCGGACGCAAAAAAGGAAGCCCGCAGGCTTCCTTTTAATGTACTACCGAATTCTGGAGCGGGAGAAGAGTCTCGAACTCTCGACCTCAACCTTGGCAAGGTTGCGCTCTACCAACTGAGCTACTCCCGCAGAAGACGAAATTATGACAGAAAGATCTCGACTTTACTAGTGCTCAGCTCCAACTTTTTACAAAACCATCGATGGTGTAAGCTGGCTAACATTTCGCAATGATGAAGGACTGGGGATGGATTCGATCGAAGTCGTGCTGGTGATGCTGCTGGCGGTGGTGGCCAGCGCCTATCTGACCCGCTTCCTGCCGCGCGCGGTGCCGCTGCCGCTGGTGCAGATCGCGCTCGGCGCGCTGATCGCCGCCAAGTCCAGCCGCGGGGTCGACCTCGAGCCGGACCTGTTCTTCCTGGTGTTCCTGCCGCCGCTGCTGTTCCTGGACGGCTGGCGCATCCCCAAGAGCGGCCTGCTGCGCGACAAGGGCACCATCCTGGAACTGGCGCTGGGGCTGGTGATGTTCACCGTCATCGGCGCCGGCGTCCTGATCCACTGGCTGATCCCGGCCATGCCGCTGGCGGTCGCCTTCGCGCTGGCCGCCATCATTTCGCCGACCGATCCGATCGCCGTCAGCGCCATCGCCGCCACCACGCCCATCCCCAAGCGCCTGATGCACATCCTGGAGGGCGAATCGCTGCTCAACGACGCTTCCGGCCTGGTGTGCTTCCGCTTCGCCGTGGCCGCCGCGCTGACCGGCGCCTTTTCGATCAGCAGCGCCGCCCTCACCTTCGTCTGGCTGGTGGTGGCCGGCATCGTCGCCGGCGTCGCGGTGACGATGCTGGTGACGCGCATGCAGCACTGGCTGAGCTGCCGCTACGGCGAGCCGGTGGGATCGCCCATCCTGGTCAGCCTGCTGCTGCCGTTCGGCGCCTACCTGGTGGCGGAGCGCCTGCACGCTTCCGGCATCCTGGCGGCGGTGGCGGCCGGCATCACCATGAGCTACGCGGAGCTGGGCGGCCACACGCTGGCCAACACCCGCATCCAGCGCGCGGCCGTGTGGGACACGGTGCAGTTCGCGCTGAACGGCATCATGTTCGTGCTGCTGGGCGAACAGCTGCCGGACATCTTCCGCGGCGCCAGCGCCACCATCGAGGAGAGCGGCCATTTGAATCCGTGGTGGCTGGCGGTGTATGCGGTGGCCATCAACGTCGGCCTGCTGGTGCTGCGCATGCTGTGGGTGTGGGCTTCGCTGCGGCTGACCATCTACAAGCAGAAGATCCGCAACCAGCCGCGCATCAAGATCAACCCGCGCCTGCTGCTGGCGACCACCTTGGCCGGCGCGCGCGGCGCCATCACGCTGGCCGGCGTGCTGACGCTGCCGCTGGCCATGCCCGACGGCACGCCCTTCCCGGCGCGCGCGCTGACCATCTTCCTGGCCTGCTCGGTGATCCTGGTGTCGCTGCTGGTCGCCAGCCTGGGCCTGCCGCGCCTGCTGGCCGGCATGACCTTCCCGGCCTCGCCGGAGGAGCAGCAGGAGGAAGACCTGGCGCGGCGCGCGGCGGCCAACGCCGCCATCGCCGCCGTCGAGCAGACGCAGATCGCCTTGATGGAGGCCGATACCTGCGTCGACCCCGAGGTGTATCCGCAAGCGGCGGCGCGCATCATCGCCTTCTACCAGCACAAGCTGCGGGAAGTCGATCCCGACAACGACGCCGCCTGGCGCAAGACCGACCACGCCGAAAAGGAACTGCGGCTGGCGGCGCTGGGGGCGGAGCGGCACGCCGTCTACGACCTGGCGCGGCACGACCATATCTCCGACGAGATTTCGCGCAAGCTGGTGCGCGAAATCGACCTGGTGGAAGCGCGCTACCGCTAGTCTTTTCAGCTCATTGACGTATTGACAAGAATCGGTAATCATCTGGGCCATGCTACCGAAGCGCACACAAATTACCGTCGCCGCCGCCTGGATCCTGTTCTGGCTGCTGATGAACGTCACCGCCGTTCAGGAATACCTGCGCGACCATGAACATGGCGTGTGGAAGCCTATTCTGTGGGAGAGCTCGTCCGCGCTAACCGGCACCTTGCTGCTGCTGGCCCAGCGCCATTTCACCCGCAGGTACGACCATCTGCTGGCGCAGCCGCTGCGCTGGTTCGCGCGCCAGCTGGTGTGGTTGCCGATCTACTGGGTGCTGTTCGTGCCGAGCGCCTTCGGCATCCGTCATGCCGTGTACGCGCTGGCCGGCGAAACTTACGAGCACATGCCGTGGCTGCAAACCTTCCTGTACGAAGACGTGAAGATGACGGTCTTCTTCAGCATCTTCGCCACCATCATGTTCGGTGTGCTGTCGTACCACGCGATGCAGAACGAGAAGCTGCGCGTGGAGCGCGTCAACGCCTCGCTGCGTGAGGCCCAGCTGCTGCGGCTCACCCAGCAGATGCAGCCGCACTTCCTGTTCAACGCCCTCAACACCATCTCCTCGCTGATGCACAGCGACGTCGCGCGTGCCGATGCGATGCTGATCCAGCTGGCCGACGTGCTGCGCGCCACGCTCGACGTCAGCGAGCAGCACCAGGTCACGCTGGAGATGGAGCTGCGCCTGCTGCGCGGCTACGCGACCTTGATGAGCGAACGGTTTTCCGACCGCGTGCACATCGACTGGCATATCGACGACTCGCTGCTGGGCTGCCAGGTGCCGGTGATGAGCATGCAGCCGCTGTTGGAGAACATCTTCAAGCACACGGTCGAACGCCGCCGCCAGGCCACCGGCATCACCATCTCGGCCAGCCGCGAGCAAGGCACGATGCTGCTGCGGCTGGAGGACGACGGCGGCATGCTGCCGGCCGCCGACGCGGCGCCCGACCCGCGGCCCGGCGGCGGCATCGGCGTGCGCAACCTGCGCGAGCGGCTGGCTGCCTTGTACGGCGCCGGCGCCTCCTTCGATCTGCTCCAGCTCTCGCCCGCCGGCGTGCGGGCAGAAATGCGATTGCCATGCGCGTCCTGATCGTCGACGACGAGCGCCCCGCGCGCGACAAGATGCGCCGCCTGCTGGAGCTGGAGCCGGACATCAGCGCCATCGACGAGGCCCGCGACGGCGTCGACGCGCTCGAACGCCTGCCCGGCTTCGCGCCCGACCTGCTGCTGCTCGACATCCAGATGCCCGAGATCACCGGCCTGGAAGTGGCCGCCTCGCTGCCGGCGCCGGCGCCGCTGGTGGTGTTCGTCACCGCCTACGACGAATACGCGATCCGCGCCTTTGACGCCAACGCCATCGACTACCTGCTCAAACCCTACGACCAGCAGCGCCTGCAACGCGCCCTCCAGCGCGTGCGCGAACGCCTCGCCCAGCAGCGCGCCGCCCTGACTGTCCAGCCCATGCCGCCAACGCCCGTCGAAGAAAACATCCCCGCTCCATCGCATCCGCTGCCAGCCATCAGCCAGCTGCTGATCCCGGAACGGGGCGGCACCCGCATCGTCAAGGTCGAACAGATCCAGTGGATCGAAACGGCCGACAACTACGTCGTGCTGCACACGGCCGACGGCCAGCCGCTGATGCGCCAGACCCTGGCCGGCCTGGTCGACAAGCTCGGCCCGCGCTTCCAGCGCTGCCACCGGCGCGCCGCCGTGCAGCTGGACTGGATCGCCAGCGTGCAACACCTCGACAAGGGCGATGGCGAACTGGTGCTGCGCAGCGGCGTCCGTGTGCCCTGCTCGCGCCAATACCGTACCGAAGTGATGGAGCGCCTGCAAGCGCCGCCGGCGGCTATCCGTGCGCCGGAGCGGCCGCCGTCCTGTTAACCTGTCAGTCTCTCACCCAACCAGGAGACAGCCATGCACAGCATCCAGAAGATCACCCCCTTCCTGTGGTTCGCGGGGCAAGCGGAGGAAGCGGCCGAGTTCTATGTCGGCATCTTCCGCAATTCCAAAATCTGCAACATCGTCCGCTACACCGAGGCCGGCCAGGAACAGCACGGCCAGCCGCCCGGCAGCGTGATGATCGCCACCGTGAAACTGGACGGCCAGGACTTCACGCTGCTCAACGGCGGCCCGGCCTTCCAGTTCACGCCGGCGGTATCGTTCGTCATCAACTGCGAAAGCCAGGAGGAAATCGACCATTTCTGGAACCAGCTGTCCGAAGGCGGCGCGCCGGAAGCCAGGCAATGCGGCTGGCTGGCCGACAAGTACGGCCTGTCGTGGCAAGTGGTGCCGACCGCGCTGCCGACCATGCTAATGGACGCCGACGCCGAGAAGGCCGGCCGCGTCATGGCGGCCCTGATGGGCATGAAAAAGATCGACCTCGCCGCGTTGAAGAAGGCCTACGCAGGATAGCGGGCCGGCTCGCCCCGCCGGCATCCCGGTTCGCCCCAGCGCGCTGGACGCCGGCTGTGGGGCCTCGCTAGACTGGCTTCATTCAACCAGGAGCGAGCCCCATGAACCCTACCGAGAACAACCGCCTGTACTTCCTCGACTGGATACGCATCTTCGCGTTCTTCGTCCTGATCTTCTACCACACCGGCATGTACTACGTGAGCTGGGGCTGGCACGTCAAGAGCCCGTACGCCAGCGATGCCATCGAGCCGCTGATGATGCTGTCCTCGCCATGGCGGCTTGGCCTGCTGTTCATGATCTCCGGCGTCGCCACCGCCTTCATGCTGCAAAAGATCCGCGTCGGCGCCCTGCTCAAGCAGCGCAGCTGGCGCCTGCTGGTGCCGCTGGTGTTCGGCATGCTGGTGATCGTGCCGCCGCAGCCGTATTTCGAGGTGATCGAAAAGCTCAACTACGCCGGCAGCTACGCCGACTTCATGCGCCTCTACGTCAGCGGCTACCACGGCTTCTGCAAGGACGGCGGCTGCCTCGACCTGCCGACCTGGAACCATCTGTGGTTCGTGATCTACCTGTGGGCCTATACGATGGTGATCGGCGGCGTGGCCGCGCTGGCCGGCGCCGAACGCCTGCGCTCGTGGTCCGCCACGCTGGGCCGCCAGCTGACCGGCTGGAAGATCATCGCGCTGCCGGTGCTGGTGCTGTTCGTCGCCCGCTATGCGCTGGTCGAGGCCTTCCCCGAAACCCACGCGCTGGTCAACGACTGGTACAACCACGCCCACTACTTCTTCCTGTTCGTGATGGGCGTGATGCTGGCGCTGCAAAAGGGCTACTGGGCCAATGTGGACAAGCTGCGCTGGACCAGCCTGGGTCTGTGGTTATTCAGCTGGGTGGTGGTGGTGATCCTGAACGCGATGCCGGAGCCGGTGGCCAACCTGCCTATCATCGCGCAATTGAAGCCGCTGCTGCGCATGATCGTCTGCCTCGGCCAATGGGCACCGATCATGGCCATCTGCGGCTTCGGCCACCGCCACCTGGCCTTCGACAGCGCCAAGCGCCGCTACCTGACCGAAGCCGTGTTCCCGGTCTACATCGTGCACCAGACGCTGATCGTCTGCATGGCGCACTGGCTCAAGCCGGTGAAGCTGGCGCCCGGCATCGAAGGCGTGGTGCTGGTCGTGCTGACCTTCACCATCAGCTTAGGCGTGTTCGAAGTGGTGCGCCGCATCGCCGTGCTGCGCCCACTGTTCGGCCTTGGCCGCGCTACTTCACAAACGTCAGCGTATGCGCCGCAGGCCCCGGCAGCAGCGGCGAGTCCCGCCCGCTGAGCCAATCGCCGCGGCCATCCAGGAAGTACGGCGACAATGGATGGCCGCTCTGACCACCCGGCATGTTGAAGATGCCCTGTTCCTCGTGGCCCGGCGACACCGTCAGCCGCTCCGACTGGCCAAAGCCCGGACCCGCCACACGCGGCATATGCTGGTCGCCCGACAGCATGTCCGGCGCCACTTTCAGGTACTTGCCCAGCACCGGCACCACCGCCGCAAACGGATGCGCGCTGGCCGCCGTATTGCGCTCGCCCCAGGTGGCCTTGGCGAGTGGCTTGCCGTCCTTGGTCAGGTCGGCGATCACGCGGTCCAGCGCGGCCAGCTGCAAGGCCTGCCAGCTGGCGTACTGCGGCGGCAACCAGCCGGCCGGCTGCTGGTCCAGCACACGGGCCACCACCACCGGCCAGCGCGAGGTCACCGCCGCGATGTTGGACTTGGCGTCGACCTTGGCCATTTGCTCGTTGGCGCTTTCGAACAGGATGTCGTACAGCGCGTACATGTAGGCGCGCGTGATGCGGTAGCCTACCGAGTCCACGCTGGCCTTGCCGGTCCAGCTTTCCTTCAGCATCTTCAGCGCTTCGGCGCGTGCCGCGTTGCCTTCGACGGCCTTGCCATCCAACGCCGCGATGGCGCGCTCACGCCAGGCCGTCATGAAGATGGCGCGGTCGTCCAGCGTGATGGCGTAGACTTTTTTCACGTCGGTCTTGGGGCCCAGCGCGGTCAGGTCGTCGCGTACCTGGTGGGTGCGCGCGCCGAGATCGAAGCCGCCGTCGCCCAGCAGCTCCGCACCGGCGTTGGCCAGCTGGCGGCTGTTGGCGGTGGCCAGCTGGCCGCCCGCCGGGTTGACAACCTTCGGATATTCCTCCGGCTTGAGCCAGCCGGTCCAGACGCCGGCCTGGTCGTCCGCCGACAGCGGATAGGTTCCGGCCACGCCGGCCGGCGCGCGGCGCGGCAGCGCACCGGCGATGGTCCAGCCGATATTGCCCTTGTCGTCGCCGCCGACAAAATTCTGCGCCGGGATGCCCATCGTCGGCGCGATCGCCAGCGCCTGTTCCAGCGTGTCGGCAAACTCCAGGTTTTTGGCATTGACGTTGACGGCGGCCGCCGTGTGCGCAACCCAGTGGATGGCGTAGCTGTGGCCCATGGCCTCGCGGATCGGACCGAGGCTGGTTTCGCGAACGGCCAGTTTGGTGGCCGGTTCGCCTTTGATTAATATCGTTTCCTCATGCAGCACCGGGGTCTCCCAGCCAGCCTGGGTGCGCACCTGGCCGGGCTTGGCCGGGTCGGTGTCAAGCTTGATCAGGTCGAGATAGTCGCCGTAGCTGTTGGTGAAGCCCCAGGCCACGTGGCCGTTACTGCCGACCACCACCACCGGCGCGCCCGGCAGCGTAACGCCGACCACGCGGCGCTGGCCACCCTTCCCGTCGGGGAACTGCAAGGCAGCGCGATACCAGATCGCCGGCAGCTGGATGCCCAGGTGCATATCGTCCGACACGATGGCGCCGCCGGTGTCGCTGCGGGCGCCGGCCACGGCCCAGTTGTTGCTGCCCACGGTGTTGAGGAACTCCGCCGCCGCCACCTTGGGATCGGTGTGCGCCGCGCCGCCGTCGGCCTTGGGCTTGCCCCACCATGCGGGCGGCGCGGCGGGAATCGCGATGTCCGGCGCGGTGATCGATTGCGCGTCGAGCGGCGCATCCCATTGCGTCGATTCCGGCGCCAGGAAGGCGCGCTGTTCGTCCGTCGCATGGTCGCGGAACCAGCCGCGCGCCAGTTCGCGCGGTTCCTGGCTGCCTTGCAGGTCGAAGTACATGGCCCAGATCACCAGCAGCGAATCGGCCGGCGCCCAGGCGCGCGGCGCCATGCCGATCAGCGAGTACTCGAATGGCTTGGCGCTCAACTTCTCCAGGCCGGCGTTGACGCCAGCCACGTAGCGGTCCAGCAGCGCGCGGTCGGCCGGCGCCATGGCAGCCAGGGCCAGCTCGGCGCGGGCGCGGAATCGGTGCAGGCGATGGGATTTATCCAGCGGCAGTGCGCGCGCGCCGAACAGTTCGGACAACTCGCCGGACGACACGCGGCGCAGCAAATCCATCTGGAAGTAGCGTTCCTGCGCGTGCACGAAGCCGGTGGCGTATGCCACGTCCAGCCGGCTGCCGCCGCTGATGACCGGCACGCCGTGTTCATCGCGCGCCACGCTGGCGCCGGTCTCCAGGCCCGTTGCCTGAACCGTGCCCTCCAACTGGGCCAGGCTGCCACGCAAATACAACCAGGCCGCCGCGATGGCCAGCACGATCACCCCCACCAACCCGATTACGACACGCTTGGACCACAACGCCAGCCTGTTCTTTTGCATAGAATCCCCATGATTAATTAAAGTACCATGTTGAGGATAGTGCCAGAGAACCGGCCACGCAGGCAATCAGCTGGTTGATCTCATAGCGCCAGCTCCCAGGTTTCGTTGACCATGTCCTGGCCGAAGGCGTGCACCGGCTCCTCGGCCACCAGCACATAACCCTTGCTGCGGTAGATCTGGCGGGCTTCCTTTTGCTGGTCCGTGGTCCACAGGCGCATCCTGCGGTAGCCGGCGGCGCGTGCGTAGCGATGGCATTCGTCCACCAGCCGCGAGCCGAGGCCGTAGCCGCGCGCCGGCTCTTCCACCAGCAGTAGCCGCAGCTTGCCCACGCCCGCCTCGCCGCTGCGCGCCAGCGCGATCGAACCGACCGGCTGGCCCGCCATCTCGGCGACCCAGCACTGCTCCTGCGCCGGATCGAAGTTCTGCGCGAAGTCGACACAGATCTCTCCAACCAGCGTTTCGAAGCTATCGTCCCAGCCCTGCTCCGCCGTGTACAGCGCGCCGTGGCGGCGGGTGATCCATTCCATGTCACCGGCGCGGAAGGTGCGCAGCACGAAGGGCTGGGCATATTTCAGGCCGCTGCCGGCGTCCAGCAGTTGTTGGATGGTGTGCATCGCATCGAGCATGCGCAGCTGGTCTGCCTCGCCGAAGCGGCCCAGCAGATCGCCGATTTCGTCGCGCGAACGGCGCTCCAGCGGATCGTAGACGGCGCGGCCCTGCGCCGTCAGGTGCAGCAGTTTGGAGCGTCCGTCGGTGGCCGATGGCACCTTGGAGACCAGTCCCGCGCTTTCGAACTTGGCCAGGATGCGGCTCAGGTAACCGCGATCCAGTCCAAGATCGCGACCCAGCACTGCGGCCGGCTGGTCGCCGTGCTGGGCCAGCTCATACAGCACGCGAGTCTCGGTCAGCGTGTATTCGCTGTGCAGCAGGCCTTCGCGCAGCACGCCGATCTGGCGCGTGAAGAAGCGGTTGAAGGAACGGACCGCCGCGACGCGGTCATCAAAAACGGGAACAGGCATACGACCTCCGGCTGGAACATCAGCCGATTTTGCAACAGATTGTTGACTGAGTCAACATTAAATCCCATGACTGGCCCGGCGGTGCTAGAGTCACAACAACCCGACTCCGAGCCGACGCCCATGCAAACCGCCCCGATCCCCGACAACGACGCCGAGCGCCTGGCGGCGCTGCGCGAACTGCTGATATTGGACACGCCGCCGGAAGAGCGCTTCGACAAAGTGGTGCAGTTCGCCGCCGAGGAATTCGACATGCCGATCGCGCTGATATCGCTGAGCGACGAGAACCGCCAATGGTTCAAAGCCCGCGTGGGCATGGATGCATGCGAAGGCGCGCGCGACACCTCCTTTTGCGGCCACGCGATCCTGCAACCCGATATCTTCGTCATCCCCGACGCCCGCGCCGACGCGCGCTTTGCCGACAATCCCATCGTCACTGGCGAGCCTCATGCGGTCTTCTACGTCGGAGCGCCGCTGACCATGCCGTCCGGCTTCACCATCGGCACCTTGTGCATGATCGACCACAAGCCGCGCACGCTGGACGCGACCGAACTGGCGATCCTGGCGACGCTGCGCGACCTGCTGCTGGAAGAACTCAGCCAACGCCAGGAGGCGCCGCATGCCTGAGAACACGACCAAGAACCTGAACATGCTGCTGGTGGAGGAGCAGGCGCTGTTGCGCCGGACCGTCGCGCTGACGGCGCGCTCACTGGGCTTGGGGACCATCCATGAAGCGGCCAGCATGGAGGCGGCGGAACGGCTGCTGCGAGAGCACAGCTTCCATGGCGCGGTGATCTCGATCGACTGCGGCTCGCTGCCAAACTGCACCTACAACCTGGCCTTGCTGGACCGGGTGCGCAAAGGCCTGTATGCCAGTAACAGCGGCATCCCCATCGCGGTCATGGCGGAAAACGCCACCGCCGAGCTGCTGAGCGACCTGCGCAAGCGCCACGTCAGCCGCGTGATCCTCAAGCCATTCCGTGCCAGGGTGCTGCTGGACGCCTTCGCCAGCTTCGAACAGCTGGCGCCCAATAAACCTTAAAACATCTCTTTCGCCACTTCGCGCACTGCCTTCAACAGCAGGCTGGCGCCCGGCGACATGATGTGGCCATCGACCGTGATGATGCCGTAGGCGTCCATGCGGCACGGCAGTTCGATCGGCAGGATGTTGAGCACATTCTGCGATTCGTAGTACTTGGCGACGGCGACCGGCATGACGTTGAGCGCGTCCGTTTGCTGCAGCAGCGGTTTAATCAGCAGCACGGCGGTGGTATCGACCACGTTGACCGGCACTTCCAGGCCGGCGCGGCGGAACATCAATTCGCAGCGCGCGCGCAGGATGCTGCCCTGCGGCGGCAAGATCCACGGCTGGCTGGCGATATCGCGCAGCGACAGGTTGCGCGCCTTCAGCAGCGGATGACCGGGGCGCACTACCGCGCACGCCGGCTCGTCGCCCAGCTCCTCGTAGCTCAGGCCCTCCGCGCTCTGGCGCTCGGGGATGCGGCCGATCATGAAGTCCAGCCGCCCGCGCTGCAACTGCTCCAGCAGGATGTTGGACTGCTCCATCTCCACGCCGATGCGCAGCTTGGGCGCCTGCAGCTTGGTGCGCGTGATCGCCTGCGGCAGCAGCGCGATCCCCGGCGTCATGATGGTGCCGATGTCCACCTGGCCGGACAGGCCGGCCTTGATGGCGACGATGTCCTCGTGCGCCAGCGAGAGGCTGGTCAGCGCCATGCGGGCGTGGCGTATCATCGTTTCGCCGTAGATGGTCGGCTCCATGCCGCGCGGCAGACGGTCGAACAGCTGCACGCCCAGCATCTCCTCCAAATCCTTCAGCTGCTTGGAGGCGGCTGGCTGCGTCATGTGCAGCTCTTCGGAAGCACGGTGGATATTGCGTTGTTCGTCGAGCGCGATCAGCAGCAGCAGCTGGCGCGTTTTGAGGCGCGCGCGCAAGAACCAGTTCGGGTTAGTTTCCATGGAAAAATGATATCACAATCGGTATTGATGTTGATGGCATACCGACTGTTGCGGTATCACTTGCATGCGGCGGAAGGGTTGGCGGCAGGGCCTTCCCTGGTCTGCTTGATGAACGGGATGGTGCCGTCGGCGTTGTACTGGAACTCCTCGACCGCGACCGAACGGCGGTACTCGGCGCCGCCCGGCAGCTTGGCGTTGTGATAGAAGATGTAGGACTTGCCGTTGAAGTCAATGATGGCCTGGTGGATGGTCTTGACCTTGGCGTTCTTCGACATGATCACGCCGCGATACTGCCAAGGGCCGGTGGCGCTCGGCCCGGTCATATACGCCGTCTCTTCCGGGAAGTTGCGGGAATAGGATAAATAGTATGTGCCGTTATGCTTGTGCAGGTAGGACGCTTCGGTGAACATGTCCATGCCGACGGTTTGAATCGGACCGTCGAATTCGATCATGTTCGGTTTCAGCTTGGCGTACTTCAGCACCGTGTTGCCCCAGTAGAGATAGGCCTGGCCGTCGTCGTCCTGGAAGATGGCAGGGTCGATGTCGTCCCAGGCGATTGGAGTTTGCAGCGTCATGTCGTTCGTGACCAACGCCGAACCGCGTGCGTCGACGAACGGGCCGGTCGGGCTGTCGGAGACGGCAACGCCGATGGCGTGGCCGGGGATGGTCGCGTGGTCAACCGTCGAATAGAAGTAGTACTTGCCATCGCGCTTGGTGATATCGGCGGCCCAGGCGTGGCCCTTGGCCCACTTGAAGGTGGAAGCCTGCACCGGCGAGCCGCGGTCGGTCCAGTTCTTCATGTCGCAGCTGGTATAGACGCGCCATTCGTTCATCACGTAGTCCTTGCTTTTCGGCGTGGCTTCGTCATGACCGACGTAGAGATAGACGGTGCCGTTTTCCACATACGCCGACGGGTCGGCCGTGAACAGCTTGGGGAACAGCGGGTTGGCCGCCTGCGCGGCGCTCAGCGCCAGGCCCGCCATGGCAAGGACTACGAACTTGGTCAGCTTGATTTTCAAAAGTCTCTCCGGTTATTTTTTATGTTTTGCGCCCAGCGCCATCAAGCGCTGCACCACACAGAATACGAACAGCAGGCCGCCGATCACGATCTTGGTCCACCATGAGCTGAGGGTGCCGTCGAAAGCGATCAGCGTTTGTATGGTGCCCAGCACCAGCACGCCGGACAGCGAGCCGGCCACGTAGCCGTAACCACCGCTGAGCAGCGTGCCGCCGATGACCACCGCCGCGATGGCGTCCAGCTCCGTGCCCTGCGCATGCAGGCCGTAGCCGGACAACATGTAGAACGAGAACAGCACGCCGGCCAGCGCGGCGCAGAAGCCGCTGAAGGCATAGATCAGCACCTTGGTTCGCCCTACCCTCAGGCCCATCATCAGCGCCGACTGCTCGTTGCCGCCTACCGCGTAGATGGCGCGGCCGAACGGCGTGCAGTGCGCGACATAGATCGCGGCGGCCAGGGTCAGCACCGCAATCAGCGCGCCGGGCGAGATGAAACCGCCCAGTATCGGCAACTGCGTCTGCGACATGGCGACGTACAGCGGATCGTCGATGGTGATCGAGTTAATGCTGATCAGGTAGCACAGGCCACGCGCCAGGAACATGCCGGCCAGCGTGACGATGAACGGTTGCAGCTTGAAGTAGTGGATCATCGCGCCCATCGCCGCGCCGAAGCCTGCACCCAGCGTCAGCGCGATCACGATCACCAACAGCGGCGGCAAGTGCCAGCTTTGCAGCAGCCAGGCGGAGATCATTGTCGTCAGCGCCAGCACCGAACCCACCGACAGGTCGATGCCGCCGGAGAGTATGACGAAACTCATGCCGACCGCAATCACCAGCAGGAAGGCGTTGTCGATCAGGAGATTAAACAGCACCTGCAAGGAAAGGAAGCCGGGATAGGCCACGCCGCCCGCCGCCAGCAGGACGACCAGCAGCATCACCGTGACCAGCGACGTGAAATACGGCGACGCCATCCAGGCGCGCCCGCGAAGTATCATGGTGCTCATGCTGCGCCACCTTTAGTCCGGGCGCGGAAGGCGCGCCACATGTTCTTGAATTCCGCCGACTGCGACAGGCATACCAGGAACACCACCACAGACTTGACGACCATGTTGATTTCCGGCGGCAGGCCGATGGAGTAGATGGTGTAGGTCAGCGTCTGGATGATCAGCGCGCCGATCACGCTGCCGGCCAGGCTGAATTTGCCGCCGGCCAGCGAGGTGCCGCCCAGCGTGACAGCCAGGATGGCGTCCAGCTCCAACAGCAGGCCGGCGTTGTTGGCGTCCGCGCTCTTGATGTTCGCGCTGATCATCAGGCCCGCCAGGCCGGCGCAGGCGCTGCAGAATACGTAGACGAAGAAGATCAGCACCGCAGTCTTCAAGCCCGCCAAGCGCGCGGCGACCGGATTGATGCCGACCGCCTGGATGAACAGGCCCAGCGCCGTCTTGCGCATCAACAGCGCGGTGACCAGGAATACCGCAGCGACAATGTAGAGTGAGAACGGCAGGCCAAACAGGTAGCCGCTGCCAAGGAAGAAGAAAGGCTTGTAGTAGACGGTGACGATCTGGCCATCCGTGAACAGCTGCGCCAGGCCGCGCCCCGCCACCATTAGGATCAGCGTGGCGACGATGGGTTGCAGCCCCAACCCGGCCACCAGCAGACCGTTCCACGCGCCGCACAGCAGCGCCGCGCCCATGGCTGCGCACAAGGCCCAGACCATCGGCGTGTTGGCGACGTATTCGGGCACGCCGTTCTGCATCACCATCGTACCGCCGATGAGCATCGCGGCGACGGTGCCGCTGATGGCGACCACCGCGCCGACCGAGATGTCGATGCCGCGCGTGGCGATCACCAGTGTCATGCCGAGAGCGGCCAGCACCAGCGGCGCGGCGCGGTTGGCGATGTCGATCAAGCTGCCGTACAGGTGGCCGTCCTTGATCTCCAGGTGGAAGAAGCCGGGAACCAGTAGCAGGTCCACAAGCAGCAGCAAGACCAGCGCTGCCAGCGGACGGAATAAGGGATGGCGCACAAACATGGATGCAGTCGATGGTGAGGTGGGGCCGGATGTAAGGGTAAGCAGCGGGCTATTCATGGACGTCTCCCGCAGCAATCACTTGCAGCACCGAGCTGTCGTCCAACGCACCGCGTGGGTACTCGCCGCCGGCTTTACGGTCGCGCATGACGACGATACGGTCGCTCACGCGCAGCACTTCCGGCAACTCGGACGAAATGAACAGGATCGCCATGCCCTTGCGGCACAAGGCGATCACATAATCCATGATCTCCTGCTTGGCGCGCACGTCGATGCCGCGCGTCGGCTCGTCCAGGATCAGCATCTTCGGTTCGGTGGCCAGCCAGCGCGCCAACAGCACTTTCTGCTGATTGCCGCCGGAGAGCGTGCCGATAGGCGTTTCGATGCTGGCCGTCTTGATGCCCAGCGCCCTGACGTACTCCTCTGCCAGCTGCTGCTGACGCTTGAGCGGAATCGCGCGCAGGATGCCAATGCGGGCCTGCAGCGCAAGGATCAGGTTCTCGCGCACGGACAGTTCGAGCACCGCGCCTTCATGCTTGCGGTCCTCCGAGCAGAAGCCGATGCCGGCAGCGATGGCGTCGCGCGGCGAAGCAAAGCTGCACGCCTTACCGTCGATGACGATGCTTCCACTATCTGCCTTGTCAGCGCCGAACAGCAAGCGCGCAGCCTCGGTGCGACCGGAACCCAGCAGGCCGGCCAGACCTAGTAGCTCACCCTGACGCAACTCGATATCCATCGGCGACAATGCGCCCTTGCGGCCCATGCCGGTCGCGCGCAGGAAGGTTGCCAGTTTCGACGGCGCAGCAGCGGTGACGGGTGCAGCTGCGCTCTCGCCAACCGTAGCCGGGGCGCCGACCATCTTGTTCACCAGATCAAACCGCGACAACTCGCTGCAGGCGTACTCGCCTTCCCGCTCGCCGTTGCGCATGACGGTGATGCGATCCGAAATCGCATAGGTTTGATCGAGGAAGTGCGTCACAAACAGTATCGCCATGCCCTGCTCGCGCAGGCCGCGCAATACGCTGAATAACAGGTCCACTTCCTTCTCATCGAGACTGGACGTCGGCTCATCGAGTATCAACACCTTGGCCGACACCAGCAAGGCGCGCGAAATCGCCACCATCTGCTGGATCGCCAGCGGATAGCGCGCCAACGGCAGCGATACGTCGATCCGTATCTGCATCCGCTCCAGCAGCTCCACCGCCTGCCGCTGCATGGCGGTCCAGTCGATGCCGCCACGCTTGCGCGGATAACGGCCGATGAAGATATTCTCCGCCACCGACAAATTCGGACACAGATTCACTTCCTGATAAACGGTGCTAATGCCCAGGTTCTGGGCCTCCAGCGTGGACGCAGGCTGTATCGCCCGTCCCTCCAGCAGGATCTGGCCCTGGTCCGGCGCATACACGCCGGTCAGCACTTTGATCAAGGTCGATTTGCCGGCGCCGTTCTGGCCCATCAGCGTATGCACCTCGCCCGGATACAGGTTCAACGCCACGCCGCTCAACGCCTGCACACCGGGGAATGCCTTGCTGATGCCGCGCAGCTCCAGCACCGGAGCGGGCGCGGAAGTTAGGGTATTCATGGATCAGTATTTACGGTTCGGGAATTCCTTGGCCGCGACTTCGGCCGGGAACACACCTTCTTGAGTGACGACGCGCTTAGGCACCGGCTTGCCCGCGACGACATCGCGCGCCAGCTGCATCAATTGAGGCCCCAGCAGCGGGCTGCATTCCACGGTCACGTTCAGCTTCCCGGCGATCATCGCCTCGAAGGCGCCTTTGACGCCGTCGATGGAAATCACGACGATGTCCTTGCCCGGTTTCAGGCCCGCTTCCTCGATGGCCTGGATCGCGCCGATCGCCATGTCGTCGTTATGCGCATACAGCACGTCGATCTTCTTGCCCTCGGCCTTGAGGAAAGCTTCCATCACCTCCTTGCCCTTGGCCCGGGTGAAGTCGCCGGTCTGCGAGCGGAGCACCTTCAGCTTCGGATTGCCGGCGATGGCTTCCTCGAAGCCCTTCTTGCGGTCCAGCGCGGGCGCCGAACCGACGGTGCCTTGCAGCTCAACGATATTGATAACGGTATCGGGCGTTTTCTTCGCGCGCTCCAGCAGCCAGCGGCCGGCGCGACGGCCCTCTTCCACGAAGTCCGAACCGATGAAGGTGGCATACAGCGAAGGATCGCTGACGTTGACGGCGCGGTCGGTCAGGATGACGGGGATCTTGGCGGCCTTGGCCTCGCGCAGCACAGTGTCCCAGCCCGATTCCACCACCGGCGAAAACGCGATCAGGTCCACGCGCTGGGCGATGAAGGAGCGGATCGCCTTGACCTGGTTTTCCTGCTTCTGCTGGGCGTCGGCGAATTTGAGGGTGACGCCGTCCTTCTTGGCCGCGTCCTTGATTGACACGGTGTTCGCGGTGCGCCACTCACTCTCGGCGCCGACCTGCGAAAACCCGATCACCAGCGGCTTGGCCGCGAAGACCGGGGTGTTGAAGGTAAAGGCGGCGAGGAATGCGGCGGCCAGCACGGTTCTGCGATTGCACGTCATAGCGAAGTCTCCAGATGGATTTTTATGTATTTTCTGGATCACATATTATGAGAAACGAGAATATCTATCCAATGACATTTTCCGCCAGTTTGATACCGATTTTGATATCAACGCATCAATCGCAAACCATACAAACCGCCCGCCATCGAGTCTTTGCGGGCGACGAACTTGACCACCAGTTTGCCGCCACCCGCCATTGCGGGCGGGATGGCGTAGTCCCTGGTGTAGATCTCCTGCGGCGCTGCGGCGTCCAAAGTCACCTCGGCCAGTAGCTGTCCATTGACGAAGATGTCGAAGCGGCGGCCGGCGTCCAGAGTCGAATAAGTCAGCCTGAGTGTCTTCGCTTCGGCCTTCTTGTCGCTCAGGTCGTAACTGAACCAGCCACTCGCGTGCCGCCAGTGCTGGCCCTTGTTGATACCTGCATCAGCGCCCTCGCCTTTGAAGAAGTGATCGGACTCCGGCTGCTGCTCGCCCGGCGCCACCTGGTCGATGGTCCTTGCATCCAGCAGCAGGCGGGCCGCCTCGTCCTGCGCAGCCTTGGACTGCATGGACGCCAGGTTGGCCGGCGTCGAATACGGCCAATAGACCACGTAGCGCGAATCGTGCAGGCGGAAGAACGGGATGAAAGTCACGCTGCCGACGTTCTTGCCCTGCACCAGACCGGGCGCCGTGAACGTCAGCGGCTTGCCGGGCACCGGCTTGAAACGATCCATGAAGGCCTTGGTGTCGCTGACCAGCATGGGCGCAGATTCGAGCGGACAGACCGGCCCCTGCGCCACATGCCCCATGCGCGAGTCGTCGGCGAAGAAGTTCAGCTTCTCGCCGGCGAAGGGGTTGGTTTTCGCCGCCAGCACAATGGGGCCGTGCAGCACCGCGTAGTAGTTGGACTTGTCCGGCATTTGCTCCAGATGGGTTTTCATCGGCAGGAGAATCTCGACTTTGTCGCCGTCGCGCCATGCACGTTGCAGACTGACGTAACGGTCCGCCCCCGCAGCGGCGGCCACCTGCTTACCGTTGACGGTGATGCGCAAGGCGCCCTGTGCCACCCACTCAGGATAGCGAATTTTCATCGTAAACGCCTTGCTGCCCTTGACCGCGCCCTTGACCATAATTGTGCTGCGGTCTTCGTCCGGGAAGCGGTTGGCCTGCATAATGGTCACGCCCTGCTCGCGCCAGTTCAGCGTCGATGGGATGAAGAGGTTCACGTACAGCTGGTCGCCGCGATGCGCGTAGATGAATTCCCCGTACTTGGCGTGGCTCTCGATACCGGAGCCCACGCAGCACCACATCGCCTTGTCCACCTGCGAGTAGACCCGATAGTGATTGGGCCGCATCGGCGTGAAGTAGACGAAGCCGCCGCTGTCCGGCCGCTGCGAGGACAGGATATGGTTGTACAACGCGCGCTCGTAGTAGTCGCTGTAGCTGCCCTTGGCGTCGCCGAGGAACAGCAGCTCGGTGAGCTTGAGCATATTGTAGGTGTTGCAGGTCTCCGGGCCTTCAACTTCATCGACCATCGAAGAGTAGTCCTTGTCGTCGTGGAAGTGCTCCTTGACGCTGTTGCCGCCGATGGCGACGGTACGATGATCGTGCACGGTCTGCCAGAAGAATTGGGCGGCCTGCTGCCAGTCGCGGCGGCCGGTGATGTCGCCGATGCGCTTGAAACCTATCACCTTGGGGATCTGCGTATTCGCGTGCAGGCCGGTGAGCTGGTCCTTGCCCTCTTCCAGCGGCCGCAGGATGGCCTGATGGGAGAAGCGGATCGCCAGGTCCATATACTTCTTCTGCCCCGTCATCTGGGCGACGTCGGCCAGCACTTCATTCATGCCACCATGCTCACTGCGCAGCATGGACTGCATCTGCTCCTCGCTCAGGTGCGAGGTCAATTCCAGCGCCCAGTCGGACATGGCAATCAGCATGGCGCGGGCGTCCGCATTACCGGTGTAGGTGTACGCGTCGCGCAGGCCCGCATACACCTTGTGCAGGTTGTACCACGGGACCCACTTGCCGTTGACGGAAAAATTGTCGGCATGGAGTTCGCCCTTGGCGATGGCCTGCCATGCAGCGCTGCCGTCCGGGATACCACCGATGTAGCCGTTGCCGTTGCGTTCCTGGCAGCGCTTGAGCTCCGCCACGAAGTAGTTCAGGCGGCGCAGGACTTCCTCGTCGCCGGTGGCCGCGTACATCAGCGCCAGCGCGGACAGATAGTGACCGCCAAGGTGGCCGTCCAGACCCGACGACTCCCAGTTGCCGTAGCTGGGCTGCTTCAGCGGCAGGCCGGCTTCGCGCAGGAATGGCGCCAGCAGACGGTCGGGCTCCATCTGCAGCAGATAGTGGAGGTCCGTCCGTTGGGCTTTCAGGAAGGGACTGTCGCCAAGCCGCACTTCGGCCACCGGGAATAGCTGTAGCGGAGCCGCCGCCGCCGATGCACACAGCATCGCAGCGGCGACCAGCGCCGCCGCCTTGCGCAACGCCCCCATCATGGCGATGGCAGCTGGTTGCTGCGGTATCGGTTCAGGTCCGCCGCATCCACCATCGGCCAGCCGCTGGCGTCCCACTTCATTTCCATGATCTTCAACTTTTGCAGGTAGTTGTCCGCCGTCTCGTAGGCATGCAGCACCAGAAAGTCATTGCCATCGATGGTGTAGGCGCTGTTATGGCCCAGGCCTTTCCAGTCCTTGTCGCCGGCGATGACGGTGGAGCCGCCGCCTTTCAACATGTCGACGCCGTTCTTGTCGACGTAAGGGCCAGTGACATCCTTGGATCGGCCAACCACGACGTAGTAGGTGCTATCTCCCTTGCGGCAGCATAGCCCGAACGACGCGAACAGATAGTAGTAGTCGCCCTTCTTGAAGACAAATGGCGCCTCGATCTCGTCCGGCCCTGCCGACTTCTCCGCCACCGACGGACCGCGCGAACGGCTGGCGAGCGCATGCCATTCCTGCGGCTCCGCGAGTCCGGTCCAATCCGCATTCAGCTTGACCAGCTTCAGTCCACTCCAGAAGGAGCCGAACGCCATCCACGCCCCACCCTTGCCATCTTCAACGATGTTCGGGTCGATGGCGTTCCAGTCGTCGCGCAGCGGCACGGATTGCAGCACCATGCCCTTGTCTTCCCAGCGATAGTCCGGCGAACGGGGATTGAGTGTCTTGTTGACCGTGACGCCGATGCCCGAAGTGTTCTTGCCGAAGCCCGAAACGGAATAGTACAAATAGTATTGTCCGTTATGGAAGTGCACATCCGGCGCCCAGATATGGCCGTCGAAGGTTGGTGCGGCACGCTTGGCCCACACCGGCTGGTCCTTGAAGATGCGGCCCTCCGGTGTCCAGTCCTTCATGTTCCTGGAGCTGTAGAAGGTGATGCCTGGACCTGTGCTGAACACGTACCAGGTATCGCCTTCCTTCGCCATCACCGGGTCGTGGACGCTGACTTCCTTGGCCGAGCAAGCCGACAGCGCCAACACGCCCACTGCAAATATCGCTGACTTCATCCTAACTCCCTGTGCGCGCGCCCCAGATCGACACGCCATCCACCGACTGCGCGGTCCACGTCACCACGAAAGCGCTGGCGTTGGTATTCCATTGGCGCGACAGCACACCGTTGAAGGTTCCAGTGACGCCCAGCGAAATCGTGATCTTGTTGGCGCCATTATGCTTCCAAGTACCGGTGGCGGCGCCGGAAACCGTGCCGTCGGCCGCCAGCTTGATGTTCTGCGAAGCCTTGATCGCCGCCGTGATGTCCTTGCCGTGATTGATCATCTTGTACGTACCGGCGGCATCGGCAGCCGTCACCTCGGCCGACAACGCCGTCGAGTTTTTGCTGAGCGGCGCATAGCGGAACGGCGACACGACGATCCAACCGTCTTCGTTGATGAACATTTCGTGCACGCGGATCTGATGGAACTCGCCGGTGCCAGGGAAGCGCGTATGGAACACCAGGAAGTACTGGCCGGTCGACGCCTCGTAATAGGCCGAGTTATGGCCCGCCGATACATAGCCCAGCG
This sequence comes from Duganella sp. GW821-FHT07G03, assembly GCF_059418605.1. Classification (NCBI taxonomy): domain Bacteria; kingdom Pseudomonadati; phylum Pseudomonadota; class Betaproteobacteria; order Burkholderiales; family Oxalobacteraceae; genus Duganella; species Duganella sp. GW821-FHT07G03. The sequence goes on from NZ_JBWKQE010000001.1 coordinate 121,432, forward strand.
GCGTGCCGGTTTCGCCTTCCGCCAGCGCGAACTGGTGGTTGCCCATGATTTTCTGGCCGAACGGCGCGATGCTGGCGTCGTCGAACAGAGGCAGCGCCGGATTGGCCTTGACGTTGGCCATGTCGTTGCCCTTGGCGTCCACATACGGACCGTCCGGGTTCAGCGAGCGCGCCACGCGCATGTTGTAGGCGCCGTTGGCATCCAGTCCACCGAAGGACGTGAACAGGTAGTAGTACTTCGACTGCGGGCTGTACATCACATACGCGCCTTCAATGCGGCTGTGGTTCCCGCCCATCAGGTGCTTGCCGTAGCCCTGGCCGGGCTTCTGCAAACCGGTGGCAGGGTCCATCGCCAGGATGAAGATACCGCCCGAGTAGGAGCCGTAGATCATCCACAGCTTGCCGTCCTTGTCGAAGAAGGTGTTCGGGTCGACCACGTTCGGCATCGTCAGCGCATCGTAGACGTTGACGCCGTCCTCGCTGACCTGGCCCCACATGCCGGATTTGAGCATGATCTGCTTGTTGACGTATGGGCCTTCGATCTTGTCCGCCACGGCCACGCCCAGCGCCGAACGGGGCGAGTCGCCCTTGCAGGCGTTGTAGTAGAAGTAGAATTTTCCGTCGCCGAGTTTGACCACGTCCGGCGCCCACAGGTCCGTCACCTGCGCCCAGGTGAAGGTGTCCGCCAACGCGGTGACGACGTTGCTGAACAGCGGATTGGCGGCGTTGACGCCGTCCGCTATCTTGGTCCAGTTCATCAGATCCGTTGATTTGGCGGCGGCCAGGTGCGAGCCGAATACGTAATACGTGCCGTCTACCTTAATCACTGCGGGATCGTGTACCGAGGCGTCGCCGAACGTGATCGTGGTCGGTGACGGCGTTGGCGTTGGCGTTGGCGTCGGAGTCGGAGTCGGCGCAGGTGTCGGCGTCGGCGCCGGCGTGACTGGACTGCTACTTCCTCCGCCACCACCGCAACCGGCCAGCAGCAGCGCTACGCCACCGGCGATCGCCTTGCGGCGCGAGATCGAGATATCGTGTTCACTCATGCTCTCACTCCACCGCGACAACGACAACGGCCTTGGCCGGGATCTTCACCGTCAGCTTGCCATCGACTGCGGTAGCGCTGTATGGCGCCGGCTTGATCGCCTGCGGCGCCTGGAAGGTGTTATGTGCATCCATCGCGGCGGCGGTCAGCACACGGCCCTTGACCGACTTGATCACCTGCCCCGGCACGTTGATCGCCACATCCGCAGCCTGGCCCGGATTGGTGTTGACCAGCGCAAGATACAGCTTGCCATCGGTGCCGCGAGCCGCCGATGCGCTGATCTCCGGCACGCTGGCGCCGTCCAAGGCATATTGCGGATTGTTCGACAACGTCAGCGGCAGCGAGGTCGCGCCCTGGAACGGCACATACATCTCGAAGGCGTGATAGGTCGGCGTCAGCACCATCTTGTCTTTGTCGGTGATGATCATCGATTGGAGCACGTTGACCATCTGCGCGATATTGGTCATGCGCACGCGGTCTGCATGGGCATGGAAGATGTTGAAGTTAAGCGCTGCAACAACCGCATCGCGCAGGGTGTTCTGCTGAAACAGGAAGCCGGCGTTGGTGCCCTTTTCCACGTCGTACCAGGTGCCCCATTCGTCGACGAACAGGCCCAGTTTTTTCTCCGGATCGCTCTTGTCCATCGCGGCGGAGTTCTTGCGGATGTGGTCATCCATGCGCAGCGTGTTGGACAGCGTGGACATCCACTCCATCTCCGGGAAGCCGGTGGCGGCGCCCTTCACTTCCCATTTTCCGGTGGGGATGGTGTAGTAGTGGAAGCTGATGCCGTCGGTCTGGCGCTTCAGCTGCTTGCTCAGTACTTCGGACCAGGTCAGGTCGTTGTCGTTGCCACCGCTGGCAATCATCTTCGGACGGTACTGCTGCGGCGCGCGCAGGAAGGTCTCGACGTTCTTGTACAGGTCAGCGTAGTGTTCCGGCGTCATATTGCCGCCACAGCCCCAAGCCTCGTTTCCGATCGCGAAATAGGCGACCTTGAACGGCTTCTCATGGCCATTCTTGCGACGCAGATTGGCCAGCGTAGATTGGCTGTCGGAGGTCATGTACTCAACCCATTCCGACATCTCCTGCGCGCTGCCGGTGCCGAGATTGCCGTTGACGTAGGCATCGGCGCCCAGCAGGTCGACCAGGTCGAAGAACTCGTGTGTGCCGACGGCGTTGGATTCCGCCACGCCGCCCCAGTTGGTGTTGACCTTGACCGGGCGCTTCTCGCGCGGGCCCAGGCCGTCCTTCCAGTGGTATTCATCGGCGAAGCAGCCGCCCGGCCAGCGCACCAGCGGCACGTGCATGGCCTTCAAAGCGCCGACGACGTCATTGCGCCAACCCTTGGTGTTCGGGATCTTCGATTTAGGGCCGACCCACATGCCTTCGTAGATGCCGGTGCCCAGATGCTCGGCGAACTGGCCGTAGATATCTTTGTTGATGACGGCGCCCGGCTTGCCGGCGTCGATGGTCAGGCCGACGACGTCGGCCGCGAAGGCGCCGCCGGAAGCCAGCAGGCAAAGGGAAAGTACGCCATGTTTAATGTATTTCATTCTGATCTCCTGTTTATAATTTGATGACGAAGCCGCCGTGCGGCTTGATCGTTACAGCTACTTTTTTGCCCGCTGCGATGTTGCGCTGGCTGAAATCGCGTTCGGCGCTGCCGTCGCCGATGATGACGCCATGCTTCGCGCCGACGAAGGACAGGTCCAGCGTCAAGGCCTTGTCCGCACTGGTGGCGTTGATGCCGGCGATGTACCAGGTATCGCCGGAGCGGCGGGCGATGACGGCGTGCTGGCCGGGATAGCCGTCTACCAGGCGGCTGTCGTCCCAGCTGCGCGGCAGCTCCTGCAGGAAGGATTTGACGTAGGCCGGCACCGTGGCCATGCCTTCAGGGATCTCGGCGAAGTGCTGGATGCCGGAGATGTAGAGCACCGACGTGGCCAGCTCGAAGCCATTGCTGGAGGTACGCTTGATTTTCGGGATATCGCCGAAGACCATCGGCGTGAAGTCCATTGGATCGAACAGGTTGCGGGCGAACGGCAGCATGGCCGCGTGGGTCGGCATCTTGTCCTCGTCGGTTTGCTCGAAGGTGGTGAACTCCATGCCGCGAACTGCTTCCATCGTCATCAGGTTCGGCCAAGTGCGGGTCCAGCCGCGCGGCAGCGTGGCGCCGTGGAAGTTGACCAGCAGGCCGGCATCGGCGGCGTCGCGCAGGATGCTGACGTAGTAGGCGATCATCGATTGCGCGTCGCCGTTGAAGAAGTCGATCTTCACGCCTTTGACGCCCATGTCGTGCAGGCGCTTGAACTCGGCCACGCGCTGTTCATGCGTCAGCAGCTGGCTTTTGGGCGAGTACTCGGTTGCGTTCCACGGGCCGGACGAGTTGTACCACAGCAGAATGCCGACCTGCTTGGTCGCCGCGTAGTCGACCAGTTCCTTGATCTTGTCGTAGCCGATCTTGCGGTCCCAGTCGGCGTCGATCAGGGTGTAGTCCCAATGCATGTCGGCGGCGTAGTCGATGAACTTCTTCTGCACCTCGTAGACCGTGGCGTCGTCCTTCATCAATGCCCAGCTCCACGAAGCGTGACCTGGCTTGACCAGTTGTTTGTCGAAGGCGATGGCCGGCGCGGCCACGTCGGTGCCGAGCGTGGAGTTGGTCACAGTCTTCAGGGAGCCCAGTGCCAGCAGGCGCCATGGCGACGTCATCGTGCCATCGACTTCGGCCAGCAGGCCGCCGCCCGGATAGATTTCGGCGGCCATCGGATTGCCGATACTGTATTTCCCGCCAGCGGATTCCGGCGCCAGGCGCGAGGCCTGGAAGCTGCCGTCCATGCCAGCCTCGGAGATCGCTACCCAGTTGTCGCCGCTCTTGAACAGTGCAGGGAACACCCAACCCGCCGGCGATGGCGATGCTATGCCGACCGGGATGTCCATCTGGTAGTGCTCTTCGTAGGATGGATTGGTCCTGCCCCAGCCGGTTTGCGCGACGGCGATCGGTTGCAGCCATGCCTTGGACGCAGGCGGCAAGGCGAAGGTAGTGCGCTCCTGGATCAGTTTTTTGTGCGGCAGCGAAGGCTCGGCAACGACGTAGCGGAAAGCCACGCCATCGTTTGACACGCGGAACACGATGTCCATCGTCTGCTGCTGCGCGTTGCGCACGGTGTAGGTCTGCTCGTTGGCGTGGTAACTGATGCTGCTCCTCTTACCGACAGCCATCTGGTACTGGTCGCTGACGACGTGGGCCTTGGAAGTAGCCGTCAACGTCAACCCGCTCGCCAGGTCTGCGCCCTGCAATTGCAAGCCAAGTTCGGAAGCCAGCAGCACCGGCTTGCCATCGCGGGAAATCGAATATGCCAACCCACCGCCGGCAGTGGCTTGCAGCTTGACGCTGATGTGATGATCGGGACTGGTCAGCACAGGCGGCGCCGCGGCTGCCGTCATTGCACTGGCGGTGAGCGCCAGCGCGACTAAACATGTCTTTGCCATGTTCCTACCTTTTTTATGGTTATGTATCCCCGCCGCCTCATAGGACGGTTGTCTCCGGGGCAAAACTTATGGAGGGGGTCAAGTCTGACATTCGGACACGGCCTCTACCGTAATCGGCCATACGGCAGAGCCCGTGTCCGAATGTCAGACTTGACCCCCGTTGTTTTTATACCCAGCCGGCGTCGACGATGAACTCCTGGGCGGTGCACATCGCGCCGTCTTCGGCGGCGAGGAACAGCACCATCGATGCGACGTGCTGCGGCAGCAGCTTGGTCGGCATGCACTGGTTACGCTTGATGTCTTGCTCGCCCGCGTCGTCCAGCCACAGGTCGATCTGGCGCTGGGTCATCACCCAGCCCGGCGTGACGGTGTTGACGCGGATGCCGTGCGCGCCAAACTCGCGCGCCAAACCGCGTGTCAAGCCGTGTACCGCCGCTTTGGAGGTGGCATATACCGCATAGCCGGCGTTCTTGACGTGCCATGAGATCGAACCGACGTTGATGATCGAGCCGGCGCCCTTCTTCTTCATGCCTTCCAGGACCGCCTGGCAGGTGAAGAACATCGGGCGCTGGTTGATGGCGATGCGCTCGTTCCAGTAATCCACCGTCACTTCGGACGTCTCGTGACGCTGATCGTTGGCGGCGTTGTTGACCAGGATGTCGAAGTCGCCGACGTTGGCCGCCATCTCCGCCATCGTGCTTTGCAGCGTCGGGATGTCGGTGATGTCGCACTGGCGGAACAGCGGCTCGGGATAGCCGGCTTCCTTCACCCGCCGGATCAAGGCCAGGCTGGCATCGCGCGCTATATCGACAAACGCCACTTGCGCCCCCTGCTCGGCGAAGGAAATCACCATCGCCTCGCCGATCCCTGTGCCACCACCCGTAATGAATACGCGCTTGCCGCGCAAGCTGCCAAATTTGGCCAGTTGGGTCATAAAGTCTCCGTTTTTATTGTTATCAGCCGCGCGTCAGCTCGCCCTCGCGGCGACGCCAGGTTGTGGCGCCGTTGTCGCGCAATACCTCGGGCAGCAAGGCCTGCGACAGGTTCTGGTACGACACCGGACGCAGGAAGCGCACGATGGCGCCCGTACCGACGGACGTGCTGCGGCCATCGGAGGTCGACGGGAACGGGCCGCCGTGCACCATCGCGCTGCACACTTCCACGCCGGTCGGGAAGCCGTTGGCCAGGATGCGGCCGGCCTTGCGCTCCAGTACCGGCAGCAAGGCGTGCGCCAGATCCAGGTCGCCATCGTCCAGTTGCAGAGTGGCGGTCAGCTGGCCCTCCAGGCTTTCGGCGACTTGATGCAGCTCCGCGATATCCTTGCAGGCGACCACCAGCGAGGCCGGGCCGAATACTTCTTCCGATAAGGCGTGCTGCGACAGGAAGGCCGCGCCACTGGTGACGAACAGCGCAGGCGCGCCCTTGCCTTCCGCTTGCGGCGCCAGCGCCAGCGTCTTCACGTCCGCATGTTCCGCCAGTTGCGCGATCCCGCGCTGGAAGCTTCCGGCGATACCGGGCGACAGCATCGCGCATGCCGCGCCACCTGCCAGCGCTTGCGCGGCGGCGTTGGCAAAGCGGTCCAGGTCCGGGCCGCCGACGCCGATCACCAATCCGGGATTGGTGCACATCTGCCCCACGCCCAGCACCAGCGAACCGGCGAAACCGGCGGCGATTTCCTCGGCGCGCGCAGCCAGTGCGCGCGGCATCAGGAACACTGGATTGATCGAACTCATTTCCGCATACACGGGAATCGGCACCGGACGTGCAGCCGCAACCGCCATCAATGCCATGCCGCCGCTGCGCGAGCCGGTGAAGCCGACCGCCTTGATGGCCGGATGACGCACCAGCTCCTGGCCAATGCCGTTGCCGCTGCCGGTCAACAGCGAGAACACGCCGGCAGGCAGGCCGCAAAGCTCCACCGCCTTGACCACGGCGCGCCCCACCAACTCGGAAGTGCCGGGGTGCGCGGAGTGTGCCTTCAACACGACCGGGCAGCCAGCCGCCAGTGCCGAAGCGGTGTCGCCACCAGCGACAGAAAAAGCCAAGGGGAAGTTACTGGCCGCGAAGACGGCGACGGGACCGAGGCCGATCATGCGCATCCGCAGGTCGGGACGCGGCGGCACCCGTTCCGGCAGCGCCTTGTCGATGCGGACGTCGTTCCAGGAGCCTTCGCGCAGCAGGTTGGCAAACAGTTTCAACTGGCCGACGGTGCGGCCACGTTCACCCTCGATGCGCGGGCGCGGCAGGCCGCTTTCGGCCATCACGCGCTCCACTAGCACATCGCCCAGCGCCATGATCTGCTCCCCGATGGTTTCGAGGAAAACGGCGCGCTGCTCGTCGCTCAGCGCGCGGAAGGTGTCGAACGCGGCGTCGGCCAAACGGCAGGCCTGGTCGATCTGCTCGAAATCGACAGTATGGAATTCAGGCTCCATCGGCGCTTGCAGTGTCGGATTGTAGCCACGGATAGCAGCGCCCGTGCCCTTGACGGCGACGCCGCCTATCAGTGCTTCACCAGTAATGATCATAACGCTTTCACTTTCGCGATTTCGGTTTTGTACACGGTCAGCTTGTTGCGCAAGGCCGGGCCGAATTGCGGCGCTTCGATTTCAAAGGTCTCGCCGGGTTTGACGACGATGTTGTCGGCCACGCTCAGCGTCGCCGTACCGAAGAAGTGGATATGCACATCGCCTGGACGCTTGAACAGCGGGTACTTGAAGTGGTGGTGTTCCAGGTTGCCGATGGTGTGCGACATGTTCTGCTCACCGCTGAAGAAAGCCTTCTCCCAACGGACCTTGCCTTCCACGTCGTAGATGCGCGAGGTGCCTTCGATGTGCGCAGGCGCTTCGCCGACCAGCAGCGCCGGGCCGAGGCCACAGGCGCGCAGCTTGGAGTGTGCCAGGTACAGGTAGTTCTGGCGTTCGGTCACGTGGTCCGAAAACTCGTTGCCGATGGCGTAGCCGACGCGGTATGGCTGGCCGTCATCGCCGATCACGTACAGGCCCGCCACTTCAGGCTCTTCGCCGCCATCGAGCGCGAAGTCCGGCATGCTCAAGGCCTGGCCGCTAGCGGCGACGATGGAGCCGTCGCCCTTGTAGAACCATTCCGGCTGCACGCCCGCTTCGCCTTCGGCGGGCTTGCCGCCTTCTACGCCCATGCGGAACATCTTCATGGAGTCGCTCAGTGATTCGACGTCGCCGCCGATTTTCTTGTGCATGGCGTCGCGGGTGTCGGCGCTGCCCAGGTGGGTCAGGCCGGTGCCTGTGACGTAGCAATGGGCGTCGTCGCTGTGGTCCAGCGGCTGCAGCAGGCGGCCCGACGCGGCGATGGTGTCGAACGACAGCGACGTGGAGCCGGCGGCTTTCACCGCCAGGTCGGCCAGGCCGATCGACTGGCGAATCGCGGCTTGCGCCAGCGCGTAGGTCGTGTCGTAGCCTTCGATGACGCGGATGGTGTTCTGTTCCAGCACGCCGATCTGGCGCGCGCCTTGTTCGTTCTTGAATTGCACGAGTAGCATGGTGTCTCCGAATATTGATTAGTGCGAGTGGCGCGGCACGGCCGATCCGCGGTTCCCGACCAGGAAGTCGAAATCGCAGCCTTCGTCGGCTTGCAGCACATGATCGATGTAGAGCTTCTGGTAGCCGGTCTTGGGACCGGGCGCCGAGCCGGCGACGCGCACGGCCTGGCGCTCCGCCATCTCCGCATCCGATATCTCCAGGTTCAGCAAACCGCCTGCGCAATCGAGCGTGATCCAGTCGCCATCCTTGACGATGCCCAGCGGGCCGCCGGCCATCGCTTCCGGCGCGACGTGCAGCACCACGGTGCCGTAGGCGGTGCCGCTCATGCGCGCATCCGAGATCCGGACCATATCCTTGACACCGGCCGCCAGCAGTTTCGGCGGCAGGCCCATATTCCCTACTTCGGCCATGCCCGGATAGCCTTTCGGTCCGCAGTTCTTCATCACCAGCACCGAGTTGGCATCGACCTCCAGCTCCGGATCGACGATGCGGCTCTTGTAGTGTTCAAAGTCCTCGAACACCACGGCGCGGCCGCGATGCTGCATCAGTTCCGGCGTGGCGGCCGATGGTTTCAGTACCGCTCCACGCGGCGCCAGGTTGCCGCGCAGGATGCAGATGCCGCCATCCTTCAGCAGCGGCTTGTCCAGCGGACGTATCACTTCGTCGTCGTAGATGGGCGCTTCCTTGCAGTTTTCCCACAGCGATTTGCCGTTGACGGTCAGCGCATCCGGATGCGGCAAAAGGCCGCCATCACCCATGCGGCGGATCGCGCCCGGCAGGCCGCCGGCGTAGTAGAACTCCTCCATCAGGAAGCGGCCCGACGGCAGCAGGTCGACGATGGTCGGCGTGCCGCGGCCGACGCGGGTCCAGTCTTCCAGCTCCAGGTCGACGCCGATGCGGCCGGCAATGGCCTTCAGGTGGATCACGGCGTTGGTGGAACCGCCGATGGCGGCGTTGACGCGGATCGCGTTTTCGAAGTTCTCGCGCTTGAGGATCTTCGACAGGGTCAGGCCTTCCTTCACCATCTCGACGGCGCGGATGCCCGACATATGGGCCAGAATGTAGCGGCGCGAATCGACGGCGGGAATGGCGGCGTTGTGTGGCAGCGTGGTGCCCAGCGCTTCGGCCATGCAGGCCATCGTTGACGCGGTGCCCATGGTGTTGCAGGTGCCTGCGGAACGGGAGTGGCCCGATTCCGCCGACATGAATTCGTGCATGGTGATTTCGCCGGCCTTGACCTGCTCGTGCAGCTGCCATACGGCGGTGCCGGAGCCGATGTTCTTGCCGTTCAGCTTACCGTTCAGCATAGGGCCGCCGCTGACGACGATAGTTGGAATGTCGACCGAGGCGGCGCCCATCAGCAGCGCCGGCGTGGTCTTGTCGCAGCCGACCAGCAGCACCACGCCGTCCATCGGATTGCCACGGATCGATTCTTCGACGTCCATGCTGGCCAGGTTACGGGTCAGCATGGCGGTGGGACGCAGGTTCGATTCGCCGTTGGAGAACACCGGGAATTCAACCGGGAAGCCACCCGCTTCGAGAATGCCGCGCTTGACGTGCTCCGCCAGCTTGCGGAAGTGGGCATTGCAAGGGGTCAGTTCCGACCACGTGTTGCAGATGCCGATGATAGGTTTGCCCTGGAATTCGTGGTCAGGGATGCCCTGATTCTTCATCCAGCTGCGATACATAAAGCCGTTCTTGTCTTGGGTACCAAACCACTCGGCGGAGCGCAGCTTCACCTTTTTGTCGTTCTCGGACATGCATATCTCCTCAGTATGTTCCTGTACGGGGGCGTGGATGTCATGCCCCCGCATCGATAAGCCATACTAAGTTGAGTTGAGATATCTTTCCAATAAATTATTATTCGACTTTGATACCCGAATCGGTATCAGTCCTCGACGGCGAAGCGGTAGCCCATGACGCTGGTGTACTCCTCGCCAGGGCGCAGTATCGTCGACGGGAATTCAGGACGGTTGGGCGAGTCGGGATAGTGCTGCGGTTCGAGGCAAAAGCCGCTGCGATGGCTGTAGATGCGCCCTTTTCCACCCATGCCGTCGTGCAGGAAGTTCCCGCTGTAGAACTGCACGCCAGGCTCCTGGGTCAGCACTTCCAGCACGCGGCCGGAGGACGGATCGCGCACGCGGGCGGCCAGTTCCAGCGCGCCGGGCGCGGATTTGTTCAGCACGAAGTTGTGGTCGTAGCCGGCGCCGTGGCGCAGCTGCTCGTCGTCCTGGTTGATGCGGGCGCCGATCGCGTGCGGCGTGCGGAAGTCGAACGGCGTGCCGGCCACCGCCGGCAGTTCGCCGGTGGGTATCAGGCCGCTGTCGACCGGGGTGTAGGCGTCGGCGGCGATGGTCAGTTCGTGGGACAGGATGTCGCCCTTGCCGGCCAGATTGAAGTAGGCGTGGTTGGTCAGGTTGACCGGCGTCGCTTTATCGGTGATTGCGTGGAAAGCGATACGCAATTCGTTATTGTTGCGCAGTTCGTAGATCGCCGTAACTTCCAGGTTGCCTGGGTAGCCTTGTTCGCCGTCGGCGCTCAGGTAGCTCAGGATCAGGCCTGCCGATTTGGGCGTGGCGAAGGTTTCGGCTTCCCACATGCGGCGGTGGAAGCCGTCCAGGCCTCCGTGTAAATGGTTTACACCGTTGTTCACGTTCAGCTCATGGGTTACGCCATCCAGCGTGAAGCGGCCGTTGGCGATGCGGTTGCCGTAGCGGCCGATCAGCGCGCCGAGGTAGTGCGATTCGCCCAGGTAGGCGGCGGCGTCGTCGAAGCCGAGGCAGACGTCGGCCAGTTGGCCGTCGCGGTCAGGCACGTGGATTTCGGTGATCACGCCGCCAAGGTCGCTGATCTTGACGATCATGCCGTTGGCGTTGGTCAGGGTGTACAGCGTGGCTTCGGGGCCGAAGGCGGATGTGGTGATGGTAGGCTGGGACATGGTGGCGCTTTCTAATGGCAAGGCGGCCGAGAGGAATAAACCTTCTCGGCCGCCGCAATGATTGATGCAGTCTCGCTCAGGCGATAGAGGGCTTTCCGAATACCGGCATGCCCTGCCCGTCCCACTTCAGTGGTTTGACATAGGTGTGCCGGTCCGGATTCCACAGCGGATCGCCGATAATCTCGGTATAGGTGCGTGCATGATAAACCAACATGACGGTCTCGCCATCATCGCCGATGGTGAAGCTGTTGTGTCCCGGTCCGTACACGCCATGCTCGTAGCAGGTTTGCAGCACCGGCTGCGGTAGCTTGGTCCACGAGGCCGGGTCCAGCAGGTCGGCATTTTCGTCCGCCCACAACAGGCCCATGGCGTAGTTCTCGTCGGTGGCGCTGGCCGAGTAGCTGATGAAGATCTTGCCGTTCTTCTTCAGCACCGACGGCCCTTCGTTGACCCAGAAGCCGCGTATCTCCCAGTTGAATTCCGGCTTGCTCAGCATGACCGGCGGGCCGCCCAGCTGCCACGGCGTCTTCATCGGCGCGATGTACAGGTTGGAATTGCCCTCGATGGCGACATCCTTCTGCGCCCACAGGTAGTACAGCTGGCCCTTGTGGCTGAAGGTGGTGGCGTCCAGGCAGAAGGTGTCGATGCCGGTGTCGACCTGGCCCATGAACTCCCACTCGCCTTCCAAGGGATTGGGATTGGCGTTGCGGATCGCGTACATGCGGTGCTGGAACAGCTTGTGTTTGATCTCGCGGCTGGGCGCGGCGGCGAAGTAGACGTACCAGGCGCCATCGTTGAAATGCAGCTCCGGCGCCCAAACCAGTTCGCTGTACGGACCCGTGTCGGGCTTGTGCCAGACATCGACCTTCTCCGCATCCACCAGGCCGGCGATGGTCTTCGCGCGACGCAGCTCGATGCGGTCGTACTGCGGCACCGAGGCGGTGAAATAGTAGTAGCCGTCGCTGTGACGAATGATAAAAGGATCGGCGCGCTGCTCGATCAGCGGAGTGAGTACATCTTCCATTGCTTCGATTTCCAAAAAATTAGACTGCCACATAGCCTTTGACTCCCATCGCCGTCTTGACCTCGGTGTAGTACTCGTCGTTGATACGATACTTGAACATCAAAAGCCCCATGACGGTGTGGAAGAAGCCCGGTATCAGCGTCATCATCAAGACGATGCCGTGCAGCGCGTAGGCGCTCTGCTCGACGTTGGGCACATACGCGAAATGCGTCAGCAGCTTGCCGACCAGGATGCCGGCGACGCCCATGCCCGCCTTCTGGCAGACCGAGATGCCGCCGAACGCGAAGCCCGATACCCGCTTGCCGGTCTTGACCACGCCGTAGTCGATGGTCTCGGCGATGGACGACCAGAACACCGGCGCATGCAGGTCCACCACGAACGACAGCAGGAAGTACAGCACAAACGCCAGCATGGTGTCGCCCGGCCCGACGAAGAAGTACATCGCGGCGCTGATCATGCCCACGCCGATCTGCGTCCAGCGGAACAGCTTGACCTTGCAATAGAACTTGGTGATCCAGGTCGAGGCGATCATCGACAGGATGGCGGCCACCACACCGGTGGACAGGAAGGCCGAGATGGTCGGGCCGTCGGCGCCGAGGTAGTATTTTGCGTAGTAGATGGCGACCGAGCCGCGCACCACATAGCCGATGGTGCCGGTCACGCAAACGCCGCACAGGATCAGCCACTGGTCGTTCTTCACCAGCACCTTGACCTGCTCCCACAGCGACTGGCGCTGCACCACATGCTGCACGCGCTCCTTGGTGGTGAAGAAGCAGAACAGGAACAGCAGCACGCCCATGCCGGCCATCACGGCCATGGCGAACTGGTAGCCGGCGGCCGCGTTGCCATCGCCCCAGCGCTCCGACAGCAGCGGCACGATCACCGTCACCATGAAGGCGCCGATCTTGGCGAAGAACAGGCGGTAACCGTTGGCGGACAAGGTCTCCTGCGGATTCTTGGACAAGGCGCTGGGCAGCGAGATGTAGGGAATGCCCACGCCCGCCGTCATGACGGTCATGATGATGTAGGTGGAATAGGCCCAAACCAGCTTGGCGCCATAGCCCCAGTCCGGCGTGGTGAACACGAAGAACACGCTGAGGCCATACGGCACGGCCAACAGCAGCAGCCACGGACGATAGCGCCCCCAGCGGCTGGTAAAGCGGTCGGTGATCTGGCCCATGGTCAGGTCGGCCATCGCGCCGACGAACTTCACCACGCCGAACATCATCGCCAGGTCGACCGTCTTCAGGCCGTAGATATCGGTGTAGAAGAAGGTGATAATCAACATCATCGACGAAATCACCACGTTCAGCGCCATGTCGCCAGCGCCAAAGCCCACCTTTTCCAGCAGCGATAATTTTTGATTCGACATCAGATACTCCAACAGGTTGTCGTCCCCGCCTGCGCGGGGACGACGTCAACAAAACAAGACGGGACCGTCGGGGCTTACATCTGCCAGCGCACGGCGGCCGAGACCGAACGTCCGATCTGCAGCGTACCGAAATTGCTCAACTGCGGCGTACCCGCACTGCCGAAGTGGTAGTACTGCTGCTGCATTGCGTTGGTCAAGTTGACACCACTGACATCGACCGACATCCTGTCGTTGATTTTATAGGAGACCTGCATGTCCACGCTCTTTTCCGGACTACGCCAGATACCAATCGGATTGGCAAACAAGGCCGCTTCGTTTTTGGCCAGGAAGGCGGAGCGCCAGACATAGGACAAGCGCGCGCTGATCGGGCCTTTTTCGTAAGCCAGGGTGGCGTTGTAGGAGCTGTGCGACACGCCGAAGAACGGTGTCTCGAGCTGAGAGACGATGACGCCGGCATCATTGGCGTCGGGCACGTTCTGCGACGAGCTGAGTCGCGTATAGCTGCCCTGGATACCCAGGCCGTCCAGCAGGCTCGGCAGCCACTTCGGGAAGTAGATCAAGCCGAGCTCGGCTCCTTTGATGTCCCCGTTGGAGGCGTTGACCGGCGAGTTGATGACGTAGTCATAGCCGTTCGTATGGTCGCCGCCCGAGGTCGAGTTGCGGTACGGGTCGTTCGCCGGATCGACGTGTACCTTGTGACGCAAACTCACGACCAAGCCGTCGATCTTGCGCTTGAACAGAGTGCCGTAGAGTGCGCTGTCCTTCTGGAAATACCACTCCCCCGTCAGATCGAGGTTGGTGGAGCGCGTCGGTTTCAGGTCGGGATTGCCGCCGCTGCCCGAGCCATAACCCACCTTCGATACGTCGTCACCGAGTTGCAGGACAGGATTCAGGTCACCGAAGTTCGGGCGGCGCAGGGTTTGACCATAGTTAAAGCGCATCACGACGTCCTTGGATGGGTCGTAAATCAGGGTCATGCTGGGCAGGAACTTGCTGGTCGACTTGCTGGCACCGGACGGCGTGACCGCCTTGGTGGTGGCATCAACCTTGTAGAAGCTCATGTCGGTATCGACCTTAACGTAGCGCACGCCGAAATTGCCGCGCAGGCGATGGCCGAACAGCTCGTTCTGGGTATTCCCCATCACGAAGAGGTTCTTCGTCTTTTCATCGACGTCGAACGTCTTCTGCAGGCTCAGTTTGTCCGTCGTCAGGAAGTTCGCGTCGGCCGAGTTATAGAGCTTGCGCCACTCGTCGATATGGTCGCGGATGTAGTAGGCATTGGGCTCCACCCATGTGCGCGGAACGTCCGAGATGGCCGTGCCGAAGTTCGAGTTGGTGGAGGAATACGCCGCACCCAGCGACGCCAGGTTGCGGCCCAGGAAGGCCGATTGGGTCCGGTTAGCCTCCGACGCCTTGCGGTCGTCGAGGCGCGCGCCGAACTGGATCGTCGTCAGCGGACCCCAGTCGGCATCGTAGACGCCCGCCAGACTGGCCGTCGCGGCGCTGCCCTTATTGCGGTTGGCGGTATCGTAGAACTGCGCAACATTCCATTTGGTCGGGTCGGTCAGGTCGGCATTGTTATTGAAACGGAAGGCCGTGTTGTTGCCGCCGTCATTGAAGTCGACGGCGATAGACGGTGCAACGCGATCGATCCGGGTGGCGGTGAATTCCGAGTGGAAGGTGCTGGTCTGGTACGACAGATCGCCTTCCAGCTTCAGCTTGTCGCTAATGTCCCACTTGCCGTTCAGGGCATAAACGTAGGAATCGGTTGCCGACGTGGTGTAGTCGCCGCTGTTGAAACCATAGACGTTATTGACGTTACGGCTCTTGATGATGTTCGTTCCCGGGAACGTCGTAATCGATCCCGCAGGGTTGCTGCCGAGATCACCCCACCAGTCAACAAAGCTGAACAGCATCTGGTTGAAGGTCTTGTCACGATAACCGTTGTACATCGATTCGAAGGTATAGACCGAATCCCTGTTCGGCTTCCACTGCAAGGCGATGTTGGCGGCAGGACGCTCCCGCTCGCCCTTCAGGTCGCTCTGGAAAACGGCGTCGCGCGCCAGGTAGTAAGGATAAGCCTTGCCGTTGAAATCCAGCGTTGAACCCGCTGCTGTCGGCAAGCCGGTATGGGTACCAGGCGTCCAGATGTTGTTGTCGAAGATGCGCTGCAGGGGCGTGTAACCTGCGGGAACTTCGGCGGCATTGGGGCTGGTAAACGGCACCATCGCACCCGGCGTCACGCTTTCGTTGCGGTATTTCGTCTTGACATCCGACAGGTTGACCAGGGCGCCGACTTCGCCGATGCCGGTTTGCCAGCGGTTGCTGAACATGGCGCTGAGCTGCGGATTGGCCTTTTTCGCGGGATCGAGATAGGTTTCACGCGCCGACAGCGAAATTTTCTGCCCCTTGAAATCGAACGGCCGCAGCGACTTGACGTCAACCTGGCCGGCAATTCCGGTTTCCAGCTGGCTGGCGTCGCGCGTCTTGTAGACGTCAATCTGGCGCACCAGGGTCGAGGGAATGTCCTGAAGCGCGACCTGCGCGCCGGAGGCCGTAAAAATAGTGCGGCCGTTCCAGGTTGTTTGGACGTCGGGCAGACCACGGATGGACAAGGTGCCGACTTCGCCGCCGGAGCGGTCGGTGACCTGGATCCCCGTCACGCGCTGCAGCGCTTCGACGACGTTGTTATCGGGCAGCTTGCCGATGTCTTCGGCAACGATCGATTCCACGACCTGGTCGCTGGTGCGCTTGATCGCCAGGCTCTTGATCAGCGATGCCTTGACGCCGGTGACGACCACGGTCGCGGCCTCGGTCGGTTCCGTCTTTTCGGCGGCCGCTTGCGCCCATACCGAGGCGCTGCTGAGCAGGCCGGCCGCGGCCAGTGCGGCGACGCCGGTTTTCAGGACGAGGCGATGCTTCGCCTGGGACTGGGAAGTCCCGGTTGATAGTTTGTTCATACGTCTCCTGTGTTATCTGTTTTATAGTTTTGTGCAGCGACCTCGGAAATCATCTTAGGGTCTGGCTAAAAAACAAACCAATCAATTTTTTGGGGTTTTTGATACCGAAAAAAGTATCACCACAGGCGGGGAAAACGAAAAAAAAGCCCGCACTTGGCGGGCTTCATGCTTTTTTTGCATGACCTTTACTGGAACGCGACTTCCGTGAAGCTGCGTAACTTGCGACTGTGAAGCTTGTCCACGCCCAATGCGCGCAGCAGCTCCAGCGCCCGGATGCCGATCCGTAAATGCTGGTCGACCCGTTCCCTGTAAAACTGGTTGGCCATGCCGGGCAATTTGATCTCGCCGTGCATGGGCTTGTCGCTCACGCACAACAAAGTGCCGTAGGGCACGCGGAAACGGAAGCCGTTGGCGGCGATGGTGGCGCTTTCCATGTCCAGCGCGATCGCCCTGCTCTGGCTGAAACGGCGTTCCGGCGTGCGTTGCGGCAGCAGTTCCCAGTTGCGGTTGTCGGTGCTGGCGACGGTGCCGGTGCGCATCACGCGCTTGAGGTCGTGGCCGGTCAGCTGCGTGACCTCGGCCACGGCGGCCTCGATCGCCACCTGCACCTCGGCCAGCGGCGGGATCGGCACCCACAGCGGCAGGTCCTCGTCGAGCACGTGGTCCTCGCGCACATAGCCGTGCGCCAGCACATAGTCGCCCAACTGCTGGGTGTTGCGCAGGCCGGCGCAATGGCCCAGCATCAGCCACGCATGCGGGCGCAGCACGGCGATGTGGTCGGTGATGGTCTTGGCGTTGGCCGGTCCGACCCCGATATTGACCATCGAAATGCCGGTGCCGTCGGCGCGGATCAGGTGGTAGCCCGGCATTTGCGGCAGGCGCGGCAGCGGCGCGCCGTGCGCGTCGTTGGCCTGCACCGCCTGGCCAACGCGGCGCGTGACAATATTGCCCGGCTCGATGAAGGCGATGTAGTCGTCGTCCGGCGCGCCGGCGGCCTGGCCCATCAGCTCGTGGCCCAGCTTGACGAATTCGTCGATATAAAACTGGTAGTTGGTGAACAGTACGAACTTCTGGAAGTGCTCGCAGGAGGTGCCAGTGTAGTGGCGCAGCCGTTGCAGCGAGTAGTCCACGCGCGGCGCCGTGAACAGTGACAGCGGCTGCGACTCGCCCGGCGGCGGCTCGTGGGTGCCGTTGGCGATGCCGTCGTCCATCGCGGCAAGGTTGGGCAGGTCAAATACGTCGCGCATCAGCAGGCGCCGCTCCGCGCTCATATTGCCTTCGATGTGCTCGTGCTCGGCGAACGAAAAGTGGATCGGGATCGGCTGCGAACTGGTGCCCACCTCGATGCGCAGGTGATGGCTGCCGTGATTCTTCAACAGCAGCTTGAACTGTTGCTGGTAGTAGCGCGCGAACAGGTCGGGCCGGGTCAGCGTGGTTTCGTAGGTGCCGGGACCGGCCACGAAACCGAACGCCAGCGTCGAATCGGCGCGGGCCACGGTGTCGGTATGGACCCGGACAAACGGGTAGCAACCGCGCACATGCTCGCCGACGTCCTCGCCGGCGACAAAGCGTTTCATGGCGTCGCGCAGGTGGGCGACGTTGGCCTCGTAGATGGCCAACACCTGTTCATAAGCGGCAATCGGATCGTCAAATTGCATCGGGGCGATAAACGGACGGCTCGGTGACATGCGGCTCCTTCGTGACACAGGGGAAGATCCCATATTTCTTATTGTAAAGGCTGTTAACGGAACTTGCATTCTTCCTCTATTGGAACGCACAGCCGTACCGTACAATGACACCCGCCAACACAAAATAAAGTATCAGCATGAACGACCCAGTAACGCCGCACATTCCACAGTCGCATCCGGACATTCTTTACGGGAAACCGCAAAGCGAGTTGCTGCGCGAGGAAATCCTGGCGGATCTGCTGGAAGCCAGCGCCGCCCGCACCCCCGACCAAACCGCGCTGATCTTCGGCGACCGCCGCCTCAGCTACCGCGAATTGAACGCGCAGGCCGACCTGGTCGCCGCGCGCCTGATCGACGCCGGCGTGCAGCCGGGCCAGATCGTCGGCCTGTGGCTGCCGCGCGGCATCGAGCTGCTGGTGCTGCAGGCAGGCATCGCCAAGGCCGGCGCGGCCTGGCTGCCGGTCGACGAGGACATCCCGGTCGACCGCCTGCAAGTATGCCTGGATGACGCCGACGGCGCCGGCGTGCTGACCTGCGCCGCCTTCGCGCCGCGCCTGGCCGACCTTGGCCGTCCCGTGTGGACCGCCGAAGCGCTGCTGGCCGCCCCCGCCGCCGGCGCCACCTTGTCGCGCCGCGGCGCCGTCTCGCCCGACGTGCCGGCCTACGTCATCTACACTTCCGGCTCGACCGGCAAGCCGAAAGGCATCCTGATCACCCAGCGCAGCATCTGCCACTTCCTGCGCAGCGAGAACGCGGTGCTCGGCGTCACGGCCGACGACAAGGTGTACCAGGGCTTCTCGGTGGCCTTCGACATGTCGTTCGAAGAGATCTGGATCGCCTACCTGGTCGGCGCCACGCTGTGGATCGGCCCCAAGGAAATCAGCGGCGACCCGGAAACGCTACCACGCATGCTGGACCAGAACCAGGTCACCGTGCTGCACGCCGTGCCTACCCTGCTGGCGCTGTTCAATCAGGAAGTGCCCAGCCTGCGCCTGATCAACCTGGGCGGCGAGATGTGCCCGGAGTCGCTGGTGGAGCGCTGGTCGCGCCCCGGCCGGCAGATGTTCAACACCTACGGCCCGACCGAGGCCACGGTGTCGGCCAGCCTGGCGCGCTTGCAGCCGGGCCATCCGGTCACCATCGGCACGCCGCTGCCCAACTACGGCCTGCTGGTGATCGACACCAACGCCATGCCGGCGCTGCGCCTGCTGCCGCGCGGCGAGATCGGTGAACTGTGCATCACCGGCCCTGGCCTGGCGGCCGGCTACCTGGGCCGCCAGGACCTGACCGAGGAAAAATTCCTGGCCAATCCATGGTCCAGCGGCCAGCACGACGCCCGCCTGTACCGCACCGGCGACCTGGCCCGCATCGACGCCGACGGCGAAGTGCTGTGCCTCGGCCGCGCCGACGACCAGGTGAAGATCCGCGGCTTCCGCGTGGAGCTGGGCGAGATCGAAGCCGTGCTGGCGCAGCAGGAAGGCGTGGGCACCGTCGCCGTCCTGCTGCGCAAGGACGACGGCATCGACCAGCTGGTGGCCTACATCGTGCCGGAAGCCGGCGCTGTGCTGGACACAAAGTCCCTGCGCGCCAGCCTGGCCGCCAAGCTGCCGCCGTACATGGTCCCCGGCCGCTACGAAATGCAGGAAGCCATGCCGCGCCTGACCTCCGGCAAGATCGACCGCAAGGCGCTCAAGGCCATGCCGCTGAGCGCCCCGCCGGCCGGCGGCAATGAAGACTCCGACCTGCCAGAAACCCCGGCCGAAGTGGCGCTGTTCGCCGCGCTGGCCGCGCTGTTCCCCGGCCAGCCGGTGCTGCGCCAGGCCGACTTCTTCACCGACCTCGGTGGCCACTCCTTCTTCGCCGCGCGCCTGGCCTCGGCCCTGCGCGCCGATCCGCGCTACGCCCACATCACCGTACGCGATATCTACCAGCAGCGCCAGATCGGCAAGATCGCGCTGGTGCTGGCCGACGCACCCGCGGCGGCCGAGGTGGAAGCCGACTGGACGCCGCCCTCCTCGCTCAAGCGCTGGAGCTGCGGCCTGGCGCAAGTGGCCGCGATGCCGGCGCTGGTGGCGCTGCGCATGGCGCAGTGGCTGGCGCCGTTCTTCACCTACCACTTCTTCACCGGCGATCCGGGCGACTCAGTGGCGATCGCCATCGCCGCCTCGGTCGGCGTGTTCCTGCTGGCGACCATCGGCGAATTCGGCATCGCCATCGCCGGCAAATGGCTGATCGCCGGCCGCCTGAAGGCGGGCGACTATCCGCTGTGGGGCGTCACCTACTACCGCTGGTGGCTGGCCGACCGGCTGGTGGAGGCGGCGCCGGCCTACCTGCTGAGCGGTTCCTCGCTCAGCGCCTGGTGGCTGCGCGCGCTGGGCGCCAAGGTGGGCAAGGATGTCATCATCGGCTCGATGACCTTGCGCTCGCCCGATTTGCTCAGCATCGGCGACAACGTCAGCATCGGCAACGCCGTCAATTTCGAGAACGCCCGCGTGCAGCGCGGCCGCCTGCTGCTGGGCCAGATCACGCTGGAAGACGACACCTGCGTCAGCTCCTTCGCCGTCCTGGAAGGCAATACGCATATCGAAGCGCTGGGCCACCTGGAAGGCCAGTCGGCGCTGAGCGACGGCATGCGCGTACCGGCCGGCCGCGTCTGGGCCGGCTCGCCGGCGCGCGACACCGGCGCCTTCGACACCACCCGCCTGCCGCCGCGCCCCCAGGTCAGCGCCGCGCGCCGCATGGGCGAAGGCGTGTTCTTCATCTTCGGCATCCTGCTGATCGTCACGCTGTTCTTCATGCCGGTGTTCCCAAGCTTCGTGCTGATCGACTGGTTCGACGAACAGGGCTGGCTGCCGTGGATCCAGGGCGACGACCTGCGGATCCAGCTGCTGCGCTACTTCCTGCTGGCCTTCCCCGCCAGTACGGTGCTGATCGTGCTGACGGCGTTGCTGTCGGCCGGCATCCGCTGGAGCGTGCTGCCACGCTTGCATCCTGGCCGCTCGGCTATCCACAGCAACACCTATTGCGCCAAGTGGCTGGTGAGCCAGATCCAGGAATCGAGCCTCAACGTCCTGCACGGCATTTACGCCACGGTGTTCGCGCCGTACTGGTATCGCCTGCTGGGCGCCAAGGTCGGCAAGGACGCCGAGATCTCCACCGCCCTGGGCGTGGTGCCGGACATGCTGACCCTGGGCGACGAAACCTTCATCGCCGACGCGGTCATGCTGGGCGACGAGGAGATCGACGGCGGCTGGATGATCATGCAGCCGACCGTGATTTCAAACCGCAGCTTCGTCGGCAACGGCGCCTACATCCCGGACGGCACCATCCTGCCGGAGAGTGTGCTGATCGGCGTGCACTCGCGCGCGCCGGACAACGATCAAATGAAGAGCGGCGACACCTGGCTCGGCTCCCCGCCGATCAACCTGCCCGCGCGCGAGCAGACCAGCGGCTACCCCGAGAACCTGACCTTCCATCCGTCGCCCTTGCGCCGCCTGGGCCGCGGCCTGATCGAGGCGTTCCGCATCGTCGCGCCGCACGCGCTGGTGATCGCGGTGGGCTACACGCTGGTGCTGGCGGTGATGCCGGCCGCCGGCGCCGGCCGCTGGTCGGAGGTGACGTGGGACCTGACGCTGGCGGGCCTGGGCTACGGCATCGGCAATTACTTCTTCGTGGTGCTGTTGAAATGGCTGCTGATCGGCCGCTATCGCAAACAGTCGGAGCCGATGTGGACGCCGTTTGTGTGGCTGTCCGAAGGCGTGACCAATCTGTATGAGGGCATCGCCGTGCCAAACTTCATGCGCTACCTGCGCGGCACGCCTTGGCTGCCGCTGGCGTTCAATATGCTGGGTTCCAAAATCGGCAAGGGCGTCTACCTGGACACCACCGACATCACGGAATTCGACTGCGTCCACATCGGCGACCACAGCGAGCTCAATGCGCTGACCTGCCCGCAGACCCATTTGTTCGAAGACCGGGTGATGAAGATCGACCACGTCACCATCGGCAAGGGCGTCTACATGGGGCCGCGCAGCTCTGTGCTGTACAGCGCCGTCGTCGGCGACAACGCCCGCCTCGGCGCGCTGACGCTGGTAATGAAGGGTGAGCAAATCCCCGCCAACGGTTACTGGGCAGGCTGCCCGGCGGCGCCGGCACGATGACCGCCTTCATAGTCTCCCCCTGGCCCGGTCCTGTGCCGGCGCCGCAGGACGGCCTGTTCGTGATAGGCGTTACCACCAGCGTGGAGCGGCCACGCGCGCGCGAACAAATCCGCTCGGCGGCACGCGACGCGCTGGCCTCGGTGCTGGGCGTCGATGCCAATGAAATCCTCATCGACAGCACGCCGGGCCAGGCGCCGCGCATCACGCTGGCCGGCGCCGAGTGCACCATCGGCTGCTCGTTCACCCACGAGGACGGATATTCGCTGGCCGCCATCAACCTGCATGGCGCGGTCGGCGTCGATTTGATGCGGGTGGAGGAAGTCTTCGACTGGCAGGCGGTGGCGCGCGACTATTTGGGGCCGGAAGTCTGCGCCGAGCTGGCCGCGACGCCCTCCGTTGAGCACACGCTCGCCTTCGTTCTCGCCTGGACCAGGCACGAGGCCGTGCTCAAATACCATGGCGTTCAACTTGCCGAATGGTCGGAGGAGATTGCGGCGCTGGCGACGCCCACGCGATCCACCCTGCTGCCAGATAATCTGGTGGCGTCGCTGGCTTGCCGGCCCGGAACCTGACCTAGGCGGCTGCGTCGAGGAAGAAGATGGCGGTGACTTTGGCCGGGGTTTTCTCGGTAGGCTTGTCGATCTGGACCTGCGCGCAGTCTTCGGCCACCAGGCTGCGCCAGTTGCCGACGCCGGCGGCGGAAAAGATCGTATGCGCCTTGGAGCTCATGCTCATGTCGATCGCCAGGCGGGCATTGCGCTCGCCGGTCTTGGCGTAGTTTACGCCGCGCAGTTCGATGCCGAAGGCGGTCAGCCAAGGCTCCCACAGGCCCGATTCCACACCCTTGACGATGCGGTTCATCATTTCTTCAAGCGTCAAGCCCTTTTTCACCACAGCGCGCAGCAGCGCCAGCGACGGCGCATGGCGCGCATCGGTGCTCTGCTTGCCGGCGCCGCTCTCGCCGATCGCCTTGATTTCCTTGGAAAACCCCGCATCGCGCTCCGTGTAGTCGCGCATGCGCGAGTAGAACTCGGCGCTCAGGAAGGGATTCGCTACCCGGCCCGTAGGCGCGGGCGCTGCTTGTTTTTTGTTCGTCATGATCTGGCCTTAATGTGTAAGGCCGTAGTTTAACCGACTCGGAAGGCTTCGACGACAATCCTGGTCGCTTCGGCCAGGATCTCGCTGCGCGCCTTGTCGTCCTTGCCGGGCTGGGTGAGGTAGATCGCCAGTACGATCGGCGCCTTGCCCGGCTGCCAAATGACGCCGATGTCGTTGGTGCTGCCATGGTCGCCGGTGCCGGTCTTGTCGGCCACCAGGCTGCCGGACGGCACGCCGGCGCGGATGCGGGTGTCGCCGGTGGTATTCCCGAGCATCCAGTCCTTGAGCTGCTTGCGCTGCGCCACGCCCAGGCCGTCGCCCAGCAGCAGCTTGTGCAGCGACTCCGCCATCGAGGCCGGCGTGGTGGTGTCGCGCGGATCGCCGGGCAGCGCGGAGTTGAGCTCCGTTTCGATGCGGTCCAGCCGGAACTCCATGTCGCCTATCGAGCGCGCGAAGGCCGTCACTGCGGCCGGTCCGCCGATTTGCTGCATCAGCAGGTTGGCCGCCGTGTTGTCGCTGGTCTGGATGGTGGCCTCGCACAGCGCCGCCACCGTCATGCCTTTTCCGACATGTTTTTCGGTGATGGGCGAGTATGTCACCAGGTCTTTTTTCGTGTAGCGCACACGCTTCCTCAGCAGTGCCGGCTCCCTGGCCAACACGGCGGCGGACAGCATCATCTTGAAGGTGCTGCAAAACGGGAAGCGCTCGTCGGCGCGATGCAGCAGTTGGCGGCCGTCGGCGGTGTTCAGCGCGGCCACGCCCAGGCGGCCGCCCGATTCGCCCTCCAGCCTGGCCAGCAGCGACGCCGCCGAATGCGGCGCGGAGGCCGGGGCGGAATCCAGCAAATCGGCGGCGCGGGCGAAGGGAGCGGCGGCAAGCGCCAGGATCAGGGCACGGCGGGTGGCAAAAACAGTCATGGTGCGCAGGTGTAAGTTAAGCAATGTTTTGCATATTAACAGCCGTTTCTTAAGCTCATATTCAATTGAACGCACCCCATTCGACGCCGGATGTAGACTCGTCGCATGGCCCCTCAAGTCCTCATCGTCGGCGCCGGTCCCACCGGCCTGGTACTCGCTATCCGCCTGGCGCGGCACGGAGTGGCCGTACGCATCATCGACAAGAACAGCGGCCCTGGCCAGGCTTCGCGCGCGATGGCGGTGCATGCGCGCACACTGGAGTTCTACCGCCAGCTGGGCTTTGCCGACGTCGTCGTCAACCTCGGCATCAAGATCGAAGCCATCCACCTGCGCGAGGGCGGCGAAGAAGTCGCTGAACTGCCGCTCAAGGACATCGGCGCCGGCCTCAGTCCCTATCCCTTCGTGCTGGCCTTCCCGCAGGACGACCACGAGCGCTTCCTGGTCGAGCAACTCAAGGGCCTGGGCGTGGAGGTCGAATGGAACACCGAGCTGGAATCGTTCACGCAGGACGAATGGGGCGTGCGCGCCGTGTTGGAGCGCGACGGCGATCGCATCGCCTGCAGCAGCGCCTACCTGTGCGGCTGCGACGGCGCCCGCAGCCGTGTGCGTGAATCGCTGAAGTTCGATTTCAGCGGCGGCACCTACGAACATTTGTATTACGTGGCCGATGTCAAAACCTCCGGCCCGGAGAATCGCGACCTGGTCGGCCACATCGGCGCCAACACCTTTGCGCTGATGCTGCCGGTGCGCTCGCGCGGCATGCAGCGGCTGATCGGCATCATGCCACCGCTGGCGGAAGCGCTGCCCGAGCCGGGCTTTGAAGACGTGCGCGGCGTGCTGGAACCGCTGTTGGGCATCAAAGTGGAACAGGTCAACTGGTTCTCCACCTACCGGGTGCATCACCGGGTGGCGTCGCAGTTCCGCTCCGGCCGCTGCTTTCTCGGTGGCGATGCGGCCCACATCCACAGCCCCGCCGGCGGCCAAGGCATGAACACCGGCATCGGCGACGCCGTCAACCTGTCGTGGAAACTGGCCCAGGTGCTGCAAGGCCGCGCCGATTCCACCCTGCTCGACACTTATCAGGCCGAGCGCATCGTCTTCGCCCGCAAGCTGGTGGCCACCACCGACCGCGCCTTCCAAATGATCGTCTCGCAGGGCGCCGGCGGCCAGCTGCTGCGCGGCTGGCTGGTGCCGCATGTGTTCCCGGTGCTGGCCGGCTTTGCGGCTGCGCGCCGCACACTGTTCAAGACTTTGTCGCAGGTGCAGATCCATTATCCCGACAGCCACCTGAGCGCAGGCCGCGCCGGCGACGTGATCGGCGGCGATCGCCTGCCGTGGGTGCCGCAGCCGGACGGCGAGGACAACTTCAGCGCGCTGCAGACGCTGGACTGGCAGCTGCATGTCTACGGCCAGCCATCGGCCTTGCTGGGCGCCGCCGCGCGCGAAGTGTCGCTGCCGCTGCAGGTCTACCCATGGAGCGATGCCGCCGCCGACGCCGGCCTGCTGCGCGACGCCGCCTACCTGATCCGCCCCGACATGCACGTGGCGCTGGCCCTGCCGCGCCAGGAACTCGACACCCTGCGCAACTTGGTGGAACACTATCACTTGCGCTTCGCCCCCGACAAAACTGATTGACACGCTTCCCGGCGTCGGGCTAAGGTCGTCCTCGCGCGAATTCTTAGCCCGCCCATAAAGGAAGTCATGACCAATCAGCCTCAGAATTTCTCCCGCCGCGACCTGTTGCTGTCCGCCTTGTCCGCCACTGCAATGAGCGCGCTGCCCGGCTTCGCGCTGGCGCAAGCCGCGCCGGCCGACGCCCGGTTATCCACGCTGCTGGAGAACTTCGCCGACGAGATTCTGCGGCTGGCGCCGACCAGCGCCACCTCGCTGGGCGTCGACAAGGGCGAGCGCGCCGGCCTGAAGGCGCAACTGGAAGACCTGTCCCCGGCCGGCGACGCCGCCTGGGCCGCGCAGGTCAAGTCCATGCTGGGCCGCCTGTCCGCGCTGGACCGCAACGCCCTCGGCGCCGAGGCGCAGATCCGTTACGACACCGTGCGCTATGCCGCCACCGAAGGCGTGGCCGGTTTGCGCTTTTCCTTCGGCGGCGCCGCCAGCGGCTTCTTCGGCGGCACCGCGCCCTTCCCCGTGACGCAGCAGGACGGCGCGCTGACCCGCATCCCCGAGTTCCTCGATTCGCAGCACCAGATCGCCAACGCCGCCGACGCCGAGGCCTACCTCGAACGCGTGGCCGGCATGGCGCGCATGCTGGACCAGGAAACCGCCCGCATCATCGACCAGGCCGGGCAAGGCATCATGCCGCCGGACTTCATCGCCCGCACCGCCCTGGGCCAGTTGAAGCAATACCGCAAGACCGCCGTCGCCGCGCAAAAGCTGGTCACCTCGATCGGCGAGCGCACCGGGAAGCTGGGCATTGCCGGCGACTGGAACCCACGCGCCGCCAAGCTGGTGGAAAGCGCGGTCTATCCGGCGCTGGACCGGCAGATCGCCGCCTTCGCCAAGGCCACCGCCAAGGCGACCAGCGTCGCCGGCGTGCACCGCCTGCCGGATGGCGCAGCGTATTACGAATGGGCGCTCAAGCTGGGAACCTCCACCAGCCATAGCGCCAGCGAGATCCATGCGATCGGACTGGAACAGAACAAGCAGCTGCAGGCGCGCATCCACGCCATCCTCAAAGCGCAGGGCATCACGCAAGGCACGGTGGGCGCGCGCTTGCAGGCGCTGGCCAAGGACCCCAAGCGCTTCTACGCAGACAACGATCAGGGCCGCGAACAGTTGATCGCCTATTGCAATGAGCGCGTCAACGCCGTGCGCGCACTGATGCCAAAGATCTCGCACATGGACATGAAGGTGCCGCTGCAGATCAAGCGCGTGCCGGTCGATATCGAAGCCGGCGCCGCGCTGGGGTATATGAACTTCGCCTCGCTGGACGGCTCGCGTCCGGCGATCTACTACATCAACCTGAAATCGACCAGGCTGTGGCCGAAGTCCGAGCTGGCCACGCTGACCGCGCACGAAGGCTTGCCGGGCCACGCCTTCCAAGGCGCGTATCTGGCCGAACATCACGACGAGCTGCCGTTGATTTCGTCGCTGATGGGGTTTAATGCCTTCGCAGAAGGCTGGGCGTTGTACGCCGAACAACTGGTCGACGAATTCGGCCTGTACGCCAACGATCCGTTCAGCCAGATCGGCTATCTGCAGGCGCAGCAGTTCCGTGCCTGCCGCCTGGTGGTCGATACCGGCATCCACGCGATGAAGTGGACGCGCCAGCAGGCGATCCACTTCCTGGTCGAGAACACCGGGCGCGGCCTGCAGGCGATGACCAGCGAGATCGACCGATATTGCGTGTCGCCGGGCCAGGCCTGCGGCTACAAGATGGGCCACAACGAAATCCTGCGCCAACGCGAACGCGCCAAGGCCTCGCTGGGCGGCAAGTTCGACCTGGCCGGCTTCAACGACGCGCTGGTGCAAAGCTGCGGCGTGCCCCTGACGGTGCTGCCGACGGTGGTGGACGGGTATATCAGCGGGGTTAAGAAGGCCTGAGTTAATGACGGGGCGGCAGCCAGCTGCCGCCCTGTGGCTTCAGTGGTTCCCTTTTAAATTTCCACGCAGCATACGCATCATAAGAACCGGTCCTGTAACAATTATTATTTTGTCGTTGACTTCCAGCGTTATCGAGTTCTCCTCCCACGAAAGAATCGATGGCAGCCGAGACTTGAAATAACTGGTAGTAGAATTTCCGGCATCGCCTTGTTGATATCCATATTTAACAATGCGCGTTGCCATATCGGTTCGTAAATTTAGGCAATCATCAATCGACTCTACCTCAACATAGAATCTTGCCGGCAGCGTCAAGCTCAATATCACTGAAGAACCCATAAATGCCCCTACAAGCACAAGCGGGGGCGCCAATGGCAGTCTCAGGGCCATTAATATTAGTTGAAAGATGAAAAAGCCAACTAGCGTGCAGGCTATATACGAACCTAACTGCCTTACCGACTGCACGGGCAACAAGTGCGCAATCGGACTACTCAAGTCTTTTACCTCGGAAATCTTTATTTTCATAATATGCATTGCCGGAATTGCCCCCACTTCTCCCTATGTCGCGGTATTTAGGATCTCTATTTTATTACGGCGATATGCTCGCAACGCTGCCGGCACTACGCTCAGCGGCAAACCCGCATGGATGACGATTAACCACCATAGGCTGTTGGTCAAAGCATAGGCAATCGTAAAGACAAATGCAGACACAATCGACGCCATCAACTGCTTGGCAGACTGGTAGCCATGACCTACGCCATAAGCAAAAGCAGAGACTGTGACAGCGATTGGCAAACCAACGCTAGGCGTTAGAAACAGCAAAATGAAACCGCGGTAGAGGACCTCCCATCCGGCGGTCATGAGCGTCATGCTGACGACAAAGGCTGCGGTTTCGGCAGCTGTATGCGGCCACGGGAAGGGCGAGTCCAATAGCTTGCGCTCGTTCTTGGCGCGGGTCTCCGCCGTGTAACGCTGCTCAATAATGCTCCCGGCGACGAAAATCCCACCCAACAGCAGCGCAGAAAAGCCCAGGCCCCACGCACCTGCGTCCGACAGGGGCATATCAAACCCGATGTCGCGAACGGTGTAACCCGCTTGCCATGAGCCAATCAAAAGAACTCCCAGCATCACCAACACCGGCCAGCTCATGGACCAATAACGAAGCATTAGCGCACGAGGCGGCTTATCTTTCTTCGGGTATAGACTGCGCCACATGTTGAGCGATGGACCGATGATTAACAAGTATGTCGCAAGCAAAATATGCAGCATAGTCAGATTCCGCCCAAGTAGGCAGCAAGCAGACCATCTGAACTTTCGATACCTAAGTCCAGCTCAGTGCCGAAATGTTCGCGCCCTTCGGTGTCCTCGTTCTGAACCAAAGTCACCGTCGATTGATCAATCTCGATGGGCGCGTCAATGAATTCGATAAGGGGGTCATAATTCATATGAGAATTTCAATTTAATTTGGTGAACGGCGGATCTTGGCCGGCAGCAGCATAACATTTTGCCATGATGAAAAACTCACAGATTCCCACGCACCTCGCGGGTATAATTATCTTTTTGCCACTGTTGATACCAGCGAGGACACCATGACAGAGAAGACATTGAATTCCAAGGTTGATGCATACGTCAGCAAGCCCGGTCAATGGCAGGACGCATACAAGAAGCTGCGCGCCATCGTCCTCGACTGTGATCTGAGCGAGGGATTCAAATGGGGCCATCCTTGCTACACGCTCGGGGACCAGAACATCGTGCTGATCCACGGCTTTAAGGAATACTGCGCGCTGCTGTTCTTCAAAGGCGCGCTGATGCAGGACCCCAAGGGCATCCTGATCCAGCAAACCGAGAACGTGCAGGCGGGGCGCCAGATCCGCTTCACCAGCGCCGAAGAAATCACCAAGATGGCGTCGACCTTGAAGGCCTACATCCGCGAAGCCATCAAGGTGGAACAGTCCGGCGCGCAAGTGGAATTCAAGAAAACCGCTGAATTCGCCATGCCGGAAGAATTCCTGAACAGGCTGGAAGAATCACCCGAACTGCAAGAAGCCTTCGCCGCCCTGACGCCTGGCCGGCAACGCGGCTACCTGCTGCACTTCTCCTCGGCCAAGCAAGCCAAGACCCGCGAGTCGCGCGTGGAGAAATGCGTCCCGCATATCCTCAAGGGCAAAGGGCTGGATGACTAAGCACCAACGTCAGCGAACTGCCAGCGCATACCCGGCATTTCCTTTGGGGATGTTGTAGACGCCAAAGTCGCAGCTGAACACGCTCCACGCATCGCCCGGACTGGCCGCATTGGTGGACGACGTCCAATAATACTGAAACGTCGCAAAGTTGGAGAAGCTGGCGGGCTGGGAGGCGATGCCCGCCGCAGAACTGTTAAACGACTCGTTAAAATAATCCGCCATATTGCCCTGCGCACGATCGGCCAGGCTCTGCATCTCTTTCCGGTTCGGCATTCTCCACGCGCCTGCGACGGAACCATCGGTCAGGCCGCACTGGCCGCTGGCAAGCGTGCTGATCGTGCCGAGAGCCGCCGCCCAGCTCTGTTGAATGCAATCCGCTTTCTTCAACCAGACCAGGCCGGTGGCAGTGTCCGTTACCGTGCCGTTGCCGTTGTCGCGCATGCGTGGCGCGGGTAGCGGCGCCCCCTTCTCCAGGGCGCCGTCATCGCCGTTAGCGTAGAAAACATAGAACCCCGTCGCCTGCAACTTGGCCGCGCCAGTGCTCGTGCCCTTGACCGCCCACACCGCATTTGTCGAGGTCGTCTTGATGTTGAGATTCGAACTGGCGGTGTCGTTGATATGGCGCCCGTCCAGCATGCGGATCGCCCATGCGTTCGGCGAACCCACCTGGCCGCCGTAGTAGCTGGTCGAGGTCCAGTAGATGCCTGTCGATACGGACGTGAACGGGTTGCCGGCAGTGAGCGCCGGATTGCTGGCGGAGACGTCGACCAGGCTTTCAAGCTCCACCAGGTTAGGCAAGCGCCAATCGCCGGCCTTGGATCCATCCGTCAATCCGCACGCGCCGCTGGCCAACTGGTTGGCCTCTGTCAGCGCGTTCGCCCATAGCGCGGGACTTAAGCAACCGGCGTTTTTCAACCAGACCAGGCCGGTCAAGTTGTCGGTGACCGTGCCGTCTTGATTATCGGTGTAACGCCTGCCCGGAAAGGCCACGCCTTTTTTCAGTGCCCCATCGTCGCCGGCAACGTAGCTGTTCGATTGCCCCGTCGAGGCGATGCTCACCAACGGATTGCTGCCGTCGTAGGCATTGAAGTTGGCGCCGGTGATGGAATTATTAACTGTCGAGTTCAAATTAACGACGTTGAACATGATGCCGGAACCGCCATTGGGATTCGAAAACGAACCGTTGTAGCCGGCCCGCGTGACGGAAGCGCCGCTATTGGCGTACCAATTTTTTGGCGATGGATCCCACAGATAGGCGGAACGGTCGCCCGACACATTCGTCGCCATGAACGGATTGAACGCGTATCCGGCCTTCGAGGCGAAGAAATGGTAGTTGATAATGCAGGACATGGTGCAGGAAGTGCCCAGGCCGCCAACGCTGTAATTGCCATTGGCGTCAGTGGTGAGGGTTGCGTAGACGCGGTTACTATTGGTCTCGTAGACCGTCACGGTGGCGCCGGCCAGCGGCGCGCCCTTGAACATGACCGTGCCGGCGGCGGTGTTCGACGGCACAGGAACGAAAGGTTGGGTGTTGCCCCCTGATCCGCCGCCGCCCCCACCGCAAGCGTTGATCAGGCTAGCGCCAAGCACAACAAGCAGCAAACGGATGCGCCCCATTGTTTTCTCCTTCTTTTTTCCTAGTCTAGTCCGCTTCCGGAGCCGACGCCACTTCAAGATGCTAAACTCTCCCCTCTACGCGGGAAACTTTTAATAGATTCGGATGAAAACCATAGCCATCATCGGCGGCGGCGTCACCGGCGTCACCACTGCCTACGCGCTTGCCAGAAGAGGCTACGCCGTCACGCTGCTGGAGCGCCATCGCTACGCCGCGATGGAAACCTCGTTCGCCAACGGCGGCCAGCTGTCCGCCTCCAACGCCGAAGCCTGGAACCACCGCAGCACCATCGTCAAAGGCCTGAAGTGGATGCTGAAGAACGATGCGCCGCTGCTGGTCAGTCCGAAACCCAGCTGGCATAAGCTGTCCTGGTTCGCCGAGTTCATCGCCGCCCTGCCCCACTACCGCGACAACACCATCGCCACCACCAGGCTGGCCGTGTCCGCGCGCGAGCATCTGTTCAGCTGGGCCGCGCAGGAAGGCATAGACTTCAACCACAAGCGCGCGGGCATCCTGCACATCCATCGCGACCGCGCCGATTTCGAACACGCGGCCGAGGTATCGCGGCTGCTGGCGCAAGGCGGCCTGCCGCGCCGCGCCGTCACGCCAGAGGAGATGCGCTCCCTCGAACCCACGCTGACCGGCCAGTTCTACGGCGGCCACTACACCGAAAGCGACAGCTCCGGCGACATCCATAAATTCACCGCCGGCCTGGCGCAAGCGGCGCAGCGGCTGGGCGTGGACCTGCGCTTCGAGCAGCACGTGAGCCAAGTGCGCGCCGACGCCAACGGCGCCTTCATCACCACCACCCAGGACGGCGCCGACGATACCCGGCGCTACGATGCGGTGGTGGTCTGCGCCGGCACCGCCAGCCGCGAACTGGCGGCCATGCTGGGCGACCGCGTCAACGTCTACCCGGTCAAGGGCTATTCGATCACCGTGCACCTGCACGACGCCGCCAGCCAGGCCGCCGCGCCCAACGTCAGCCTGGTCGACGACGCCACCAAACTGGTCGCCAGCCGCCTGGGCGCGGACCGCCTGCGCGTGGCCGGCACGGCGGAGTTCAACGGCTACAACCGCGACATTCGCGCCGACCGCATCGCGCCGCTGCACAACTGGGTGCAACAATGCTTCCCAGGCATCTGCACGCGCGACGTCACGCCGTGGGCCGGCCTGCGTCCGATGATGCCGAACCTGATGCCGCGCGTGGGCCGGGGCAAGGCGCCCACCGTGTTTTACAACACCGGCCACGGCCACCTGGGCTGGACTTTATCGGCCGCCACGGCCGACCTCATCGCCGACACGGTGCTGGCCGCAGTGGGCGCTCCAACGCCATCCGTTAGCCAACGTACCGCGCAGGGCTTGAAAATGGCGTAAACTGCCACTATATTCAGCCTGTCTTACAAGGAGATCTGACATGACGGCAAAATCTTTCGCACGTATGACCCTGCTGGCCGGCGCTTTGGCGCTGGCGATGCCGGCGTTTGCGGCCGAACCCACGATACACGATGTTTATGTCGCCGCCGAAGCAGGCAAGTACACCGATGCCCAGGCGCTGATGGACCAAGTCCTGAAGGCTCACCCGAACAGCGCCACCGCGCACTTCGTGGAGGCCGAGCTGCTGGCCAAGCAAGGCAAGTTCGCCGCCGCACAGGGCGAGCTGGCGACGGCCGAACGCCTGTCGCCCGGCTTGCCGAAGGTGAATCCAGGCGCGCTGGCCAAGCTGCGCACGCTGCTGGCCGACGGCCAGAAGCCGAAAGCCAATTATTCGCAACAGCAGCCGGCCCGCAGCAACGCCGGCTACAGCAACGGCAACTACGGCGCGCCGCAGAGCAGCGGCATCCCCTGGGGCACCATCCTGATCCTGGGTGGCGGCCTGATCGGCTTTATCTGGCTGGCGACGCGCTTCATGGCGCGCCGTAACGCGCAGCAGAACGACGGCTACAACAATCCGGCCGGCTTCAACCCCGGCGGCGCACCGGCGCCCGGCTATGCGCCAGGCGCTTATCCGCAGCAGGGTTATCCGCAGCCCGGTTACGGCCAGCCGCAACAAGGTAGCGGCATGGGCTCGCGCATCATGGGCGGCCTGGCGACCGGTGCGGCGGTAGGCGCGGGTATCGTCGCGGGTGAAGCGCTGGCGCGCCAGTTCACCGGCGGCAACCACGATTCGGGCAACAGCAGCCAGCCGCGCAACGACATCGTGTACGACGATCCATCACGCGACGAACTGCTGCGCCGCGATGACATGGGCGGCAACGACTTCGGCGTCAGCGGCGGCTGGGACGACTCCGGCAGCAGCGGTGGTGGCGGCGACAGCGGCGGCGGTGGTGGCGACTGGGACTAAGCCCGGCCGGCATTTCACCTCACGGGGCGCGGCGTTCGCCCGCCCCGGCAGCTTCCATCGCAAGATCCCAATACGGCGGATCGCCGAAATACTCCTTCAAATGACGTATCAACAGCTGGGCCTTGGCCTGGTTGGAACGGCCCGGCATGTGCACGGCGTGCACTGCGGACTCGTACGGGTCGCGCCTGCCCGATGCGGCGCCGCGCACCACCGGCGCCATCGGGAACACCGGCACCAGCTGGCCGGCGACGATGGCGTCGCTCACCAGCCAGTTCGCCAGATGCACCAGCCCCGCGCCACCAATGGCCGCGTGCAGCAGCGAGTCGGTGTCGTCGCAGCGCAGCTTGCCCTTGACGGCCAGCGGCTGGTTCTGGTTCACGCCATCGAAGCGCCACCAACCGCGCGGCGCCGAGCGCCCGGTCACGGTCAGGCATTGGTGGTCGAGCAGGTCCAGCGGCGTTTGCGGCCAGCCGTGGCGTTCCAGATAGGCCGGGCTGGCGCTGACCACGCGGTGCTGGATCGCCAGCCGGGTCGCCACCAGGCCGCTGTCGGGCAGCACGCCGGCGCGCACCGCCACATCGACGCGGCGCGCGGACAGGTCGACGATGTCGTCGCTGACGTGCAGCTCCACTTCCAGCAGCGGACAGTGCAGCAGGAATTCGGCGATGGCCGGCGCCACGTGCAGGCGGCCGAAGGCGGCAGGCGCCGTCACCGTCAGCAGGCCGCGCGGTTCGCTGTCGAGCTCCTGCACGGCGGCCTTGCCTTCGGCCAGTTCGGCCAGGATGTTGCGGGCACGCGGCAGGAAGCGTTCGCCGGCGTCGGTCAACAACATCTGCCGCGAGCTGCGCAGCAGCAGGCGTGCCCCCACTTCGGCCTCCAGCGCATCCAGCTTGCGCGATACCGAGGACACCGCCATCTTCAGCTCCGCCGCCGCGCGCGACAAACTGCCGTACTCCACCACCGCCAACAGGCACTTCAGGCATTCGATCATTTCACTTCCCCTCTTTGCAATTCACGCAAATTTCATTTGCATTATTGTATATTGTGCCATTTTTTGCAAAGATGCATACTATGTTTAGTAAATTCATTAACGAGGACTTTTATGCAACTATTCCGTAAACTTAGCCCGCTTGCCGCCGCCCTGGCTTTCACCTTCAGTGCCCCCGCCATGGCCGCCGCGCCGCTGGCCGGCACCAACGCGCCCGGATTCTTCCGTATCATGCTGGGCGATTTTGAAGTGACCGCGATCAGCGACGGCACCGTCGACCTGCCGATGAACAAACTGCTACAGCAGCCTGCGGCCAAGACGGACCAGGAACTGGCCCGCGCCTATCTGGGCAACCCGGTGGAGACCTCGGTCACCGGCTACCTGGTCAACACCGGCGCCAAGCTGGTGCTGATCGACGCGGGCGCCGGCAACCTGTTCGGCCCGACGCTGGGCAAGCTGCTGGCCAACCTGAAAGCCTCGGGCTACCAGCCGGAACAGGTCGACGAAGTGCTGATCACCCACATGCATCCGGACCACGTGGGCGGCCTTGCGGCCAACGGCCAGGCGGTCTTCCCCAACGCCACCATCCGCGCCGACAAGCACGACAGCGACTTCTGGCTCAGCCAGGCCAATATGGACAAGGCGCCGGCCGACAGCAAGGGCTTCTTCCAAGGCGCGATGACGTCGCTCGCGCCCTACGTCGCCAACCAGCACCTGCAACCGTTCAACGGCGCCAACGAGATCACGCCGGGCATCCGCGCCATCGCCAGCTATGGCCACACGCCGGGCCACATCAGCTACATGGTGGAGAGCAAAGGCAAGAAGCTGGTGGTGGCGGGTGATCTGATCCACGCCGGCGCCGTCCAGTTCGACCATCCGGAAGTGACCATCGGCTTCGACACCGATCCGAAGGCCGCCGCCTACGCCCGCAAGCAAGTCTTCACGGCGGCCGCCAAGGATAGCGAACTGATAGGCGCGGCCCACCTGCCCTTCCCTGGCTTGGGCCACTTGCGCAGCAGCGGCAAGGCTTACCAGTGGGTGCCGGTAAATTACACCCAGCTGCGTTAAACTGGCCGACATGGAAATGCGTGACATCCCTCGCCCCATCAGCGTGCTGGTGGTGGATGACCATCCCTTGCTGCGCACGGGTTTGGGCGAAGCCATCGCCAGCCAGGACGACATGCGCCTGGTCGGCGAGGCCAGCAACGGCCGCGAGGCCGTCGAGCAGCACGAGGCCCTGCGGCCCGACGTCACCATCATGGACATCGTCATGCCGGAGATGTGCGGCGTCAACGCGCTGCAAGCGATACGGCGCGCGCATCCCAGCGCGCGCGTCGTCATGCTGACCACCTACAAAGGCGACGTGCAGATCCTGCGCGCCGTGCAGGCCGGCGCCGCGGGCTTTTTGTTGAAGAGTACCTTGCGCAAGGAATTGCTCGATACGATACGCGGCGTGCACCAGGGGCAGCGCCGCATCCCGCCGGAGATCGCGATGGAACTGGCCCAGCACATGGGCCAGGGTCCGTTAAGCGCGCGTGAGACGGAAGTGTTGAGTCATGCCGCCAACGGCCATTCCAACCGGCGCATCGCCGAACGGCTGTCGATATCGGAAGAGACGGTGAAGGCGCACATGAAGAACGTGCTGTCCAAGCTGGCCGCGAACGATCGCACCCATGCGGTGACGATCGCCCTCAAGCGCGGCATCATGTCGATCTAGTCGCTGGCCGCGCCGGCCAGCCAGACCAGCAGCACGCAAGGCAGCAGCAGGCCGTTAAAGCCGGCCTGCATGAAGGCCAGCGCGCCGCTGATGCAACCCGCGGCAAACGCCAGCACCGGCCAGGCCAGCTTCTTCAGGCGTCCGTGCGCGTCGGCGTCGCCGCGCAGCGTGTCCACCAGATCGATCACCAATTGGGTCACGTTGCCGGTCATGACGGTGGTGGCGGCCGTCTTCCCCAGCAGCAGTTTGCCGTAGGCGTTTTGCACCGCCATCGCGCCCGCGCACAGCATGCCGGTCAACAAAGTCAACGGCGCATTGGGCGCATCGATGGGCGCGCCCACCCAGGCGCTGGCGACGCTGCCCGCCATCAGCAAGGCCTGGAGCAAAAAGCTGTTGCGTAGCTGGCGGCTGCCGGTGCGCTCCCAATGCAGTATCAGCAAGCGCGCCAGTGCCACGAACAGCACGAACACCGGGAACACCAGCAGCTTGAGCAAGATGTCCGGCGACGGCCGCGCGATGGCCCTGCCGATCAGCACGAAGTTGCCGGTGACGTGGGCCGTGAACAATCCGAACAGGCCGACGAAGCCCAGCGTATCGACATAGCCGGCCAGGAAGCCCAGCGCCATGCTTTGTTTAGTTTCGCCACGCTCCATCAGGCCTCCTTCTGGATATCGTGCCACGCCACCAGCAGAAAGGCGCCGGCAAGGCCCAGGTGCTCATAGAAACCGTTGGCCGCCATGAAGCGTTCCGGCCCGGCCATTTCCCAGTAGCGGTTGGCGACGAAGGTGGCCATCAGCGTGAACGCGGCCAGGTAGCCGGCGCCCAGCCAGCGGTAGTAGCCGCACAAGATCATCAGCGAGGCGCCCAGTTCGCCGGCGATCACCAGCGCGGCCATCGGGCCGGCCGGCGACAGGCCGAAGTGCCGCATCTCGCCGATGGCCGACGGGAAGTCCAGCAGCTTGTTGATGCCGCCTTGCAGATAGGCGGCACAGATCAGCAGCAGGAAGATCCAGCGCAGCCATGGTGCGCCGAGTGGCTTCAACAGCGGTTGGAACGGCGCCGCCATCACACCGCCCAGCAGGCGCAACCCAGCGCGCCCCAGAAGCTCTTCAGGTCCGATGTCGGCAGCTTGCTGGCCCACGCGCTGGCGTGCTGGTGGCCGTGGACATTGCACTGGTTGGCGCAACCGCAGGCCGCCTGCTGCTGGCGCAGTTGCTGCTGTTCGCGCTTGCGCTGTTCCAGTTCCTTCAGCGCGGCGCGGTTGTTGCCGATCTGTTCGCCCCAGCCTGCATAGCCGCCGAAGCGCCGCACCGGCGACCAATCCGGCATGGCCGGCGGCGGCGGTTCGTCGTAGCTGGCGAATTCGCCGGCCGCGTAGACGATCTTGCCGCCGACGATGGTCAGGCGCGACGTCATGTCGGCGATCTCGCTTTCGGCGCAGGCGTAGAAGTCCTTGTCCGGCACGATCAGGTCGGCCAGCTGGCCCGCTTCGATACGGCCCTTCTTGCCCACTTCGTTGGAGAACCAGGTGGTGTTCTCGGTCCACATGCGCAGCGCCGTTTCGCGGTCCAGGCAATTAGCGCGGGGGTACATCTGCATGCCGCCCATTGTCTTGCCGGTGATGAGCCATGCCAGCGACACCCACGGATTGTACGAGGCCACGCGGGTGGCGTCGGTGCCGGCCGAGACCTTCACGCCGGCCTCCAGGATTTTCTTGACCGGCGGCGTGGCCTCGGCAGCGCCGTGGCCGTAGCGTTCGACGAAGTACTCACCCTGGTACGCCATGCGGTGCTGTACGGCGACGCCGCCGCCCAGCGCAGCGATGCGGTCTATCGACTGGTCGGAGATGGTTTCGGCATGGTCGAAGAACCAGTTCAGTCCCGCCAGCGGGATGTCCTGGTTGACGCGCTCGAACACGTCCAGCGCGCGGCTGATGGTTTCGTCGTAGGTGGCGTGCATGC
The DNA here is from genome assembly GCF_059418605.1 of Duganella sp. GW821-FHT07G03. Classification (NCBI taxonomy): domain Bacteria; kingdom Pseudomonadati; phylum Pseudomonadota; class Betaproteobacteria; order Burkholderiales; family Oxalobacteraceae; genus Duganella; species Duganella sp. GW821-FHT07G03. The sequence continues at coordinate 160,003 of NZ_JBWKQE010000001.1, forward strand.
GCCACGGCCAGCGGTTCTGCGCCAGCACGCGCACCACGCCTTCCAGGTCGTCCTCCATCGTCTCCGGCATGTCCGGGCGCGGTTGGCGGAAGTCCTCGAAGTCGGCCGCCGAGAAGGTCAGCATTTCGCCGGCGCCGTTGTGGCGGAAGTATTCGTCGCCCTGCTGGTACTTGACGCTTTGCGTCCAGTTCAGGAAGTCTTCCTTTTCCTGCGCGGGCTTTTGCGTGAACAGGTTGTAGGCCAGGCGTATCGTCAGCTGCTTGGCGTCCGACAGCTGCTGGATCACCTGGTAGTCCTCGGGATAATTCTGGAAGCCGCCGCCGGCGTCGATGGCGCCGGTCACGCCGAGGCGATTCAGTTCGCGCATGAAGTGGCGGGTCGAGTTGACCTGGTATTCCAGCGGCAGCTTGGGGCCCTTCGACAGCGTCTGGTACAGGATGGCCGCATTCGGCTTGGCCAGCAGCAGGCCGGTGGGATTGCCGGCGCCATCGCGCAGGATCTGGCCGCCGTGCGGTTCCGGCGTGTCTTTGGTGTAGCCAACGGCGCGCAAGGCGGCGCCGTTGAGCAGCGCGCGGTCGTACAGGTGCAGGATGAACACCGGCGTGTCCGGCGCCACCGCGTTCAGTTCATCGATGGTCGGCAGGCGCTTCTCGGCGAATTGATGTTCGGTGAAGCCGCCCACCACGCGCACCCATTGCGGCGCGGGCGTGATCGCGACCTGCGCCTTCAGCATGGCCATCGCGTCGACCAGGCTGCGCACGCCGTCCCAGCGCAGCTCCAGGTTGAAATTCAAGCCGCCGCGGATGATGTGGCAGTGGTTGTCGATCAGGCCGGGCAGCACGCGCTTGCCTTGCAGGTCGATCACCTTGGTGCGCGGGCCGGCCAGCGCCAGGATCTCGTTGGCGCGGCCGACGTGGGTGAAACGGCCGTCCTTGATGGCCACCGCCTCGGCGTGCGGATTGCTGCGGTCCAGCGTGGTGAACAGGCCGCGGTGCAGTATCAGGTCGGGCTGCGGACTCAAGTCTTGGCTCATCATGCGTTCCCCTTGGTTTCGTCATTCTTTTGCGCGGTCGGCAATTGGCCGAAGCAATGCGGCTTGACCTGCTGCTCGATCCACGAGACTTGCTTGGCCGCCGGCTGCCACCACTGGCGCAGCAACGGCGGCAGCTGCTCGCCGAGCAGGATGCCCAGCAGGCCGACCAGCGCAATCACCGGCGGCGCCGGCGAACGCACGTTCAGGAAGCCATAGATTAAGCCAACCAGCAGGCCAACGGCCAAGGATACGATATACATTTTGGACATGGGGAATTCCTCAGATCAGGGGTGAAACTGCATGTCCACAGTTTAAGGGGCCGGGGCGCGCTTGCCATCACCGGTAATGATCCTCGTTTGCTCACTCTTTTGGGGTAGGCGCGCCGCAATAACCCTTTCTAGGTAGGCTACCGCCCCCGTATCGGGGCGTGGCAAAAAAGTTCATCCAGTTTATCCTTCCGCCGCAGGACAGCAAACGAATTCAATGTGCATATTTTGGGAGAATTGAGATGCGACTGGATACCAGAAACTGGCCACATACCGCAATGGGCGGCAACCTCGCCAACCAGGACATCAAGGTGCGCGTACTGATCGCGCACAGCGACGCCATCATCAACGCCGGCCTGGCCGCGCTGCTTGGCGCCGAGAGCGACATGCAGCTCGCGCATGGCGCAGCGCAGCCGCAGCTGACGCAGGCCGACGTCATCATCCTTGACCACAAGGGCGCGCTGGAGCACATGCGCCAACGGGCCAACGCGCCCCATCACAACGAAGCGCCGGTGCGTGTGCTGATCGTCACGCAGATGGCGCGCGAATGGGAAGTGCGCACCGCGATGATGGCCGGCGTGCACGGCTACCTGCTGCAAAGCTGCGCCGCCGACCAGCTGCCGGCGGCGGTGCGCGCGCTCAGCCGCGGCCTGCGCTACCTGAGCGCGGACCTGAGCCGCTGCGTGGCCGACAGCTTCACCCGCGTCGGCCTGACCAACCGCGAGACGGACGTGCTGCAACTGCTGGCGCAAGGCCAGTGCAACAAGTCGATTGCGCGCGAACTGGGTATCGGCGTCGGCACCGTCAAGACCCACGTCAAGGGCCTGTTCGACAAGCTCGGCGCCACCGCCCGCACGCACGCGGTGGTGCTGGCCACCCGGCGCGGCTTGGTGGGCGACGGCGCCATCGGCCAGCATTGATTTGCGGCAACTCGGAGTGGAGCTGACAGCCGCTGTCAGATGATTTAAAGTCTGGTTTTCTTTTGTAAGCGTGTCGATTTTGGCTGCCGCCACTCGTCGTAGGGGTGTAGCACCGATTGCCCATTCCACCTTAACCAAGGAAATGCCATGAACAAACAGATCATTCTCAACCTGCCAGTGAAGGACCTGGACAAATCCAGGGCGTTCTTTTCCGCGCTCGGCTTTTCCTTCGATCCGCGCTTTAGCGGCGAGCAGGCGGCGTTCATGAACATCGTCGACGGCACCATCCAGGCCATGCTGACGGCCGAACCCTTCTTCAAGTCCCTGATCGACAAACCGCTCGCAAATGCAAAGGAGGCCAATGAAGTCGTCATTTGCCTGAGTTGCGAGAGCCGGGAAGAGGTGGACAGCCTGATCGCCAAGGCCGCTGCCGCTGGCGGCCGCATACCGCATCCACCAGAGGACCACGGCTTCATGTATGACCAGGGCTTCGAGGATATCGACGGCCATCTGTGGAACCTGGTCTGGTCGGCGCCGGAAGCCTAGCGCGATAGTCATTGGCGAACTTCGCAGAAGCCCTGTAAAATCAGGACATGCATGCACACACACACTCCATAGGCACCTCACATCGCCAGACGCGCATCCAGCGCGTCCTGATGCTGTTCGTGCTGGTGTTCCTGTCGCTGCAATTGATCGGGGCGAGCTCGCACAAGCATGCCTACACCGACACCCAAAACGATTGCGCAGCTTGCGTAATCGCGCACATGCCGGCCGGTGTTCCACCGCCGGCATTGGCGGTGGTGCCGGTGGCAATGCTGGTCAGCCTGCCCGCCCTTGTCCCGCAGCGATCCATCCGGACCCGCCGGATCGACTTCCTCATCCCGCCCTCGCACGCGCCGCCTGGCGTTGCCGCCATCTCCTGCTGATACGCTTTTTTTCGTAACGTTTTTTTCGTCACGTCCAACACGGTCGCACTTTTGCGCCCCGTGCGCGCAGCCGCGCGCCTGCCCGACACGATCGCGCAGGCCGGAGGCTAGCCACGCCTGAACATTCAAGGATTTACCATGCAACGCACACCACAACTCCGCACCCTTCCACTGCTGCTGGCCGCCGCCTTCTGCGCCCACTACGCCAGCGCCGACGACAGCCCGATGCAGCAAGTGGAAGTGACCGCCGCCCATCTGAAGAGCGCGCGCATCGACCTGTCGCCGAACATCGGCACCACCGTCTACTCCATCGACCGCCACATGATCGAACAGCTGGGCCGCGGCGACAACACGCCGTTCAATGAAGTGCTGCTGCGCCTTCCGGGCGTGAGCCAGGATTCGAAAGGCTCCGGCTCCATCCACGTGCGCGACGACCACGCCAATGTGCAGTACCGCGTCAACGGCGTGCAGCTGCCGGAGAGTATCACCGGCTTCGGCCAGTCGATCGACACCCGCTTCGTCCAGCAGACCGACTTCATCACCGGCGCGCTGCCGGCGCAATTCGGCCTGCGCACGTCGGGCATTGTCGACATCCAGACCAAGGAAGGCACGGTCAAATCGGGCGGGCGCGTCGGCGTCCTGGCGGGCGGCAACGACTACGTCGAACCGAGCGCGGAATTCTTCGGCACCCAGGGCGCCTTTAACTACTACCTGTCCGGCAGCTACCTGTCGAACGCGCTGGGCATCGAGAATCCGCTGCCGAACCGCAGCTCGCTGCACGACCGCACCAAACAAAGCAAATCCTTCGGCGCCCTCTCCTGGTTCCTGGACGAGCAAACCCGCCTGGGCCTGATGTTCGGCACCTACAACGGCCGCTTCCAGATTCCTAACAACCCGAACCAGGCGCCGGGCTTCTCGCTCACCGGTCAAAGCGACGCCGCCGCCGGCGCCAGCAAGCTGCCGTCCTCGCAGCTGGACGAGCGCCAGCGCGAAGTGAACCGCTTCCTGGTGCTGTCGCTGCAAAAAAGCGTGGGCGACCTGAATTACCAGGTGTCGGCCTTCCACCAGTATTCGGAGCTGCACTACACGCCAGATGCGCTGGGTGACTTGATCTACAACGGCGTGGCTTCCAACACGCTGCGCTCCAACTCCGCCAGCGGCGCCCAGTTCGACGCCAGCTATAAACTGAACGACAGCCACACCGTGCGCGCCGGCCTGGCGTACTCGCGCCAGACCACCCACAGCGACAACGCGGTCGCCGTGTTCGACACCGACGACAGCGGCGCCCAGGCCGGCACCGATCCACGCACCATCATCGACAACAGCAGCAAGACCGGCAAGCTGTCCAGCTTCTACCTGCAGGACGAATGGCATATCGCCGCGCCGCTGACGCTGAACTACGGCCTGCGCTTCGACAAGGTGTCGGCCTTCGTCGAGGAACAGCAATGGAGCCCGCGCGTCAACCTGGCCTACCAGCTCACCAAGGGCACGGCGCTGCATGCCGGCTACTCGCGCTACTTCACGCCACCGCCGCAGGAACTGGCCGCGCAATCGAGCATCGACAAATACGCCGACACCACCAATGCGCCGCAGGTGGCGCTGTCGGACAACGTCAAGGCCGAGCGCACCAACTACTACGACATCGGCTTGAGCCACCAGGTCAACGAGCAGCTGACCGTGACGGCCGACGCCTACTACAAAAAAATCCGCAACATGCTGGACGAAGGCCAGTTCGGCCAGGCGCTGATACTGTCGCCGTTCAACTACGACCGCGGCTACGCCAAGGGCCTGGAGCTGTCGGCCGTGTACAACCGCGCCAACTGGGGCGGCTTCCTCAACCTGACCACGCAGCAGGCCAAGGGCCAGAACATCGTCTCCGGCCAGTCGCTGTTCGGGCCGGACGAACTGGCCTACATCGCCAACCACTACATCTACGTCGACCACGACCAGACCTACACGGTATCGGGCGGCGCCCACTACCACTGGGGCGCGACGCAGCTGAACGGCGATTTCCTGTACGGCAGCGGCTTGCGCATGACGCCCGACGGCGCCGCGCCGAACTCCGGCACGCTGCCGCACTACACCACGGTCAACCTGTCCCTGACGCACAACTGGAAGAATACAGCGATCGGCAATGTCGAAGGCCGCCTGGCGCTGGTCAACGCCTTCGACAAATCCTATCTGCTGCGCGACGGTTCCGGCGTAGGCGTGGGCGCGCCGCAATACGGTGCTCGCCGCACGCTTTACGCTGGAATTTCGGTCGGATTCTGATTTTAGTTAGGAGTCCTTGTTAAATCGAAATCCCTGTGTATAATGCACAGCATGGACACCAAACCTAACAAGCCGTGGCAGGATACGCCGGACGTTTCAGCGCGTATCATCACCTCTATCGGACGCATCGCCAGTGTGATGCGCTCCGGTATGTGGGAGTTCGCCACGTCCGAAAACCTGAATCCGGCGCAGGCCGAGATCCTTCAGCTGCTGCAAGGCCGCAAGCAGGGTGTACGCCTGTCCTGGCTGGCGTCGCAGCTGTCGATCAGCGCGGCCAGCGCCAGCGATTCGGTGTCGGCGCTGGTGTCCAAGGGTTTGCTGTACAAGGCCAGGGCGGAGGACGACGGCCGCGCCACCGCGCTATTCCTCACCGATGAAGGCGTCGCCACGGCGGCCCGCATCGGCAGCGCCTTGAGCTTTGCCGAAGATGCCGCCGCCGCCCTGCCCGCCGCCCAGCAGGCCGAATTGCTGACCGGCCTGTTCAAGCTGATCGCGCAATTGCAAAAGACCGAGCGCTTCCCCGAGATGCGGGCCTGCCTGTCGTGCCAGTATTTTGAGGCCAACCGCCATCCCGGCAAGCCGGCGCCGCATCACTGCGCCCTGGTGAACGCGCCGCTGTCGGTGTCGCTGCTGCGCATGGACTGTCCGGAACAGGTGCCCGCCGATCCCGCCACGCGCCGGCGCAACTGGAAGGTATTTGCCTGAGATTTTTTTTGGCCATAATAGTTAGGAGTCCTATTTTGTTCTCATTTGTTTTTAACCGCAGTACTTTTCAACCCTTGAAAGGAAATACCATGAACCGCATCCCCCTCGTCACCCCTGCCGACACCACCGGCGAACGCCAACAGTTGCTGACGCAAATCCAGGACGCGTTCGGCGCCACGCCGAATATGTTCAAGGCCGTCGCCAATTCGACCGCCGCGCTGAAAAGCATGTGGGGCGCGTTCGGCGCGTTGAGCGGCGGCGTGATCAACGCCAAGCTGGGCGAACAGATCGCCGTCGCCATCGCCGACCGCAATGCCTGCGACTACTGCCTGGCCGCGCACACCGTCCTTGGCCGCAACGCCGGCGCCACCTCTGAAGAAATGAGCGCCGCGCAGGCCGCCCAGTCGACCGATCCGAAGACCGCCGCCGCGCTGCGCTTCGCCGTCGCCGTCGTCAGCAACCGCGCGCAGGTCGACGACGAGGAAGTGGAGGCGCTGCGCATCGCCGGCTACAACGACGAGGCCATCGTCGAGATCATGGCCCACATCGCGCTGAACCTGTTCACCAACTACGTCAACGTCGCCTTCAAGGTGCCGGTCGACTTCCCTGCGGTGAAACTGCGCGCCAAATAAGGAGCAACCATGCATGCTATCGCCCCCGAACTCCAGGTTGCGGCCTGGCTGAACACCTCGCAGCCGCTGTCCTTAGGTCAGCTGCGCGGCAAGGTCGTCGCCGTCTACGCCTTCCAGATGCTGTGCCCCGGCTGCGTTTCGCACGGCATCCCGCAGGCCAAGACGATACGCAGCACCTTCGACGAGCAGGACGTCGCCGTGATCGGACTGCATTCCGTGTTCGAGCATCACGACGTCATGACGGCCAAGGCGCTGGAAGCCTTTGTGCACGAGTACCGCATCCAGTTTCCGGTGGCGATAGACCAGCCGGCGCCACGCGGCGCCATTCCACTGACGATGGAACAGTACCGGCTGCGCGGGACGCCGACGCTGCTGCTGATCGATCGCCGAGGGCGGCTGCGGCTGAACCACTTCGGCCGCGCCGACGACATGCAGGTCGGCGCAGTGATCGGCCGCCTGCTCGCCGAACCGGTGGCGCAGCCGGAAGTGCACTGCGACGATACCGCCTGTAGCATCCGGTAGGACTCGGCCGGCTAGCCCCGGCTGCAACTGGATTAACTATCAATGTAAATCTGGCCTGTTTGTGTTTCACAAGCCTCAACATTGCCGTTAATTCTTGTGTATCTTGCATGGATATAGGCATAATCGTTTGGACTTAAACGACCCCGGCCCGAAGTGAATCCTATCGTCTTCGCCATTCCCGTTTTCATGCTGACCATCCTGCTCGAAGCATGGGTAGCGCACCGCCGTGGATGGGCCGCCTACGATACCGCCGACGCCCTCACCAGCCTGCACCTCGGCATGGTGAGCCAGGTGGTCGGCCTGTTCGTCAAGCTGGCGATGCTGGGCATTTACACCGCGGTCTACGATCACTGGCGTTTTGCCTCGCTGCCCGCCAACAGCGTGTGGGTATGGCTGGGCGCATTGCTGGCCTACGATTTCTGTTACTACTGGACGCACCGGCTGGGCCACGAGGTTCGACCTGCTGTACCAGTACTGGGTGCACACCGAAATGGTCGGCCGCCTCGGATGGCTGGACCGGGTGTTCGTTACGCCTTCCAACCACCGCGTGCACCACGGCCAGAACGACTACTGCATCGACCGCAACTACGGCGGCATCCTGATCCTGTTCGACCGCCTGTTCGGGACCTACGCCGACGAACGCGCGGACGAACGCATCATCTACGGCGTGCGCACGCCGCTGCGCAGCCTCAATCCCGCCTGGGCCAACCTGCACTACTATGCCGATTTGTGGCGCGCCTCGCGCGGCGTTCGCGGCTGGCGCAGCAAGCTTTATGTCTGGTTCGGGCCACCCGGCGGCTGGACCGGCGAGCCGCTCGGCCACTTCGACGCCACCCGGTTCACGCACTACCGCCCCGCCACGCCACCTGCGGCAGCCCTCTACGCGATGCTGCAATTCGCCCTGCTGGTGCCGTGCGTATCGCACCTGATCGCGATCGCGCCGACGCTGGCGCTGCCGGAGTTGCTGCTGTATGCGGGCGTGGTCGTGGCCAGCACCCTGTCGCTGGGGGTACTGCTGGAAGGGCGCCCGTGGTCGCGGCGCGCGGAACAGGCGCGCGCATTCGGATTGGGGCTGGCGTTCGCGCTGCTGCCGCAATGGTTCGGTTACGTAGCGCCGATGTTTTTAAAAGTGACGATCCTGGTCGTCATGGTGATCGCTGTAGTTTGGCTGGACAAGAATATAAAAACTTTCCAATGGAGGACGACATGAGCATCCCTGCCCGCACCGTAATTTCCGCCAGCCTGGCCGCAGCCTTCTTCGTGCCGCCCGCGTGGGCCGCCGACGAGATTCCATCGGTGGTGGTCACCGCGCAGTCCCGCAAGCAGTTCGTGCAGGACGTGCCGATGACCATCCAGGTGCTGACCGCCAAGGACCTCGACGCCATCGGCGCCAAGGACCTGGGCGACTTGAACGGCTACGTTCCCGGCCTGGTGGTGGATGCAAGCGAACCGACCCAACCCGGCTTCGGCATACGCGGCGTGCAGACGGGCGACTTCGGCATCGCCACCGATTGCCCGGTCGGCATCTATGTCGACGGCGTCTACACCGGCAAGACCGGCGGGGCGCTGATGAACTTCATCGATGTCCAGCGCATCGAAGTGGTCAAGGGCCCGCAAGGCACGCTGTTCGGCCGTAACAGCGCGGCCGGCGCCATCGCCATCAGCACCAATGAACCGGGCAAGGAGCTCGACGCCGCCGGCCATATGAAGCTGGGCAAATACGGCCGCGCCAACGCCGACGTGATGATGAACATCCCGATCAGCGACAGCTTCGCCGCGCGCCTGGTGGCGGTACGTTCGGGCAGCGAGGGCTGGGTCGACAACACCACCACCGGCAAAAAATCCGGTGGCGACAAGGACTGGGCCACCCGCCTGACGCTGCGCAAGGACTTCGACGCCGCCAAGCTGGTGTTCGCGTGGGAGCACGAGAACATGGAGCAGTATGGCCGCCCTGCTTTCAGCGTCATCAAGGACCCACGGCTGCCGCTGGGCGGCTACACCGGCGTCTATGACGCGGCCTACACCGCCAACTTCGTCGATCCGTTCAAGGCGCCGCTGCAGAACGACGACCAGGGCAGCGAAGGACGGATGTTCGACGGCGCCACGCTGCGCTTCGAAACGCCGCTGGCCGGCATGACCTTCAACTCCACCACCGCCTACCGCCGCTTCAGCACCCACAACGTGACCGACAACGACGGCGGCGCCCGTCCCGACCTGTACCTCACCACGCTGGACGCCAAGCGCGCCCACAGCTTCCAGCAGGAGTTCAAGCTGTCCGGCAAAACCGATAAGCTGGATTGGATCGCGGGCTTGAGCTTCTACCACAACAACGAACACCAGGACGCCGGCGCTTTCGTCACCACCGGCACGCTGGACACCCTGAGCCAGTTCGCCGGCGGCCAGCCGAATTTCGCCATGCTGTTCGGCGGCCTGGGTGCGGCGGGCTTGCCGGGCATCGGCCCGAACACGGTGTTCAGCTGGGACGAGACGCACTACAGCGACGTCAAGACCAAGTCGGTCTCGCTCTACGGCGACACCATCTGGCACCTGACGCCGGCCACCAACGTCACCGCCGGCCTGCGCTACACGCAGGACAAAAAGCAGATGACCTGGTTCGTGCCGGACCGCGTGTCGCCGCAGCTGGACAACTTCCTCAACAGCTTCGGCCCGCTGGCGGGGCTGGACGCATCGGCCTTCCCGTCCAATGTGATCTTCAGCACGGCGGCGCAGCTGGCGTCGTCGCCCGTCACGCGCGAGAAGGACTGGACCGACTGGAGCCCGCGCCTGGTGCTGGACCATAAGCTGAACAAGGACACGCTGCTGTTCACCTCCCTGGCGCGCGGCTACCAGGCCGGCGGCTTCAACATCTTCACGCCGCCGAATCCGGCCGCGCCGGCCAACACCGGCAAGGACCCGAGCTTCGCGCCCGAAAAGATGACCAACTTCGAAGCCGGCATCAAGCTGGCCTTCCCCGAGCTGCGCGCCACCGTCAACGCTTCGCTGTTCGCCTACAAGTTCAAGAACCTGCAAGACATCCAGCTGTACAGCGTGGGCACGGTGCCGACCTATAACGTGGTGTCCAGCGACCAGAAGGCGCACGGCCTGGACCTGGACGGCCGCATGCGCATCACGCCGCGCGTGACGGTATTCGGCGCCCTGGAATACATCGACCAGAGCTACACCCGCTACCAGCGCCTCGACGCCGCCGGCAACGTCACCTTGGACCTGGGCGGCCAGCCGGTCGGCACGCCGCGCATGACGGCGATGGCGGGCGTGAACCTCAACTGGGAAACGCTGGGCGGCCGCAGCAGCCTGAATTTCCAGGGCACGCATTCGACCGCGCAGCGCTGCAACCGCGACACCGCCAAGCTCCAGTGCCTGAGCACCGCGCAGCTGAAGACCGGCGCGGCCACCAGCAAGTTCGACCTGCGCCTGGGCTGGGACAGCCCGAGTTCGCGCTACGGCGTGGCCCTGCTGGTCAACAATGTGTTCGACCAGCGCTACATCAGCAACCTGGGCGGACAAACGGAGCAATACGGCGCGCCGTACGCCTACCTCACGCCGCCGCGCATGATCGCGGTGGAATTCCGGGCCAGTCTGTAGATGGGCGGGAAGCTCAAGCTCACCGCCGCCGCGGCACTGGTGCTGGTGGGCGGCGCCGTGCTGACGCTGGTGCTGCACCCACCGGAGCTGCTGCGCGTGGGCGCCAGCTACGGCGCCAAGATGGTGTGTTCGAATGTATTTATCGCCGGCCGCGACGCGCAGGCCGTGCTGGCCGACGACGTGCAGGCGCCCGGCCATCCCCTCCTCAAGCTGCTGCAGGTGCGGGTCGACCAGGAGCACAAACTGGTGCGCGCCGACTTGCTGGGCTTTATCGGCAAGGGCCTGGCCGTGTACCGGCCCGGCACCGGTTGCGCCGTGGTGCCGGACAACGACGTCGCGCAGGCCGCGCAGCACCAGTTCTCGCCGCTGAAGATCTGGGCGCCGTCCGCCAACGTGGCGTGGCCGACCGGTTCGCAACCGGAGCCCCTGCCGGAAGTGCAAGCCTTGCTGGCGCAGGATGCGCTGGCAGGTCCCGGCATGCGCGGCATGGCGGTGATCCACCGTGGGCGGCTGGTGGCGCAGCGCTACGGCGCCGGCTTCCACGCCGGCACGCCGCTGCTGGGCTGGTCGATGACCAAGACCGTCAGCGCGGCGCTGGTCGGCATCCTGATCGCCGACGGCAAACTGACGCCGCAGCAAAGCGGCTTCTGGCCGGACGCCAGCGATCCGCGCGCAGCCATCACGCTGGCGCAGTTGATGGCGATGAGCAGCGGCCTGCAGTTCAACGAAGGCTATGGCGACGTTTCGGACGTCACGCGCATGCTGTACCTGGAGCCGGACATGGCGGCCTACGCCGCCGCCCGGCCGCTGGCACAGAAACCCGGCAGCGCCTTCAACTACTCCAGCGGCACCACGCTGCTGCTGTCGCGGATCTGGCAACGCGCGGCGGCCGGCGCCAAGGCTGCGCCGACATCGGCGGCCGTGCTGTCGCTGCCGCATACGCGCCTGTTCGAGCCGCTGGGCATGAGCAGCGCCGTGATGGAGGCCGACGCGCGCGGCAATCTGGTCGGCTCCAGCTATATGTATGCGACCACGCAGGACTGGGCGCGCTTCGGCCAGTTCCTGCTGCAGGACGGTATCTGGCAAGGCAAGCGCCTGCTGCCGGAAGGCTTCGTGGCGAACATGCAGGAGGTGGCGCCGGCGTCCGGCGGCCAGTATGGACAGGGACAGGTGTGGCGCTGGGGGCCAAGCGGCGCCACGCCGGAAGGACAGGACCCGGACCCGCCGTTCAAGCTTCCGGCCGATACCTACTGGCTGGAAGGCCATGACGGCCAGACCATCGCCATCGTGCCGTCGAAGCAGCTGGTGCTGGTGCGACTGGGACTGACGCCGAATCGCCTGAACTATCAGCCGCAGGCGCTGCTAAGCGCCGTGATCAAGGCGCTGGAATGACGGCAGCTGGCGCGCGCTGCGCCTGGCCGGCGACGAGGACGCCGTCCATCCGGCGGGACGTCCACGCTGACGTTGCCAGCGGCCTCCGGCCAGTGTATCGTCAGCGCAGTTCAACCAACTCCAGGATGTGATGATGACGCTGCTGATATTGGGTTTGCTGATTTTCCTCGGGCTGCATTCGGTCCGCATCTTCGCCGACGACTGGCGCACCGCCATGCGCGCGCGCCTGGGCGAGAATGGCTGGAAGGGTCTGTATTCGCTGGCGTCGCTGGCAGGATTCGGGCTGATTATCTGGGGCTACAGCCTGGCGCGCCAGCAGCCGGTGGTGGTGTGGTCGCCGCCGCGCTTCATGGCGCACATCGCCGCGCCGCTGATGGTGCTGTCCTTCATCCTGCTGGTGGCGGCCTATGTGCCGGGCAACGGCATCAAGGCCCGCCTGCATCATCCGATGACGCTGGCCGTCAAGGTCTGGGCGCTGGCCCACCTGCTGGCCAACGGCACGCTGCACGACATCATCCTGTTCGGCAGCTTCCTGGTGTGGTCGGTGCTGCTGTTCCGTACCGCCCGCCGGCGCGATGCCGCCGCCGGCACCGTCTACCCGCCCGGCAAGGGCGCGGCGACGGCCATCACGGTGGCGGCCGGCGTTGGTGCTGCGGTGCTGTTCGCCCACTGGCTGCACCTGATGCTGATTGGCGTGAAGCCGTTCTGACATTTCAGTTGCATTTTCCCCGTATCACCGCCGCGATCACCCACGGCAGCGACAACGGCCCCACCACGCCGATCGGGCCTATCTGCGCCGGTTGCAGCTTGAGCGCGTCGGCGTGCAGGCAATCGGGCACCTTGGCCTGCTCGAAGGCGGCCGTCATCGTGTCATGCATGCTCGGCGCAGCGCTGCTGAAGGCGCCGGCCGCGCGGTTCGCCGTGTCGACCGGATGCGGATCTTCGACGATGGTGGCGCGCACCGCCTTGCGTATCATCTCGTCGGACAAGGCGGGCGGCAGGCTCAGGTCGCCCGCCAGCGGCACGGGCGGCGCCTTGGCTGGCGCCGGCGGCGCTTCCGGCAAAGACCACGCGGCCAGCGGCATGGCCGCCAACACGCCCGCAACGATGGTGTTCCTCATTCCTGCTCCATGCCGGGCGCCTCGCCGGCGGCCACGCGCACCGCGTTGCGGCCGCCCTGCTTGGCCGCGTACAGCATCTTGTCGGCCTGCATGAGCCAGTCGGCCGGCGCGCGGCGCTTGTCCATAAACGCCACGCCGATCGAGATCGTCAGCGGATGGCCGTCGATCAGCTTGGCCGCGGCCACGGCGGTCCGCAGGTTCTCGGCCAGGCGGCTGGCCGCGTCCAGCTCCGCGCCGTTGGCGATGACGGCGAACTCCTCGCCGCCGTAGCGGAAGATGCGGTCGCTCGAGCGCGTATGCAGGCGCATCACCTCGCACAGCCGTATCAGCGCCTGGTCGCCAGCCGGGTGGCCGTGCAGATCGTTGACCTGCTTGAAGTGGTCCAGGTCCAGCAACAGCAGGCAGGACGGCAGGTGCGGACGGCGTTCGTCGGCGTGGTCGGCCAGCTTGCGGTCCAGCGAGCGGCGGTTGCCGACCCCGGTCAGGAAGTCCAGCTCCACCTCGGTGTGCAGGGCCTTGTTCTGCGCGCCCGTGCGATAGGAGAAGATATACGCGAACAGGTTGACCAGGCCGATGGTGACCACGATGGTCAGCAGGTTCAGCACCGCCAGCTGCGACAGCAGGATCACCACCAGCGCCGCCAGCGAGACGCTGTTGATCGCCACCGCCACGCCGGGCCGCAGCACGAAGTAGCAGGCGATCATGGTCGGATAGACCCAGTAGATCAGCGACACGCCGCGCAGGTACACCGTCGCCAGCATGCCGGCCGTATAAAACAGCGTGACGCAGAAGCTGGCGACCCGGTGGCGGCCGGTGCGCCACACGTGCACGATCACCGCCAGCATCGCCAGCACCAGCGCCATGTCGACCATGGCCGACATCCACTGCTGCTGCATCAGGCGGTAGATCCCGAACGGCAGGATGCTGGGCACGCCCAGCGCGCACAGCCACATCAGAATCACTTCTTCCATGCTGCGCTTGCGCTGGCCGTTCAGCCAGCCGAAGCGCCGCGCCGTCCCCTGGTCCGCGGCGGACATCGTACCCGGCTTCAGGTCGGCTGCCCGGCCGCGTGGGCCGGCGCCGCGCCGCCATGCGGATCGGCCCGTGTATCGGCCTGCGGATCAACCTTGTGCTGGCCGGACAGGAACATATACATGGCCGGCACCACGAACAGCGTGAACAAGGTGCCGATCGACAGGCCGGTGAAGATCACCAGGCCCATCGCGTGGCGGCCGGCCGCGCCTGCGCCCGAGGCCACCACCAGCGGCACCACGCCGAACACCATCGCCGCGGTCGTCATCAGGATGGGGCGCAGACGGGTGGCGGCCGCTTCCTCGATCGCCTCGCGCTTGCTCTTGCCGGCCGCGCGCAGGTGGTTGGCCACTTCCACGATCAGGATGCCGTGCTTGGAAATGAGGCCCATCAGCGTCACCAGCCCGACCTGGGTGTAGATGTTGATCGAGGCGTAGCCGAGGAAGATGAAGGTCATCGCGCCGAACAGCGCCATCGGCACCGAGAACAGGATCACGATCGGATCGCGGAAGCTCTCGAACTGCGCCGCCAGCGCCAGGAACACGATGACCACGGCGAACGCCATGGTCAACACGAAGCCGCCCGATTCGCTCATGAACTGGCGCGAGCCGCCCGAGTAGTCGACCGTGTAGCCCGACGGCGCCACTTCCTTGACCGTGGCGCGCAGGTATTCCAGGATCTCGCCCTGCGAGGCGCCGGTGACGCCGGCGATGGTCGCCGAGTTCAGCTGCTGGAAGCGGGTCACCGACTCCGGCTGCACGCTGTACTTGATGCTGGCCACGGTGCTGGCCGGGATCATGGCGCCGCTCGGGGTCTTGATGTAGAAGTCCAGCACGTCGGACGGGTTGAGGCGGTCGACCTGCTGCACCTGCGGGATCACCTTGTACGAACGGCCGGCGATCGAGAAGTAGTTGACGTAGCCGCCGCCCAGCGCCGCGCCCATGGCGTTGCCGAAGTCCTGCTGCGTCAGGCCCAAGGTGGCCAGCTTGTCGCGGTCGACCTCGACGCGCGCCTGCGGCGAATCGATCTTCAGGTCGACGTCGGCGAAGTAGAACTTGTTGTCCTTGCGCGCCTTGTCCAGCACCGCCTGCGCCACCGTGTTGAGGTTCTCGAACGGCTCGGTGGTGGTGATGACGAACTGCACCGGCAAGCCGGAGCTGCCCGGCAGCGCCGGGAACTGGAACGCCGCCACGCGGCCGCCGGCCACATGGCTCCATTTTTCCTGCAAGTCCTGCTGGATCTCGTGCGCCGAGCGCGAACGCTTGTCCCACGACTTGAACAGCACGCCGCCGATGCCGGAATTGGTGGTCGGCACGCCGGTGATCTGGAACATCTGCTCGTACTCGGGCAGCGCGTGCGAGATGTCGAAGATCTGCTTGGCGTAGGCCTGCATCTGGTCCGAGGTGGCGGTCGGCGCGCCGACCACCTGCGACAGCACGATGCCCTGGTCCTCTTCCGGCGCCAGTTCGGACTGCGACATCTTGAACATCAGGCCCAGCAGCAGACTGAGGATGACGCCCATGACGATCAGCACCGGCCAGGTGTTGAGCAGGCTGTGCAGCAGCCGCAGGTAGCCGTTGTGGACCTTCTCGAACACCTTGTCGATGGCCTTGACGAAACGCCCCTCGTCCTGCTTGGCATCGAAGAAGTGGCCGCACATCATCGGCGACAGGGTCAGCGCGACGATGCCCGACACCGCCACCGCGCCGGCCAGCGTGAAGGCGAACTCGGTGAACAGCGCGCCGGTCAGGCCGCCCTGGAAGCCGATCGGCACGTACACCGCGATCAGCACCACCGTCATCGCCAGGATCGGGCTGCCCAGTTCGCGCGCGGCCATGATGGCGGCGTCGTAGGGCTTGATGCCCTCCTTCATGTGGCGGTCGACGTTCTCCACCACGATGATGGCGTCGTCCACCACCAGGCCGATCGCCAGCACGATGGCCAGCAGGGTCAAGAGGTTGATCGAGTAGCCCAGCATCAGCATCACGAAGAAGGTGCCGATCAGCGACAGCGGCATCGCGATCACCGGCACGATCACCGCGCGGAAGCTGCCCAGGAACAGGTAGATGACGATGGTGACGATGACCAGCGCCTCGACCAGGGTCTTGACCACTTCGTCGATGGAGGTGTTGATGAACTCGGTCGAGTCGTAGACGATCTCGCCGGTCAGGCCGTTCGGCAGCTGCTCCTTGATCGGCGGGAAGGCGACCCGGACGCGCTTGGCCACGTCCAGGATGTTGGCTTCCGGCGCCACCTTGATGCCGATGAACACCGAGCGCACGCCGCTGAAGGCGACGTTGAAGTCATAGTTTTCCGAGCCCAGCGTGACGGTGGCGATGTCCTCCAGGTGGACGATGGCGCCGCCGGTCTGCTTGATGGCCAGCGCCTTGAACTCCTCCACCGTGTGCAAATCGGTGCCGGCGGTCAGCGGCACGGTCACCATCTGGCCCTTGGTGGCGCCCAGGCCGGTCAGGTAGTTGTTCTGCGCCAGCGCGGCGCTGACGTCGGTGGCGGTGACGCCGTGCGCCGCCATCTTGTTGGCGTCCAGCCAGGCGCGCAGCGCGAACTGGCGCGCCCCCAGCAGCTCGGCGGTCTGCACGCCCTGGATCGAATCGAGCTTGGGTTTGACCACGCGCGCCAGGAAGTCGGTGACGTTATTGGTCGGCAGCGTGTCGCTGTAGAAGCCCATGTACATGGCGTCGGTGGTCTGGCCGGTCTGCACCGTCAGCACCGGCTGCTGCGCCTGCTGGGGCAGCTGGTTGCGCACCGAGTTGACCTGGGTGGTGATCTCGGTCAGCGCGCGGTTGGAATCGTAGTTCAGGCGCAAGGTGGCGGTGATCACCGACACGCCGCTGTTGGACGACGAGGACAGGTAGTCGATGCCCTGCGCCTGCGCGATCGCCCCTTCCAACGGCTGCGTGATGAAGCCGGCCACGGTGGAGGCGTCGGCGCCGTAGTAGGTGGTGGAAATGGTGACCACCGCGTTCTGCGTCTTCGGATACTGGTTGATCGGCAGGCTGAACAGCGAACGCAGGCCCAGCACCACGATCAGCAGGCTGACCACGCTGGCCAGGACCGGCCGCTTGATGAAGATGTCGGTGAAATTCATGGCGCGATTTCCCTTAGTGTTCCTGCGGCGTCGGATTCGGGTTGTTGGCCGGCTGCACCTTGTTGTCGATCACGGCCGGCGTGCCGTTCTTCAGCTTGAGCTGGCCGCTGGTGACCACGGTCTGGCCTTCCTTGACGCCGGTCAGGATGGCCACCTGGTCGCCGCGCGTGGGGCCGGTGGTGACGAACACCTGCTGCGCCACCAGGTGGGCGTTGCCCTTGTCATCCTTGAGCGGCTCCTTGGCGTCGGCCGGCGGCGGCGCCAGCACGAACACGGTCGAGCCGTAGGGGTTGTAGGTGATCGAGGTCTGCGGCAGGGTCAGGTATTTCTTGCGGTCGCCCTGGTCCAGGCTGACGTTGGCGAACATGCCCGGCAGCAGCTGGCGCTTGGCGTTGGGCACCGTGGCCTGGACCTGCACGTTGCGGGTGGCGGCGTCGACCTTCGGGCTGATCGAGGTGACCTTGGCGGGGAAGCCCACGCCCGCATAGGCGTCGCTGGTCAGGCTGAGCTTCTGGCCGATGGACAGGCCGGCCAGCTGTTTCTGCGGCACGAAGAAATCGATATAAACGGTATCGATGGTTTGCAGGGTCACCAGCTTGTCGCCGGGGTTCAGGTACTGGCCGGGATTGACGGCGGTGATGCCCAGCTTGCCGGCGAAGGGCGCGCGGATGGTTTTCTTGTCGACCACGGCCTGCTGCTGCGCCACCAGCGCCTTGCGGCTCTTGAGGTCGGCGTCGTCGTTGTCGAGCTGGGCCTGGCTGATGGCCTGGGCGGCGAATTGCAGCTTGTCGCGCTTGAGCACCGTGGCCGACAGGTCGGCCGCCGCCTGCAGCGCGCGCAGTTGGGCGATGTCGGAATCGGCGTTCATCTCGAACAGCACCTGGCCGGCCTTGACCTCGTCGCCCGACTTGAAGTGCACCTGGCGCACCAGGCCGGCGATCTCGGTGGTGACGTCGACGCCGCGCACCGGCGCCAGCGTGCCGACCGAGGTCAGCTGCGGTTGCCATTCGGAGACGGTGGCCTTGATCGCGGTGACGACCTGCGCGGTCGGCTTGGGCGAACTGGCGATCAGCTTCTTAATCTGTAAATACTTGCCGAACGCCAGCACGACGATCAGTAAAAGGACGCCGCCTATCATGATGAACATACGCTTGGTCATGTATCGCTCTCCTGCTTTTTAGTGTTGTTTGATATGTGCTTACTTGGCGCTGCCGTAGGGCGCGGCGGCCGACACCGCCGTGGCCGCCGGCACGCCGCCGCCGCGGTTCCACCAGCCGCCGCCCAGCGCCTGGAACAGCGCCGCCGTGTCGGCATAGCGGGCCGCCTGGGCCTGCACCAGCGCCACGTGGGCTTGCTGGTAGCTGCGCTGCGCGTCCAGCAACACCAGGTAGCTGATGCCGCCCAGCTTGTACTGCTGGGTGGCCAACGCCAGCGATTCGGCCGCCAGCGACTCCGCCTCGGCCTGGGCCTTGAGCGCGGCCGCGTCGGCATCGAGCGCGCGCAGGCTGTCGGCGACGTTCTGGAACGCCGTCAGCACGGTGGCGCGGTACTGCGCCGCCGCCACGTCGTAGGCCGCTTCCGCCGCGCGCCGCTTGGCGCTCAGGGCGCCGCCGTTGAAGATGGGCGCGGTCAGGCCGGCGGCCAGGTTCCAGGCCGTGGTCTCGGCGTCGAACAGCTTGCTGAAGGTTTGCGCCGACGAGCCGTA
Source organism: Duganella sp. GW821-FHT07G03 (assembly GCF_059418605.1). Classification (NCBI taxonomy): domain Bacteria; kingdom Pseudomonadati; phylum Pseudomonadota; class Betaproteobacteria; order Burkholderiales; family Oxalobacteraceae; genus Duganella; species Duganella sp. GW821-FHT07G03. The sequence goes on from NZ_JBWKQE010000001.1 coordinate 179,240, forward strand.
GCTGCCGCTCAGCGTGAACTGCGGATACTGGGCCGCCGTCGCCACGCCGATCGCCGCGCTGGCCGCGTGCAGCTGCTCTTCGCTGGCGCGGATGTCGGGCCGCTGGCGCACCAGCGCCGACGGCAGCGACACCGGCAGCGATTCCGGCAGGGTCAGCGAGGCCAGGTCGAACTCGGGCATGCCCGCTTCGCTCGGCAGCTTGCCGGCCAGCACGGACAGTTGATGGCGGCTTTGCGCCAGCGCCTTTTCCAGCGGCGGCAAGGTGGCGGCGATTTGCGCCACCTGGTTGCGCTGGATCAGCAAGGTATTGCGCGGCACGGCGCCGAACTGGAATTGTTTCTCGATCACGCCCATCTGCTGCTTGAGCGCGTCCAGCACTTCCTGCGTGGCCTTCAACTGCGCGCGCAGCGAGGCTTCGCGGATGGCGGTGGTGACCACGTTGGCGCTCAGCGCCAGGTAAGTCGCTTCGACCTGGAAGCGCTGGTAATCGACCTGGGCGCGCGCGCCTTCCAGCGTGCGCCGGGTGGAACCGAACACGTCCGGCGTGTAGGCGACGTTGACCGAGGCGTTGTACAGGTTGAAGACGCCGCCGTTGCCGCTGCCGGCCGCAGACGTCTTCTGCCGCGCCACGCCCAACTGGCCGTTCACGCTGGGATAGACCAGGCTGCCGGACTGGGCGTTATAGCTTTCCTGCGCCTGGCGCAGCGCCGCTTCGGCCGCCGCCATATTCGGGTTCTGCTCCAGTGCGCCGCGTATCAGCTGGTCCAGCGCGGGCGAGCGGAACACCGTCCACCACTGCGCAGGAATATCCTGCCCCATCGCAAACTGCTGGGCGGCGCCGCCGACGCCGGCCGATGCCGCCGTCTGGGCCGCCAGCGGCGTGGGGGTGTAGCGCTCGCCCGCCGCGGCCGGAGCGGCCGGCGTCTTGAATTCGGGGCCGAGGGCGCAAGCACCCAATCCCGCCGCGACCAGCGCCGCCATGCCGGCGCGCAGGGCCAGCCGGTGGAATTGCCTGAAGTTCTGTTTTCTCACAAAAAACTCCCGCTGAAGGGTCATGCCAGACCAAAAGGTTAACTGAACTGCACTTTTGCCTGACATATTCGCATTTTTTACGTGCTGAGTGTGTTTTTTGTCTGACATTCGCGCCACGAAACTTGCTGGGCGAAAAAAAACGGGCCACACCGTGAAGGCGCAGCCCGTTTCAGGAAAGACTGTGAGAGGGGATCAGGCGGCTTCCGCAGTGGCCACCACGCCGTAGGCGCGGTTGACTTCGGTCAGCGAAAAGGCCGAAGGGCCGTTGACCGCGGAATCGACCGCGCGCTCGCTGCTGCGGTAGGTGATCGGCATCTGGTAGCGGCGCAGCTCTTCGGGACTGATCTTGCCGTCCTTGTTGGTGTCGGCGGCCATGTCGACCTTGCCGCTGCCCAGCACGCCATTTTCATCGACGCCCGGCAAAGGATCGGGCGACACCAGCTTGTTGCTGTCGTCCGCGCTGCCGTCGAGGCCGAACTTGGCCTGGAAGAACTGGGTTTCAGGACGCTGCACCAGGCGCTTCAAGCCCTCGTCGAATTGCTTCAACGCCAGCTTCATGCCATCGTCGTCCGACTCCGCCACTGCCTTGACGACCGCGCTGGCCTTGTCGGCCGCGTTGACGGCCTGGATGTGGTCGTTTTGCACCGGGGAATTGAAGCCAGGCAAGGATAGATAGGCGGCCACCGACGCGCTCAAGTCCGCATTGGTCTCCGCTACAGGACTGGCGCTTTTCTTCGGCTCAAGCGTCTTCTCCGCGACCACGGCCGCAGGAAGGGAAGCACCACCAATGTTGTTCACCATGATCATAATCGACTCCTGTTTGACGACGCCTGGAACTGTCGAGCAAAAAACTTCTACCCCGTCATTCTATCAAGGTTTCGGCAACATTCAGCATTTTTAGCGGGCTGTAGAGCGAAAAAGTGTCTTTTTCCCATGCGAAACTTACATCAAAGAATTGTTTCGATTTGCAAAATTAATCACTTAATGCCTGCAATAGTTTTTCCCCATCGGGACAGCCCCACCCTGTGCACGCGTCCCACCCCGGCACCGCCTGTTGCGCGCCATTGTTGCCGTCCTTGACGTCCCTGGTCACGCCCCTGCCCTGCAAGGAACCGTACAGCAGCGGATGCAGGAAGCCGACCGGCCGGCCGAGCCGCTGGTTGATCAGCGCCAGCAGGCCGGCCCACAGGGGCGCGACCGCGCTGGTGCCGCCGAACACCAGGTTCTGGCCGTCGACCCGCACCTTGTAGCCGCTGGCCGGATCGGCGTCGCCGGCCACGTCCGGCACGCCGCGCGCGGCATGGCCGTTGACCACGCCCTGCTGGTAGTCGGGCACGCCGAAGAAGCTGCTGTAGCCGCCGCCGGTGGCGCTGTTGGGGCCGCTGTTCCACACGGTTTCCAGCGCCTGGCCGCCATCCTGCAACAGCACCCGGGTGCCGCCGCAGGCCAGCGCGTGCGGCGCCGACGCCGGAAAGTCCACATGCTGGGCGCCGTCGCTGACGCCGTCGGTGGAGCCGTTGTCGCCGGCCGCGCACAGGATGGTCACGCCCATCGCGGCGGCGTCGGCGAAGGCTTGCTCGAAGGCGGTCATGGCCTGCCCGGTCCAGGCCGATTCCGGCGCGCCCCAGCTGATCGAGATCACCGACGGCTTGTTGACGGCGTCGTGCACGGCGGCGGTGATGGCGTCGAGAAAACCGCGCTCGGTGTTGGGCGCGTAATAGACCGCGATCAGCGCGCCCGGCGCCACCGCGCCCGCCACCTCGATGTCGAGCATCACTTCGCCGTCGGCGCTGTTGGCGGTGGTGGGACGATTCTTGGCGTGGTCGATGCAGATCGACTTGACGCGCGGCGCCGGCAAGCCCAGTTCGCCGAAATAAATCTTCAGGTCGCGCGGCCGGCTGCCGCCGCCCAGCTCGATGATGCCGATGCACTGGCCGCTGCCGTCCAGCCCCTGCGGAAAGTTGTACAGCCGCGCCAGCTGCGGCGGCGAGAACGCGATGTTGGCCGCCGCCGCCGAGGCGAAACCGTCCGCCTGCAGGCGCTGGAACTTGGGCGTGGCCACCGGCCGGTCGTCCAGCCCGAACACGCCCTCGACCACGCCGGCCAGCGCATCGGGCACGCTCAGTTCGCCGGTGCGGCCGCGATAGCTGCCGTCCGGGTATTCATACTCTTCCAGCTGGACGCCGAAGGCGGCGCTCATCTGCGCGGCCGTGCCGGCCAGCACCACGCGCCGCTGGGCGGCATTGCTGCTGATCACCACCATGCCGTGCTGGGCCGCGAAGGCGACGACCTTGGCGATGTCGGCGTCGCTGGCGCCGTGGGCCTGGGCGAACTGTTCGCGGCTCAGGTACTGGCGCTCGACCGGCTGGGTGTCGGCGGTGGCCGCTTGCAGGTCCAGCGGCGCGCGGTCCGGCGCGGCGCGCAACCGCACGGTGATTTCTATGGTCTGCTCGTCCGCGACCGGACCCAGCGCGACAGCGCCCTGCAAGGCCAGCTGGCCGCTGCCGGGAATGATATTGGGGGTGGATGTGGTGGTCATCGTCAGCTCCTTTCGAATTGGACTACCGTCAAAAGATACTGGCCGCCCTGGCCGCGCGATTGATGCAGCGCAGAGGAGTCGTGGATAAATCAGCGGAACGGCCTTGTCGAAATCTCATAATGGAGATATATTCCCAATTATGAGAAACGATATCGAATCCCGCCTGGCCCTGCGCCTGGCCGCCCTGCGCGTGGAACGCGGACTGTCGCTGGACGAGTTGGCCGCCGCCAGCGGCATCAGCCGGGCCACGCTGTCGCGCCTGGAACGGGGCGAGAACAGTCCCACCGCCGCCCTGCTGGGCAAGCTGTGCGCCGTGTTCGGCCTGCCGATGTCGCGCCTGATCGCCGAGGCCGAATCCCAGCCGGGCGAGCTGCTGCGCGCCGCCGACCAGGTGCTGTGGCAAGACCCTGATACCGGCTTCAAGCGCCGCATGGTGTCGCCGCCGGCGCGCGGCTACAGCGTCGAGCTGGTGGAGGGCTGGCTGCCGCCCGGCGCCCGCATCGACTACGACAGCGCCCCGGTGCCCGGCATGGAGCAACACCTGTGGCTGCTCGAAGGCGCGCTCGATTACACGCTCGACGGCGTCACCCATCCGCTGCAGGCCGGCGATTGCCTGCGCTTCCACCTGTTCGGCGCCACGCGCTTTTTCTGTCCGGGGCCGTCGCCGGCCCGCTACCTGATCGCCCTATGCCCACCATAATCCAACTCGATGGCGCCGGACTGCGCCGCCATGCTTCCGACCTGGCGCAGGTGCTGCGCGACTGCGTGCTGCACGGCGCCAGCGTCGGCTTCCTGCTGCCCTGCCCGCTGGAGGAAGCGCAAGCGTTCTGGCTGGCGCTGGCGCCGCAGGTCGATAGCGGCGAACGCCTGCTGTGGGTCGCCCGCGATGCGCGCGGCGCGCTGTGCGGCACCGTGCAACTGGTGTTGTGCGGCCTGCCCAACGGCCGCCACCGGGCGGAGATTTCCAAGATGCTGGTGCATTCCTCGGCGCGCCGGCAAGGCATCGCCCAGGCGCTGATGCAGCACGCGCTGCGGCGGGCGCGCGCGCTGGACCGCAAACTGCTGGTGCTCGATACCTGCACCGGCTTCCCGGCGCAGGTCATGTATGAAAAGCTGGGCTTCGCCGTCACCGGCGTGGTGCCCGACTACGCCGCCCTGCCCGACGGCACGCTGGGCGCGACCACCTTCATGCACTTGCGGCTTTAAGCGCGCCGCGCCTGTCATCGAGCCGTCACAAGGATGGAGTACGATATCGCGGGCGCATGGTAGGCTGTGCGCCGGCCATCCTTTCCAACCTGACGACGACCCTATATGACAAAGAAACTGTCCCTGCCCGCACTCGTAATCGCGACCTCCTGCCTGGCGCTGCACGCCGCGCACGCCGCCGCTCCCGCCACCGCCGCCTCGGCCCCGCCGAAACTGGTGGTGGTGCTGGTGGTGGACGGCCTGCCGAACGAGCAGGTGATGCGCTATCGCGACCAGTTCGGCCAGGGCGGCCAAGGTGGCTTGCGGCGCATGCTGGACCAGGGCGCGTCGTTCAGCAACGCGCACCAGGCGCACGGCATCACCGTCACCGCGATCGGCCACAGCGCCGTGCTGACCGGCGCCTACCCGTATGTGCACGGCGTGATCGGCAACAACTGGATCGACCCCATCACGAAAAAATCGGTATACTGCACCGAAGACAGCAACTACACCTACATTGGCGAAGACACCAAGCCGAGCGACGGCACCGCGCCGACCCGCCTGAAGGTCGACACGCTGGGCGACCAGCTGCGCTACGCCACCGGCAGCCGCAGCAAGGTGGTCACCGTCTCCGGCAAGGATCGCGGCGCGATTCTGCTGGCCGGCAAAACCGGCACCGCCTACATGTACATGGACAAGAGCGGCAACTTCGCCAGCAGCACCTTCTACATGAAGGCGCATCCGGCCTGGGTCCAGCAATACCAGGCCGGCAAGCCGCAGGACCGCTACTACGGCAAGTCGTGGACGCCGCTGCTGCCCGAGGCGGCCTACGCCGCCGACGCCAGCGAAGACCTGAACCAGGTCAAGCCTGGCACCCACAACCGCCTGCCCTACGCCTACTACAGCGAGAGCGGCGAGATCGACGCCGGCTACTACAGCAGCCTGAAGACCGGCCCCTTCCTCGACCAACTGACGCTGGACTTCGCGCGCGCCGCGGTGGAAGGCGAAAACCTCGGCCGCAATCCGGCCGGCGTGCCGGACCTGCTGGGCGTGAGCCTGTCGGCGCACGACTACGTCAACCACGCCTTCGGCCCGGAAAGCAAAATGTCGCACGACCACCTGCAGCGCGTGGACCGCATGCTGGGCGACTTCTTCAACTACCTCGACCAACGCGTCGGCATGGACAATGTGCTGGTGGTGCTGACCGCCGACCATGGCTTCCCGAACACGCCCGAGTTCTCGCGGACGCAGCACATCGACGCCCAGCGCATCGACGGCGACCAGTTGATGAACGCGCTGGACAAGCACCTGTCGGAAAAATTCGGCGGCGCCAAGCTGCTGAGCGCCTGGTCGCTGCCCAACATCCACCTGGACTACGCGCAGATCGACAAGAGCGGCCTGAAACGCGAAGAAGTCGAAACCGCCGCCGCCCGCTACCTGCTGGCGCAGAACGGCATCGTCGAAGCCTACACCCGGACCCAGCTCGAAAGCGGCGCCGCCAACACCACCCGCATCGCCACGCTGATGCGCCGCGCCTGGAACCGCGAGGCGTCGGGCGACCTGATGGTGGTCACCAAGCCTTACTGGTACTTCGGCACCGGCACCAGCGGCACCTCGCACGGCTCGCCGTACGCCTACGACACCAACGTGCCGCTGATGATCATGGGCAAACGCTGGATCAAGCCGGGCGCCTACGGCCAGTACGCGGAAGTGGTCGACATCGCGCCGACGCTGGCCAACCTGCTGCACGTGCGTCCGCCGGCCGGCGCCGAAGGCCGCGTGTTGACCGAAACACTGCGCTAGGCAAAGTCAGATCAGCGCGTGGTGCCGCGACGACACCATGCGCATACACCCAGGGGTAGTTCAGATTCGTATGGCAAATCGCAAATAAGTTATCGCAGCTGGAAGGGCTTCCAGCTATAGTAGGCGTCGACATTTAACTTCCACGATGACGCCATGAATAAATACGGTTTGCTGCTGGCTGCTTTCAGTATGGTCTCTGCCCCCTCCTTCGCGGCCGCACCGCGCGCCACCACCACCACCGGCGTGGTCGAGGGCACCTTGGAGGCTTCCGGCGTCAACTCGTATAAAGGAATACCCTTCGCGGCGCCGCCGGTCGGCGACTTGCGCTGGAAGGCGCCGCAGCCTGCGCAGAATTGGCAGGGCGTGCGCAAGGCCGATCACTTCGGCCCGCGCGCCATGCAGTTGCCGCTGTTTGGCGACATGGTGTTCCGCTCCGACGGCGTCAGCGAAGACTGCTTGTACCTGAACGTCTGGACGCCCGCCAAATCGGCCAAGGACAAGCTGCCGGTGCTGGTCTACTTCTACGGCGGCGGCTTCGCGGCCGGCGACGGCTCCGAGCCGCGCTACGACGGCGCCAGCATGGCCGCCAAAGGCATCGTCACACTGACCGTCAACTACCGGCTCAATATCTTCGGCTTCCTGGCCCACCCCGAACTGACGGCGGAATCGCCACATAAAGCATCCGGCAACTACGGCCTGATGGACCAGGCGGCGGCGCTGCAATGGGTGGCAAAGAATATCGCGGCCTTTGGCGGCGATCCCGCGCGCGTCACCATCGCAGGGGAATCGGCCGGCTCGTGGTCGGTCAGCGCGCAGATGATATCGCCGCTGGCCAAGGGGTTGATCGCCGGCGCCATCGGCGAAAGCGGTTCGCTGCTCGGCCTCGACGCCCCGTTGCCGCTGGCCGTCGCGGAAAAGAAAGGCGCCGACTTCGCCGAAAAAATCGGCGCGCCGACACTGGCCGTACTGCGCGCCATGCCCGCCCAGCAGTTGCTGGAAACCCTGAAGCGGCCGGACGCGCCGTGGTTCTCCGACATCCAGGACGGCTACGTGCTGCCACGCAGCCCGGTCGACCTGTACGCGGCGGGCCAGCAGGCCAAGGTGCCGCTGCTGGCGGGCTGGAATTCGCAGGAGGGATACTACAAGCAGGTGCTGGGCGAAGCCGAGCCGACGCCGGAGAACTTCAACAAGATGCTGCAAACGGTGTACCGCGACCGCGCCCCGGCCGCGCAGCAGGCCTACAGCGGTGACGTCATGCAGGCCGCGACCGATCTCGCCGGCGACCTGTTCATCGCCCACGGCACCTGGAAGTGGATAACCACGCACGCGCGCACCAGCGGCCAGCCGGTCTATCGCTACTACTATTCGCACCCGCGTCCGGGCCAGACCGGAGCCGGCCACTCGGTCGAAATCGAATACGCGCTGGGTAACCTGAAAGCGAATAAAGTCTATGCGTGGACCGCCGGCGACTACGCGCTGTCGGTGCAGATGCAAGACTACTTCGCCAACTTCATCAAGACCGGAAACCCCAACGGCGCCGGCCTGCCGGAATGGCCGCGAGCCAGTAGCGGCAAGGGCTCCCGCCTGATGCGGCTGGACCTGCCGGCGGCCGCGATGACCGCCACCGACGACGCCCACCACACTTTCCAGGACCAGCAACGGCAAACCAAATAAGCAAAAATGAAAACTGCCATTTAGTTTGTATTTTATTGTATCGCATGGTAATGCTTTGAAAAGTTGCTATACACTAGCTTCCTTTATTCGGGAAATCATCGGGAATACAAACTATGCGCAAGACCATCGGCTTCATCGCCCTTTGCTTGACGGCGTCCGCATTTGCGGCGGAGCCCTTCGACGACAAGTTCCGCCAGCTGGACGAAGTTCTCCCCACCGCCAACAGCTACCGCACCGCCTCCGGCGCACCCGGCGCCGCCTACTGGCAGCAACGCGCGGACTACACGATCCGCGCCACGCTCGATGAAGCCAAGCGCGCCATCACCGGCAGCGAGCAAATCAACTACCACAACAACTCGCCCGATACGCTGAGCTACCTGTGGGTGCAGCTCGACCAGAACATCTACAAAAAAGATTCCGACGCCCGCATGATGCTGACGCAGCCTTCGCGCGAAGCATGGGCCAAGCCGCGCACACCGGAAGACGGCTACAAGTTCGAAGGCATGCGCGGCATCCTGGCCGGCCGCGAATTCGACGGCGGCTACAACATCAAGTCGGTGGCCGCCGGCGGCCAGCCGCTGAAGTACACCATCAACCGCACCATGATGCGCATCGACCTGCCGGTACCGTTGAAGCCGGGCCAGAGCTTCGCCTTCAATATCGACTGGTCCTACAACATCAACGAGCAGCTGGTGCTGGGCGGCCGTTCCGGCTACGAGCACTTCGAGGACGATAAGAACGATCTGTTCGAAATCGCCCAGTGGTATCCGCGCATGGCGGCCTACTACGACGTGATGGGCTGGCAGCACAAGCAGTTCCTGGGTTCCGGTGAATTCACGCTGGAATTCGGCGACTACGACGTGCAGCTGACCGTCCCGGCCGACCACGTGGTGGCCTCCACCGGCGAACTGCAAAACCCCAACGACGTGCTGTCCTCAGCGCAGCGCGACCGCCTGGCCAAGGCCAGGACCGCAGCCGCGCCGGTCGTCATCGTCACGCAGGAAGAAGCGGAGAAGGCCGAGAAGTCCGTCAGCACCGCAGCCAAGACCTGGCACTTCAAGGCCGCCAACGTGCGCGACTTCGCCTGGGCCTCCAGCCGCAAGTTCATCTGGGATGCGCAGGGCTTCAAGAAGGATTCCACCAACGTGATGGCGATGTCCTACTATCCGAAGGAAGGCAATCCGCTGTGGGGCAAGTACAGCACCCAGGCCATCATCCACACCATCGACCAGTACAACAAGTACAGCTTCGACTATCCCTACCCGACCGCGATCTCGGTCAACGGCCCGGTCGGCGGCATGGAGTATCCGATGATCTCCTTCAACGGCCCGCGCCCGGCCAAGGACAAGAAGACCGGCGCCCTCACCTGGTCGCAGCAGACCAAGTATGGCCTGATCGGCGTGATCATCCACGAGGTGGGCCACAACTACTACCCGATGATCATCAACTCGGACGAACGCCAGTGGACCTGGATGGACGAAGGCCTGAACACCTTCGTGCAGTACCTGGCGGAGCAGGCATGGGAAGACAACTACCCGTCACGCCGCGGCGAGCCGCGCAACATCGTCGACTACATGCGCAGCCAGAACCAGGTGCCGATCATGACCAACTCGGAGTCGCTGCTCCAGTTCGGGAACAACGCCTACGCCAAGCCGGCCACCGGCTTGAACATCCTGCGCGAGACCATCCTGGGCCGCGACCTGTTCGACTACGCCTTCAAGGAATACGCGCGCCGCTGGAAGTTCAAGCGCCCTACCCCGGCCGATTTCTTCCGCACCATGGAAGACGCTTCCGGCACCGACCTTGACTGGTTCTGGCGCGGCTGGTTCTACACCACCGACGCGGTGGACATCAGCATCGACGGCATCAGCGAATACGGCGTGAACACCAAGGACCCGGAAAGGGAAAAGGCATGGAAGAAGGCGCAGAAGGACGCGCAGCCGATCTCGATTTCCGAACAGCTCAACAAGTCGCTGCCGAAACGCCTGGACGCCCATCCGGAGCTGAAGGACTTCTACAACGAGCATGACGAGTTCACTGTCACCAACAAGGACCGCAACACCTACACCGAAGCGATCGAGAAGCTGGAGCCGTGGGAGAAGAAGCTGCTGGACCAGGGCAAGCACCTGTACCTGGTGGACTTCTCGAACCTGGGCGGCCTGGTGATGCCGCTGATCCTGGAGGTGGAACTCAAGAGCGGCAAGAAGTACATCGAGCGCATTCCGGCCGAAGTATGGCGCTACTCGCCGAAGAAGATCACCAAGTTGATCGTCACCGACGAGCCGATGGTGGGCCTGACCCAGGACCCGTTCTGGGAAACCGCCGACATCGACACCAGCAACAACAGCTGGCCGCGCAAGGTCACGCAGTCGCGCGTGGAGCTGTTCAAGACCGAGCGTGACCGCATCAACCTGATGCGCGACTTCAATACGCCGCTCAAGGCCAAGGGCGACAAGTCGTCCAAGGACTCGTCGTCCGAATGATGCCGCGTGCTTTGCGCCTGGCCGTAGCCGCCGTGCTGGCGTTCGCCGGCATGGCGGCCGGCGCCCATAATTTTCACATGGGCATAGCCGACATCAGCTACAACGACCGCACCGGCAACACCGAGATCGTGCACACCTACACGGCGCATGATGTGGCGCTGCTGCTGACGAATCTCTACGGCCGCAACTTCGATCTCGGCCAGGAGGACAGCGAAGCACCGCTGCACCGCTACGTCGAGCGGCAGTTCTACCTGGAGGGCCCGGACCGCCAGCGCCTGCCGCTGCACTGGGTGGGCGTGAAGGCGGACGCCGACAGCGTCGTCATCTTCCAGGAGATCGAAGGCAAAAAGCTGGCGCCCGCCACGCGCATCCACAACGCCTTGCTGATAGACTTCCTGCCATATCAAAAGAACACAGTCAACCTGCAAGCCGATGGCCCCGTCCAAACTCTCATCTTCGATCAAGGCAGCGTCGATCAAATCACCCGTTAAGTTCATTCTGCTGTGCGCAATCGGCGCGGCGCAGGCGGACGACCAGCTCCTGCAACGGGTGCTGGTCGAAGGCACGCGCGGCAGCCAGCTGGGCGTGGCCGATGCGGCCAGCGCCGGCAGCATCTCGCAGCAGGAGCTGGCCGCGCGCACCGTCTACCGTCCCGGCGAGATCCTCGAAGCGGCGCCGGGCCTGATCGTCAGCCAGCATAGCGGCGAGGGCAAGGCCAACCAGTTCTACCTGCGCGGCTTCAACCTCGATCACGGCACCGACCTGCGCACCAGCGTCGACGACATGCCCGTCAACCAGCGCAGCCACGCGCACGGCCAGGGCTGGACCGATTTGAATTTCCTGATCCCGGAACTGGCGGTGCGGCTCGATTACAAAAAAGGCCCCTACTCCTCCGGCGAAGGCGATTTCGCCTCGGCCGGTACGGCGTCGCTGGTGTACGCCAACCGCCTGCTGCAAGGCGTGGCCAGCGTATCGGCAGGCCAGAACGGCTACGGCCGCGCGCTGCTGGCCGACTCGCTGGACGCCGGCCAGGGCAGCCTGCTGTACGCCGTCGAAGTGCTGCACAACGACGGCCCCTACACGCATCCGGACGACTACCAGAAACTGAACGCGGTGCTGCGCTACAGCGAAGGCTATGCCAACAACGGCTACAACGTCAGCCTGATGGCTTACCGCGCCGACTGGAACGCGACCGACCAGATACCACTGCGCGCCGTGCGGGATGGCCAGATCGGCCGCAACGACGCCATCGACCCGACCGACGGCGGCAAGTCGCACCGCTACAGCCTGTCCGGCGGATGGCGCCGCACCGGCGAGGACAGCGCCTCCAAAGTCAACGCCTACCTCATCGCCAACCAGCTGGACCTGTACTCCAACTTCAGCTACTTCATGGACGACCCGCTGCACGGCGACCAGTTCGCGCAGCCGGACAAGCGCGTCACCAGCGGCATGAATGCAAGCCACAGCTGGCACCAGCACATGGCCGGCGGCGACAGCGCCACCACCATCGGCATCCAGCTGCAAAACGATAATATCTTTAACGGCTTGCTGAACACGCAGGCGCGCCAGCCGCTGGCTGTCGTGCGGCAGGACCACATCGTCGAGTCCAGCGCTGGCCTGTACGTCGAGAACAGCACGCGCTGGAACGGCGCCTTGCGCACCGTGGCCGGCGCGCGCATCGACAGCTACCGCTTCGACGTCCGCAGCGACCGCGCGGCCAACTCCGGCAAGGCCGGCGACCATCTGGTGAGCCCGAGCCTGAGCCTGATCTACGGTCCATGGCAGACGGCGGAACTGTACGCCAACATCGGCAACGGCTTCCACAGCAACGACGCGCGCGGCGCCACCATCCGCGTCGATCCCAAGACCGGCGCGGCGGTCGACAAGGTCACGCCGCTGGTGCGTTCGCGCGGCATGGAGCTGGGCGCGCGCAGCAGCTGGCTGCCTGGCTTGCAGTCGGCGCTGTCGGTGTACCGGCTGGATTTCGATTCGGAGCTGAGCTTCGTCGGCGATGCCGGCACCACCGAGGCGGGCCGGCCGAGCCGCCGCTACGGCGTGGAAGTCTCGAACTACTACAAGCCGCTGAAATGGCTGTCGGTGGACCTGGACCTGGCCTACGCGCGCGCCCGCTCGCGCGATGAACATCCGGAAGGCGACTACATCCCCGGCGCCATCGAAGGCACCGGCCAGCTGGCGCTGACGGTGGACGACGGCGGACCGTATTCGGGCTCGCTGAAGCTGCGCTACTTCGGACCGCGTCCGCTCATCGAAGACAACAGCGTGCGCTCGAAGCCCAGCCTGACGTTGAACGCCCGCTTCGGCTGGAAGCTCCGCAAGGGCCTGATGCTGGAGCTGGAAGCCTTCAACCTGGCTAACCGCCGCGATTCAGCCATCGACTACTACTACCCGTCGCAACTGAAGGGCGAAGCGGCGCCGGTCAACGACATCCACTTCCACTCGATCGAATCGCGCTCGCTGCGGGCCACGCTGATCAGGAACTTCTAGTCCGCCAGCGAGAAACTGCGCTGGTGCCAGGCGGGATAGGCCGGCGACACATCGCTGGCCGCTTCCAGCAGCGCGTTCTGCTCCGCGCTCAAACGCCAGCCGGTGGCGCCGATGTTGTCGATCAGCTGCCGCTCGTCGCGCGCGCCGATGATGACGCTGGAGACGGTCTTCTTCCCCAGCAGCCAGTTCAACGCCACTTGCGGTATCGTCTTGCCGGTCTGCTCGGCCACCACATCCAGCGCATCGACGATGCGGAACAGGCGTTCCTCTTCGAAGACAGGACCGGTGCCGGCGATATCGTGCGCGCGCGTGCCCGGCTTGGCCGGCTGGCCGCGACGGATTTTTCCGGTCAGCTTGCCCCAGCCCAGCGGACTCCAGATCACCGCGCCTACGCCCTGGTCTTCGCCCAGCGGCATCAGTTCCCATTCGTAGTCGCGGTTCAGCAGCGAGTAGTAGACCTGGTGCGCGACGTGGCGCGGATAGCCGTAGCGCTCCGACACCGCCAGCGATTTCATCAAATGCCAGCCGGAGAAATTGGAGCCGCCGATATAGCGCACCTTGCCCGAGCGGACCAGCTGGTCCAGCGCGGACAGGGTTTCCTCGACCGGCGTGTAGTTGTCCTGGCAGTGCAGTTGCAGCAGGTCGATATGCTCGACTTGCAGCCGTTGCAGGCAGCCGTCGACCGCGGCGATCAGGTGCTGGCGCGACGAGCCGAAATCGTTGGCGCCGGTGCCGGCGGTGAAAGTGACTTTGGTGGAGATCAGCAAGCGGTTGCGCTTGCCCTTGATGGCCTGGCCAAGGATCTGCTCCGCCATGCCGTCCGAATAGACGTCGGCGGAGTCGAACATCGACACGCCGTGTTCAAGGCAGACGTCGATCAGGCGGGCGGCGCCACCCGCATCCGTGCTGCCCCAGGCTTTGAAAAAGTCGTTGCCGCCGCCAAAGGTGGCCGTGCCAAAACTGAGTTCCGGCACCCGCAGGCCGGATTTTCCAAGACGGTTGTGATCCATCGCTACCCTCCATTAAGTGAATCCGGATTGTAGCTTAAAAAGCAACCCCGCACCGCCCGCCAGGGCGGCGCGTCTTGATCAGAACTCTTCCCACTCGTCCTTGCTGGCGACCGCGCTGGCCTTCAGCTTCTTCGGCGCGGCCGCCGGCTGGGGCGCGGTCTTGGGGCGCGCGGCCTTGGGCAGCGTCGCCACCACCGGCGCGGCGGCGCGCACCGGGCGCTTCGGCGGCGCATACGCGGCGGCCGACGCGTTGATCTTGAACGCGCTGACGACTTGTTCCAGCTTGTCGGCCTGGTCGCGCAGGGTCTGCGCGGCGGCGGCGGTTTCTTCCACCAGCGCCGAATTCTGCTGCGTGGTCTGGTCCATCTGCGTCACCGCCTGGTGCACCTGCGCGATGCCGTCGTTCTGCTCCTGCGTGGCGGCGCTGATCTCGCCGACGATGTCGGTCACCTGCTTGATGCTGGCGACGACTTCCTGCATCGTCGTACCGGCCTGCTCCACCAGCCTGGTGCCGGAGCCGACCTTCTCCACCGAGTCGTCGATCAGCGCCTTGATCTCCTTGGCCGCGGCGGCCGAACGCTGCGCCAGGTTGCGCACTTCGGTCGCCACCACCGCGAAGCCGCGGCCCTGTTCACCGGCGCGCGCCGCTTCCACCGCCGCGTTCAACGCCAGGATGTTGGTCTGGAAGGCGATGCCGTCGATGACCGAAATGATGTCGACGATCTTGCGCGACGATTCATTGATCGATCCCATCGTCACCACCACCTGTTCCACCACGGTGCCGCCCTGCGCCGCCACGTCCGACGCCGAACGCGCCAACTGGTTGGCCTGGCGGGCGTTGTCGGCGTTCTGGCCGACGGTAGACGTGAGCTGCTCCATGCTGGCCGCGGTCTGCTCCAGCGCCGCCGCCTGCGACGACGTGCGCTGCGACAGGTCGCCGGTGCCGCTGGCGATATCCTGCGACGCCGCGCCGACGGCGATGGTCGATGCGCGCACGGTGTCGATCACGCCGGCGATCTGCTCCAGCAGCTTGTTGAACGCCACGGCGGTGTGGCCGATTTCATCCATGCGCTCCACCTTGATCTGGTGCGTCAGGTCCAGCGACTGGCTCACGTCCTCCAGCGTATTGCGGATCGACGCCAGGCTGCCCCTGATGATGACGAACAGCTGCCACGCCAGCGCGCCGGTCACCAGCAGGCCAAGCACCACCACGCTCACCATCAGGCGGAAGGCGAATTTGTAGGCGGCGTCGCTCTCCTCGCGGACGTCGCTGATCAGCTTATTGTTGTAGGCGATATGGTCGTCGAAGCCTTTCTTGACGGCGCCGGCCGACAGCGCCAGCGGCGTGCCGGCCAGCAGCGTGGCGCGCACCGCGTCCATGTCGCCGGCGTGGGCGCCGGCCAGGAAGGGAATCAGCGCCTGGCGGTAGGCCGCCATGTTGGCCTTGTCCGCCTCCAGCATCTTGCGGTCGGTGTCGTCGAAGATGCGTTCCTTTTCGTAGGTCGCGATGACTTCGTCGAACTTGGCGTGGGCATCGTTGTAGGCCTTGTCGAGCGCCGTCTTGTCGGCCAGGTTGGAAAACACCGACAGGCGGTAGCCCGCCAGGCGGCTATCGGCAAGATAGCCTTTGGCCATATTCAGGCCGGCGATGCTGGGGATCAGGCGGGTTTGCACCATGTCGAGGCGTTGCTGCGCACGGGACAGTTGGGTGAGGCCGGTAATACCGACGAAAATCAGCGCGAGTAACGCCAATGACAAAGTCAAGATCAAGCGCTTTGTAATAGTCATGGTGACTGCCCATAGAAGTGGATGAGTGATGAAAGAGCCGGTCGTCTGAGCGACCATAAGCCAGTATAGCGGAACGGTATTACCTCAAAATAAGCAAGCAACAAATTACGCCGCATTGCTACTAAAACGCAACGCATGCAATTCGCAACCCCGTCAAGCCAGGTCTGGATACCCGGCAGCCCGCGCCTCGGCTTCGATTTGCAGGATGCGACCGTAGTCGGCATCGCCGCGGTACTCGAAGCCCCGGATACGCAGGCTATCGAACAACGCGCGCAAGGCCGGCGCGGGTTCCAGCAGGGCGGCACGCAGCCGCGCCGTCAATTCCGGCGAAGCCTTGCTGCTTGCTACCCACGGCAAACCCGGCGACAGCGCCGACGGCTGCAAAATGGTCACCCCCCGCACACTCTCGGGGTCTTCCTGCAGCAGATAGCCGAAGCTGACGCAATCGATGGACGCAATCGCGGCCGCGCCTTCGCGCACCATGCGCAGGCTGGCCGCATGGCTGCCGGACCACTTCACCGATGCGAAGTAGCGTCCATCCCGCGACCAGCGCGCCACGGCGTGCCGCAGCACGTTCATGCCGCTGTTCGAATCCGGATCGTTGACCGCGGCGACGCGCCCGCGCGCGTCCGCCAGGCTGCGTATCCCCCCGCCCTCGCGCGCGACGATGAAGCTGGAATAGTCGCTGCCCTCGCAGCCGGGAAAGTCGAAGCACGGCGTGGCGAGCAGCGTCACATGGCCGCGCAACTGTGTCAAGTAGGGATATCCACAGGTCTGGGTCAACAGCACGTCCGGTTGACGCCAGAACGCCGGCAGGTCCAGCGGACGCACCAATTCGGCGCGCACGCCCGTTTCGTCGGCCAGCGCCAGCAGCAGCGCCTCGTAGCCTTGCTGGAGGCGCGGCGAGACGTTGTACATCGGCAGGGCGAATTTCCAGTTCATGTGTCGGGCATATTCGGGTGGACCGGCGCATCGACCGGGGTGAAGCCGAAGCGGCGCATCAGCTCTCCATAGCCGTGCAGATGGAAGCCGCCGCTGCGCGTATTGTAAGCCGTCCTGCGCGCGCGATACACGCGCGGCAGCAGATACCACGGCAAGGACGGCAGGTCGTGATGCACCAGGTGCAGGTTATTGTTCAGGAATAGCACGCGGAACACCAGGCCAGCCTCATTGAGCACGATGCGCTGCTTGTGCTCCGTCGCCGGGCGGTGCTCGTAGTAGGACCGTATCATCGTCAGCGACTGCGCCGGATACGAGATCGCCAGCACGTAATACAGCGGCGACATGCCGAACGCCGAACGCACCCACCACAGCAGGCCGCCCAGCATGGCGAAGTGGATCAGCCACATCGGCACGTTGCGCCACTCGCCGCGCACGGGCTGGCGCAGCGCCTCGCTCCACGCGGCGGCGACCGCGATCGCCGGGCCGACCAGCAGCCGTCCCCAGAAGGTCTTGTTGAACCAGTACAGCAGGCGCACCGGCTTGCTCATGCCGGACCACACGGACGGCGACACGTAATAGCTTTCGGTATCGAGCGCCGGCATCGTCAGGTGGAAGTCGATGTGGTGGCGCAAATGGCTGTCGCGGTACAGCCGGTACGGATACCAGATCGCCAGCGGGGCATAGCCGAACAGGCGATTGACCCAGGCCCACGGCGTGGGATGGCCGTGGATCAGCTCATGCTGGAGCGACATATACCAGGCACACCACCAGATCATCAGCAAGGTGGCCGGCACGTCGCCGATCCGGCGCCAGTAGGCCAGCGTCAGGAACCAGCCGCCGTAGATCACGGCGATCAGCAGCCAGGTCGGCCACTCCCCCAGCCACAGCAAGCGCTTGCGCTCGGCGAGCACTTCGACCCGCTGGTGCGCATCGACGTACTCGGAGCGCTGCTGCTTCAGGCTGGGGGAGTCCATCGGGCGCGATCAGAAGCGCGCTTTGACGCGCAAGCCCAGCGTGCGCGGACGCACCATGAACAAGGTGTCTCCCGGCTGGATGGCGATGGTGTTCGGCGTGACATCGCTGATCTTGGCGCCGTTGGTCAGGTTGGTGCCGAACAGGCCGAACTCGTAGGCGCCCGTCTTGTAGGTGACGGTGGCGTTGACCGTGTTCGACGACGGTATCTGCGCGTAACTGCCCTGCGCCGCCGCGAAGTTGGTGTAGGCGTCGCTGTGGTAGGCGTAGCTGGCGGCGACGGCCACTTCGTCGTTGCCGCGCACGGGCACGGTGTAGCTGGCCGTGGCCGTGGCGGACAGGCGTGGCGCATATGGCGCGCGGCTGCCTTCCGGGATGTTCTGCGCGGCGATGCCGGTCACCACGGTGCGGGTGGCGTAGGCATGGTTGTAGGCGGCGCTCAGGCCCAGCGACGCGTGGCGCGTCAGCTTGAAGGCGGTTTCCAGTTCCAGTCCTTCGCTGCGCAGCTTGCCGGCGTTCTGCGTGAAGTAGTAGGTGCACGGCAGCTTGTTAAACACCTGCACGTCCTTCCACTCGATCACATAGGCGCTGGCGTTGAAGGTCATGCGCTGCTCCAGCAGCGTGTTCTTCGAGCCGACTTCGTAGTTCCACAGGCTGTCCGGCGCGAAGGTGGCCGGCGCGTTCACGCCGCAGAAGTTGAAAGGCACCGGCTGGTTGTTGCCGCCGTAGCGGAAGCCCTTGCCCACCGAGGCATACAGCATATGGTCCGCGTCGACATGGTAGGCGGCGGCGAAGCGCGGATTGGCGCCCTGCGAGGTGGCGCTGCTGTTGCTCAGCTCCGGCTGGCCGACCGGCGCCGACGGCGTGGCGCCGACCAGGTTGCCGAACAGGCCGGTGAAGCGCAGGTCGAAGTCCTGCGTGCCCTTGAACAGGCGCAGGCCGGCCGTCAGGTCCAGCTTGTCCCACACGGTGTAGGTGGCTTCGGCGAACAAGGCCAGCTGGCGCGACTTGGTGTTCTGTGTGCCGGAGAAGAAATCGTTCGGATTGAAGGCCAGGTCGTTGGCCTGCGAGTTATAGCCGGGGAAGTTGTGGGTGGCGGCGAAGCGTTCGTCGAAGCCGGTGGTCGGTTCGTCCTGGCGCGTATCGCGCTTGCCGGTTTCGAAGAAGGCGCCGGCGGTCCACTTCAGCGGGCCGGAGCCCTTGGAGTTGAGGCGGAACTCCTGCGCGAAATCCGTGACCGCGTTGCCTATCGTGTAGGCGGCCTGCATCAGCGGTGCCTTGCCGCCGAAGATGAAGGCGGTGGCCGGATACTGGGCCGAGGTCACGTACAGCGTGTCGCGGTGCAGGTAGGAGGTCGACGACACCAGCTGCGCGTTGCCGAGGTCATAGCTGACGCCCAGGTTGTACAGCTGCAGTTGGTCGTTGCTGGTCTGCGGCAGCAAGGCGATGGTGGTGAACGGCGCCAGTCCGGCGTAGGCGTCGTTGACGCCGCCCTTGATGTTGGAGGCGGTGACGCTGGCGTCGATCAACAGGTCCGGCGAGGCGCGCAAACGCAAGGCGGCGCGGCCCTGGTTGGTGGAGACGTCGTTGGTGGTGTTGCCGAAGGTGCTGCTGCCAATGAGTTGATTGCGGATGTAGCCGGAATCGTTGCCGGTGTAGGCCGTCAGGCGCAGGCCCAGCACGTCGGCCTTGAGCGGAACGTTGACCATGCCGCGCAGATTGCGGTTGGCGCCGCCGAAGCCGGAGGTGTTCGAACCGACCGCCTCCACCGTGCCGAACAGGTCGCCCAGGTCCGGCTTTTGCGTGATCTGGCGCACCGCGCCAGCCATCGCGCCGGCGCCGAACAGCGTGCCCTGCGGCCCTTGCAGCACTTCGACGCGCTCCAGGTCCAGCACCTTCAGGTCGGGATTGGACGATTTCAGCGTCACCGGCATGTCGTCGATGTACACCGCCACCAGCGACGAGTCCTGCACCTCCGACGGCACGATACCGCGCACCACCAGCCCGCGCATGGTGATGTTGTTGACGCCGGGCGCCTGCTGCTGCACCGACATGGCCGGCACCAGGTTGGCGATATCGCCGAGGTTACCTTGTCCGTAGCGGCTCAGGCTGTCCGGCTTCAAGACGGTGATCGCCGCCGGCACCTGCTGCACATCGACCGCACCGGCCGAGCGCGTGGCGGTGACCTCGACGCGGTCTATCTTTTCCGTGCCCACTTCCGCCTCGGCCGCCTGCGCGGCGGCCAGCGCGCCAACCGACCACAGCGCCAACGCGCCATACACTTGCACTTGCTTACCCATCTGTACCCTTAAGTATTGTTTCTTATGGGCGAAGTATAACGAGCTGCAAGCGCTTTGAACACGAAGATAATCGCGCTAGTTTATCTGCCGGCCGTTGGGCCGAGATGGCCACACGGTGTGCCAACGCACAACGGCGGTGTTGAAACTGCGCCAGAATGCAGGCATGGATATCTCGCCCACACGCCGCAAACCGCCGCCCGCCGCCTATGCCCTGCACCGCCAGATGAGAGCGGTGCAGCGCTGCATGGCGGCGGCAACGGTGGAGGAATCGATCAGGGCGACCAGATGGGCGAGCGCCTGGTACAGGCTGGTGCAACGCAAACTGGATCAGCTCCAGCATGCGCCCAGGTACAGGCATTAGACGGGGATGTAGCAGCCGCCGGCATGGCGTTCCATGGCGTCGCGGTCGAGCACGATAACGGTGCCGCGGCGGCATTCGATCATGCCTTTTTCTTGCAGCTTGCCGGCGCAACAGGTGATGCTTTCGCGCCGCACACCCAGCAGGTTGGCGATCGTTTCCTGGGTCACTTTCAATTCATTCGACAGCGAGCGGTCCAGCCGTTCCAGCAGCCAGCGGCACAGCCGCTGCTCGATGCTGCCGTGGCGCGCGCCGGCCACCGTCTGCGCCAGCTGCGCAAACAAGGCGCTGGTGTGGCGCATCAGCTGCTGGGCCAGCGCGCCGCCATCAAAGAAGGCCGAGCGCAACACCGCGGCGCGGATGCGGTAGCCGTAACCGGCGCTCTGCACCACTGCCGAGCAGTTGGCGCGTTCGCTTTCATACATCGAGACGCCGACCACGCCGTCGCGGCCGACCACGCCGATCTCGGAAGCGCCGCCGTCCTCCGTCACAAATTGCAGCGAGACGATGGCGTTGGTGGGGAAGTAGGCATAGTCCATCTTGTCGCCGAAGTCGAACAGGTGTTTGCCCGCTTCCAGCGGCACCAGTTCCAGGTGTTCGAACAAACTGATTAGTTCTTCGCGCGACAAGGCACGCAGCAAATCGTTCTGCTGGGCGCCGGTCAGGCTGACGACCGGTGCGGATGCTTCTGCCTGCGTGGAGCGCACTGCTTGATGCGATACGGAAGGATGAGTAGCATGGTACATGGCGAGCCTCTTGGGGGGTTGTCGATCATTGCGACCTGATGAACAACACTATATCCGCGCCATGTGCGGTCGATTATAGGAGCACGTACGTGCCATATGTAGGCTGGGAACATAGGGCGATGTGGTCCCTGTCCTACGGCAGACCGAATCCGCCTACCCCGCCGCCCTCCTTCAGCGTTTGAATTTGAAGCGTGACGCCTCTTCCAGCAGGCGCTCGTCGCGGCTGCGCAGGCGGCCGGGATTGCGGCGATGTTCCGGCTCGGCAACCACGCGCTGGATCACCGTGTCCGCCACGCCGCGCTGGCTGAGATAGGCGGCCGCGCTGTCCGGACCTTTGCGGTCGGCAACTTCGATGCCTGCTTCGACGACTTCGGCGCCGACATAGTCGGGACGGAAAGTATGGGTGGTCGACATCGCAGCCTCCGGGGCGGTAGTGAATGGTGGACACCAGACTGCGATTGTATAGCAGCCTGGGCCACCGGAGCTTATTTTGCCGGCACGGCGGCCAGCGTCTCGTGGCTGGTGGTGGTGCGCTGCGGCGCCTTGTGCACCATGGTGTAGGCGTAGTCGACGCCCATGCCGTAGGCGCCCGAGTGTTCGCGCACGATGGCCATCACGGCGTCGTAGGTATCGCGGCGGGCCCAGTCGCGCTGCCACTCCAGCAGCACCTGCTGCCAGGTCACCGGCACCACGCCGGCCTGGATCATGCGCTGCATCGCGTAGTCGTGGGCTTCCTTCGAGGTACCGCCGGAGGCGTCGGCCACCATGTAGATTTCGTAGTCGCCCTCGGCCATCGCGCACAGCGCGAAGCTGTTGTTGCACACCTCGGTCCACAGGCCCGAGACGATCACCTTCTTCTTGCCGTTGGCCTTGAGCGCGTCGCGCACTTTCTGGTCGTCCCAGGAATTCATCGACGAGCGTTCCAGGATGGGCTTGCCGGGGAACACGTCCAGCAGCTCGGGATAGGTGTGGCCGGAGAACGCTTCGGTCTCGACGGTGGTGATGGTGGTCGGGATGTTGAACACCTTGGCGGCCTTGGCCAGTGCCACGGTGTTGTTCTTGAGCGCCTGGCGGTCCATCGATTGCACGCCGAAGGCCATTTGCGGTTGCTGGTCGATGAAGATCAGCTGGCAGTTGGTCGGCGTCAATACTTCAAGTTTGGGATTGGTCATGGTGGCTTCCATTTGGATGGGTTGATTACGGCGCCCGCTGCAATGAGCGCCGCTGCGATCATCTTAGGCCGGGCGCCGTGGCCGCGCCACTGGCTAAATGGAGAGGCCGGACTACCCTTTTCCGGGACGCGCGATCAGCGCTGCGGCATCTGCTGGTTCAGGAAGGCCACCATGGCGTCCACCGTGGGTTGCAGCCAGGGATCGAACAGCCAGAACGAATGAGGCGTGTCCGGCAGCAGCAGCGTGCGGTTGGCCACGCCGACCTGCGTCATGCGGGCCGCCATTTCCTCGCGACCGACGGAGAAGCGCGGCTGCGCGCTGGCGATGAACAAGACCGGCGGCATGCCGGGCCGCACGTAGCGGATCGGCGAGGCCTCGGCCCACAGCGCGGTCTTTTCGGCATAGCGGCCGCCGAACCAGGCGCCGGCCGCCGATGGTTGCTTGGCCGCGTCGTCCTCGTATTTCAGCGCAGCTTCGGCGGTGAAGTCCGACAGGCCGTCGATATTGACGATGGCCTGCACCGCGCTCGACACGGCGCCCTCGCCGGCGCCCGGATCAAACCGGTCGAGATGGCCGGTGACGCCGGCCAGGCTGGCGATCTGGCCGCCGGCCGAGCCGCCCGCCAGCGCGATGCGTTGCGGGTTCAGGTGGTACAAGCCGGCATTGTTGCGCACCCAGCGCACGGCGGCGCGCACGTCGTGGATGGCCGCCGGATAAGGCGCTTCGCCCGACAGCCGGTAGCTGATCGCCACCGCCGCATAACCGTGCTGGGCCAGCCGCACCGCCATCGGCGCGAACTCGGCGCGGAAACCGGAACGCCAGCCGCCGCCGTGCACCAGCACCACCACCGGCATGCCGCCGTCGGCGCGCGCGGCCAGCGGCAGGTACAGGTCCAGCTTCAGGCAGCGCGTGCCCAGCTGCGCATAGGTCAGGCCGGCGACGCGGCTCACATCCACCGGCAGCGCCGCGCTGGCGATGCGGATGGCCGGATAGTGGGGCGCCAGCTTGTCGTAGGTGTGCTGCGCGTCGTAAATATTGGCGGGATCGGCGGGCGGCTCCACGCAAGGCGCCGCGGACGCCGCCATGTGCAGGCACAGCATGGCGACGGCGGACAGGAAACGGGCGATGGGATCAGGCGTCATAGCCGCCGAGTATGCCACACGCGCGCGGTGTCAGTTTGCGGAGGGTTTGTCCGGCTTGTCCGCCGCGCCGTCGGCCAGCGGTTCGCGCGGGCGGCGCCGGCGTTCGGGGAAAAGAAAGCCCACCGTTTCGCCCACCGCCGAACAGGCGGCGACCAGCTTGAGCGCTGGCATCGGCTCGGCAAACGCCACGGCCGACGCCTGCTCCAGTGTCTTTTCGGTGGTCGGTAATTCCGTCGTGAACACGCCGTCTATCGTCAGGAAGCGCAGCGACCGGATCTGCAGTTCACGCGCGATGGTTTCCTGGCTGGTGCTTTGGGCGATCAGCTTGCCGTCGATGCTCAAGGCCATGCGCACCACGCCCTGCTGCCGTGAAAACACGACGTCTGCGGTCTGCATAAAACTTCCTTCAAAAAAAAAGACTGCCTCCGGTCAGAGGCAGTAAGGGTAGACCACATCGAGTGACTTCAGGAAGCAATCTTGCCACTTAGAAATTACCGGCGTGTGACATGCGCTTGCATTTGAGGATGTTCTTTGACGATGTCGTCCGACTGGCGCTGGATGCGGGCGATTTTTTCCTCCAGCTTGGCCAGCTGCTCGGCCGGAATGCCGGCCTGGCGGCCGCGTTCCAGGTCGGCCTGCAGGCGCGGCAGCTCGGTCGCGGCGGCGGCGACATAGGCGCCCAGCAGACGGGTGTGCTGGGCTTGCTCGTATTGTTGGTAGGCTTGCGGGTCGGCCAGCTGGGCCGGCGTGGGCGCGCTGCGCGGCTCGGCGTCGCGCTCGATGGGCGGCGTGCGCGGATCGCCGTTCTCGCGTGCGGCCGCCATGCTCATCCAGGCCGAACCGCTGCTGTCGACCGGCGTCAGCGGCACGAATTTCAGTTCGCGGGCGGCGGGTTCCGGCGTGGCCGGCGGCCATTGCGCGCCGCGCGCGGCGCCATCGCCGGCTGGCGCCGCGCCTTGCCCCGCAGCGGCGCGCAGCGGCAGGCTCGCGGCGTCGCCGCGCCAGGCCAGCCAAAAGCCGGCCGCCAGCAGGCACAGCGCACCGGCGATCAGGGCAGGTTTCATTGGGCGTTGTCCAAGGTTGGCAGCGGCTGATCGAGCAGGCCGCGGTTGATGTCGATCTGCGCGGCGCGCAATAATTGCTTGCGCAGCGCGGCCAGTTGCGCCTGCGCCGCCACGCGCGCCAGCGCGTTGCTGGCGGCATAGCACACCGCTTCCGAGCCGGGCGCCTGGTAGCCCATCACGCGCTGCTCGACCTGGATGATTTCCCAAGCCGCCACGTCGCGTGGACCGGCCGGCATGCGGATCGGCCGCGACAGCTGGCCTTCCGGCTGGGCCAGCGCCAGTTGCGCCAGCCAGTCCGGCTTGCCTTCATGGCGTATCCAGTCGGGCGCGCCGCCGTCGCCGGCGGTCGAATAGCGCCGCGCCGTGGCGGCAAAATCCGCGCCGGCGGCCAGCGCCTTGTAGACCGTTTGCGCGGTCTGTTCGTCGGCCACGCGGATGTGGCGCGCCTTGACGCGCTCGATGCGGGTGAACTCGCTGCGGTGCCGCGCATAATATGCCGCGACCTGCGCCGGCGTCACCTCGCGAGCCAGGCGCTGCAACAAGGCGCTGGTATTCTCGATATCGTCGCCGATGCCGTGCTGCTGGCGCAGCGCCTGCACCTCGCCGCGTTCGGCCAGCGCCTGGCACAGGTCGGCGACGGCCGCCTCGCCGAACTGGCGCCGGCTCCAGTCGAGCACAAAGCGCCCGGCCAGATCCTGTTTGGCCTGCTGTTGCAGGAAGTCGGCCTGGCGGTTGTACAGCGCCACCCTGCCCTGCACGTTCTGGCGGCGGTAGACGTCGGCCAGCGTGACCGTGCCGGCGCCGGACGGCAGCGTGTAGCGCAGCAGCACGATGCCGCGCGCCCGCGCCAGCTGCTCGGCGTTGAGCGTGAACTCCAGCTTGAGCTGCTCGGGCTTGCCGAACACCGCGTCCAGCGCCGCCGCCGAGGGCTTGCCTGGTTCGACGACCACGCCGTCGAGCGAGCCGCCCGGCAGCTGCTGCAAGGCTTGCTGCATCTCCTTGCCGTACAGACTGCGCAAGGTGGCGACCAGCTGGTCGTCCAGCGCCACCTCGCGCGCGAAGCCGACCCGCTGGCCGGCATACAGCTGCGCCTCGTCAAAGCGCGAACGGGCGGCGCCGGCCAGCAGGCGGTTGAGCACCACCTCCTCCAGCACCGCGCTGCGCGCCGTCCGGCCATCCTTGACGCGCGCCAGGCGCCACAGCGCATCGACGCTGAAGGCCGTCACCGGCGCGCCGTCGATGCGCGCGGCCAGCGCCGGATCGCTCAGCCCGTAGGCGACCTTGGCGGCCGCCGGCAGCGCCAGCGCGGCCGCCAGCAGCGCCAGACCAATCGGCCGCAGCATCGACTTCCGCATCAGTTGGCCAGGCGTTCGGCGGCGCGGTTGAGCACCACCACCACCATCGCGATCGAATGCGGGATCATCATCTGCGCCACGCGGGTGCGGTCGCCCTGATCGGTCGACGACAGCACGATGCCGCCGTTGGCGTAGGAGTAGCTGCCACCCTGCGTCAGCAGCGGACGGATGTCGACCGCGGCCGGCGCCAGCGGCGTGAAGTCGGCCAGCGCGGCGGTCACCAGCGCCGGATCGTTCAGGTGCTGGGTGGTGTAGTTATCGCGCACCCACTGTTCCCACGACGAGTGGTTGTGCGCCGACGTCGCCCAGGTGTGGTGCGGTTGCAGCAGGTCGGTGGTGTGCAGCGTGAAGCCCAGGCTCTGCGCGGTCGGCTGCGCCAGGAACTGCTGCCACCAGTACTGGCCCAGGTTGTCGATCGGCTGGAACGGCATGGTCTCGAAATCGGCGTACTGCGACGCGCTGGAGACGCCGCCGAAACGGTAGTGCGCCTCGGTGACGCCGTAGCTGTTGTACTTGCTGCTGTCGCCGAACCAGCCTTTGAGGCCGCCGGTGCCGTCGTCCAGGTAGTCGCCGTAGAGCCAGCCGGCGGCCATGTTGTCGATGTCGCCGGCCATGCCCAGCTTGGCGTAGTTGTAGCCGCCGAAGGGATTGCCGTGCACGTCCGCACCGGAGGTGTGGTTCTGGAAGTGCCAGTACGAGGTGTACTTGACGATGCTGGCGCCCGCGCCCCACACCGGCGCCAGCTGGCAGTCGCCGGTGGTGGCGCCGCAGATGTAGGTGTCGGCGAAATCGTCGACGTCGTAGGCGCCCTGGCCCAGCGCCGCGGCGAACTGGTCCACGGTGAAGCCGGCCCGCGTCACGCCCGCCACCAGCTTGTTGTAGTTGGTAGTGGACGGGTTGTTCTTCATGTAGTTCACCGCGTCCAGCACGATCTGGCGGTGGGTTTCCTGCTCCCATGCGAGGGCGGGCGTGGTGGCGCAAACGGCCATGGCGATGCTGGTGGCGATCAATGCAGTTTTCATAGGGTCTCCTGGTAGGGGACTCGAATACTACAATGCACATATTGCTTTTTTTAGAACCACTTTACTACAGAGCCATGCTAGAAAGTTGCTTGGAAGCATTTCCACTAGCCGGCGCTGCGGGGTAGATGGACGGTGAAGGCGGCCCCGCCGGCGGGCAGGTTGGCCGCTTCGATGCGGCCGCCGTGGCCGTGGACGATGGTTTGCGTCAAGGCCAGGCCGAGGCCGACGCCGGCCACGTCGCCCGAGCGGGCCGAGGCGCCGCGATAGAAACGGTCGAACAGATGCGGCAGGTCGTCGACGCTGATGCCGGGGCCGCTGTCGGCGATGCGCAGACAGGCGCAGTCGCCGTCCAGCGTGATGCCGACGCTGACCGCGCCGCCGGACGGCGTGAACTTGATGGCGTTCTCCAGCAGGTTGACCACGATTAGCGTGGCGGCGCCTTCGCCGATGGCGGCGACCACCGGCGCCGTCCCCGCCTGCAGCGACAGGCTGACCTGGCGCTGCTGCGCCATGGCCCGCGCGCGCTCGATGGCGGCCGCAGCGATGTCGTTGAGCGAGGTGGCCGAAGAGGCGTCTCGGTCCTGGCCGGCGTCGTAGCGGGCCAGCGCCAGCAGCTCTTCCACCAGCAGGGTCAGGCGCTCCACCTCCTCCATGCAGGAGCGCAGCGTGTCGACGTATTCGGCGGCGTCGCGCGGCCGGCGCAAGGTGATCTCGATCTCGGCCCTTAGCCGCGACAGCGGCGAGCGCAGCTCGTGCGAGGCGTCCGAGGTGAAGCGGCGCTGGATCTGGAAGCTTTGGTCGATGCGGTCCAGCATGTCGTTGAGGGTGTCGACCAGGCGGCCGATCTCGTCGCGGGTGCCGGGATGGGGCAGGCGCTGGTCCAGGTTGGCGTCGCCGATGCGCTGCGCCTGGCGCACGATGTCGTCGACCGAGCGGAACACCCAGCGCGTGATCGAGGCGCTGGCCACGGTCAGCGCCACCAGCAGCACCAGCGCCATGCCGAGGAACATGCGGCTGGCCGAGGCCACCACATGGCGCACGTCGTCCAGCGAGCCGGCCACCTGCACCGTGTAGCGCAAGGGCTTGCCCGGCACCGGCAGCGAGACGATGCGCACCGGCTCCTCGGCGAAATGGTCGAGCGTCTGGAACATGGTGTCGCCGGCGGCCATGCGCGCCAGCAGCGCGGGCGGCGCCGGCAGGCTGGCCGCGCCCAGGTTGGCGCTGCGCGCCAGCACCCGGCCGTCGGCGTCGACGATCTGCACCCAGCGGTCGAGCCGCGCCAGCGACGGCGGCGTGGCGCCCTGCTCGGCGTCGTGCACCTTGGGCGGCTGCTCCGGCGCGGCGCGCAGCATCGCCGATTCGGTTTCGGCCAACGCCAGCAGGGCACCGTCGAGCTGCTCGTTGACCGCGTCCGACAGGCTCAGGTAGCCGGCGATGGCCGCCACCGACAGCACCGAGACGATGACGGCGGTCTGCACCAGCGCCAGGCGGCGGCGGAAATTCAGCCGGAAATTATGCACCATCGTCGGCCACCTCCGCCAGCCGGAAGCCCTGGCCGCGCACCGTGTGGATCAGGCGCGGCAGGCCTTCCGGATCGATCTTGCGGCGCAGGTTGCGCATGTGCGAGTCCATCAGGTTGTCGAGCGCGATCAGGTCGGCGGTCCAGATGCGCTCGGCCAGCTGCTGCCGGCTGACCACATGGCCGGCCTGGCGCATCAGCAGTTCGAGAATGGCGTATTCCTTGGGCGTCAGGTCCAGCGCCTGCCCTGCCCGCTTGACGGCGTGGCTTTGCGGGTCCAGCACCAGGTCGGCCACCGTCAGCGGCGCCGGCCGCACCAGCGTCGAGCGGCGCAGCAGCGCGCGGATGCGGGCCAGCAGTTCGTCGAAGGCGAAGGGCTTGGTCAGGTAATCGTCGGCGCCGGTGTTGAGGCCGGCCACGCGGTCGCCCAGGCCGTCGCGCGCGGTCAGCATCAGGATGGGCGTCAGCAGGCCGCGCGCGCGCAGGTCGGCACACAGGGTGATGCCGTCCTTGGCCGGCAGC
Source organism: Duganella sp. GW821-FHT07G03 (assembly GCF_059418605.1). Taxonomy (NCBI): domain Bacteria; kingdom Pseudomonadati; phylum Pseudomonadota; class Betaproteobacteria; order Burkholderiales; family Oxalobacteraceae; genus Duganella; species Duganella sp. GW821-FHT07G03. The sequence goes on from NZ_JBWKQE010000001.1 coordinate 208,373, forward strand.
ATCCAGTCCAGCACGATCAGGTCGTACGCGCCGGCCAGCGCGGCCGGTTCGCCTTCTTCCGCGCTGTGCGCGACGTCGACGGCGAAGTCTTCCTCCTGCAAGCCGCGCTTGAGCAGGCGGGCCGCCTTCTGGTCGTCCTCGATCAGCAATATCTTGTTCATATCCGCATTTTACTGCCCGCTCCCGGGCAAAAGATGTTTCCTGAAGGAAGATTCAGGATCGTCCAGTCCGCTTCTCGTTACACTTCAGCCATTCCGCTTACCCATGGACTACCTCGGACGCGTTCGGCGCCCGGGATTCCTCTCGCCCTCAGGAAACGTCATGATAAAAATCGACCCACGTTTGCAACGCCACGCCCTCATGGTATTGCCCCTGCTCTGCGCCGCCCTCAGCGGCTGCGGCCATGCTCCCGAGACCGACAACGCCCCGGCCCCCGCCGTGGTGCGCAAGGGCGCATCCATCGCCGTGCCGGCCGCCTCGCCGCTGCGCAAGTCGCTGCAAGTGGCTGGCGTTGAAGAACGCAGCGTGGCGCGCAGCATCCCGGTGCCGGCCGTGGTCGAAGCCGATCCGGCCCGCCTGGTGCGCGTGGTGCCGCCGGTGGCCGGCCGCATCGACCACCTGCTCAAGCACCTGGGCGACACGGTCAAGGCCGGCGACGCCCTGTTCACCATGGATTCGGCCGACGTGGCGCTGGCCTACAGCGACGCCGGCAAGGCGCAGGCCGGCCTGACGCTGGCGCGCCGCAACCTGGAACGCCAGAAGGAACTGCGCGCGGCCGACATTTCGGCCCACAAGGACCTGGAACAGGCCGAGAGCGACTACGCGCAGGCCCTCAGCGAAAGCGAACGCAGCAAGTCGCGCCTGACCCAGTTGGGCGGCAGCCTGGCCGGCGCGGGCGGCGGCCGGCTGTACACGCTGCGCTCGCCGCTGTCCGGCCATGTGATCGAACTGAACGGCGGCCAGGGCGGCTTCTGGAACGACACCAACGCTCCGGTGATGGTGGTGGCCGACCTGTCGACCGTGTGGCTGACCGCCAGCGTGCAGGAAAAAGACCTGGCCGCCGTGTTCGCCGGCCAGAGCGCCGATATCGCGCTCAACGCCTATCCCGGCGAGCACATCGCCGGCAAGGTCGGCTACGTGGGCGAGGTGCTGGACCCGGACACCCGCACCGTCAAGGTCCGCGTAGCGGTCGACAACAAGGGCGGCCGCCTGAAGCCGGGCATGTTCGCGCAAGTGACCTTCAGTGGCGCGCCGCACCAGGGCGTGGTCGTGCCGGCTTCGGCGCTGGTGCAGAGCGGCACCCGGACCCAGGTCTACGTGGAAACCGCCGCCTGGACCTTCGAGGCGCGCAGCGTCGCCACCGGCGTCCACAGCGGCGACCAGGTGGAAATCGTCTCCGGCCTGAAAGCCGGCATGCGCATCGTCGCCAAGGAAGGAGTGCTGCTTAATGATTGATCGCCTGGTTGCCATTTGCTTCCAGCGGCGCGGCATCGCGTGGCTGGTGTTCATCATGGTCGCGCTGTACGGCGTGTTCTGCTGGAACCAGCTGCCGCTGGAAGCCTATCCCGACATCGCCGACACCAGCTCGCAGGTGGTCACGCAAGTGGCCGGCCTGGCCGCCGAGGAAGTCGAATCGCAGATCACCATTCCGCTCGAACGCGAGATCATGGGCACGCCCGGCATGCATGTGATGCGCTCGAAGAGCACCTTCGGCCTGTCGCTGATCACCGTGGTGTTCCGCGACGGCGTGGAAGACTACTGGTCGCGCCAGCGCCTGCAGGAGCGCATCAGCGGCGTGGCCCTGCCCTACGGCGCCCAACCGGGGCTCGACCCGCTGACCTCGCCCATCGGCGAGATCTACCGCTACACGCTGGAATCGAAGACCCGTTCGCTGCGCGAGCTGTCCGAGCTGCAGTTCTGGAAAGTGATCCCGCGCCTCAAGCAGGTGGCCGGCATCGCCGACGTCGGCAACTTTGGCGGGCTGACCACGCAGTTTTTGCTGGAATTCGATCCGGCCAAGCTGAGCAAGTACAACCTGTCGCTCAAGCAGATCACCGACGCCATCAACGCCAACAACGCCAGCGCCGGCGGCAGCATCCTCACGCGCGGCCAGCAGGGCTTCGTGGTGCGCGGCGTTGGCCTGATCCGCAACCTGGACGACCTCGGCGACGTGGTGGTGGCGCAGAAGAACGGCGTTCCGGTGCTGGTCAAGGACCTGGGCGAAGTGCGCCTGGGTAGCAAGGAGCGCCACGGCATTCTCGGCAAGGACCGCAACCCGGACACCATCGAAGGCATCGTGCTGCTGTTGAAGGGCGAGAACCCGTCGCTGGTGCTGAAGGGCGTGCATGAGGCGGTGCAGGAGCTGAACGAGCACGTGCTGCCGAAGGATGTCAAGATCGTCCCGTATCTGGACCGCACCGGCCTGGTCGACGCCACCCTGCACACCATCGGCAAGACGCTGGTCGAAGGCATGCTGCTGGTGACGCTGGTGCTGCTGCTGTTCCTGGGCAGCCCGCGCGCGGCGGCCATCGTCGCCGTGACGATCCCGATGGCGCTGCTGACGGCCTTCATCTTCATGCACCACTTCCACATTCCGGCCAACCTGCTGTCGCTGGGAGCGATCGACTTCGGCATTGTGGTCGATGGCGCCATCGTGGTGATGGAAAACATCCTGCGCAAGTACGAGGAAAACCACGGCGCCGCATTGCGCGCCAGGGATGTGATGAAGGCCACGCTGCAGGTGACCAAGCCTATCTTCTTCGGCATGATCGTCATCATCACCGCCTACCTGCCGCTGTTCACCTTCCAGCGCATCGAGTACAAGCTGTTCTCGCCGATGGCGTTCGCGATCGGCTTTGCGCTGCTGGGCGCGCTGGTGGTGTCGCTGACGCTGATACCAGGGCTGGCGTATCAGGCCTACCGCAAGCCGCGCAAGGTGTTCAACAATCCGGTGCTGGTCAAGGCCAAGCAATTGTATGAGCCGCTGTTGGCCGCCGTGGTCGGCAAGTCGCGCCTGACGATCGCCGCGTTCGCGCTGGCCTTCGCCGCCGTCTGCGTGCTGGGCGGCACCATCGGCCGCGACTTCCTGCCGTATTTGGACGAGGGTTCGATCTGGCTGCAGGTAACGCTGCCGCCGGGCATTTCGCTCAACAAGGCGGCCGAGATGTCCGACGGCCTGCGCAGCGCGGCGCTGGAGTTTCCGGAAGTGGCCACCATCGTCACCCAGCTGGGCCGCAACGACGAGGGCACCGATCCGTGGACGCCGTCGCACATCGAGGTCAGCGTGACGCTGCATCCCTACGACACGTGGAAGTCCGGCCTGAGCAAGCAGGAGCTGATCGAGAAGATGGGCCAGCGCTTCGCCAGACTGCCCGGCACGCGGGTCGGCTTCACGCAGCCGATGATCGACGGCGTGCTCGACAAGCTGGCCGGCGCCCACAGCGACCTGGTGGTGAAAATCTACGGCAACGACTTCAAGGAGACGCGCCGCATCGCCGCCGACGTCGAACGCACGCTCACCGCCGTGCCCGGCGCGGAGAGCGTAATCATCGACCAGGAACCGCCGCTGCCGCAGGTGCGCATCGAAGTGGACCGGGCCGCCGCCGCGCGCTACGGCATCAACGCCGCCGACGTCGCCGACCTGATCGGCACCGGCATCGGCGGCAAGCCGGTGTCGCAAGTGTTCATCGACGACCGCCAGTACGACATCGGCGTGCGCTTCACCGACGCCTCGCGCAGCAATCCCGACACCATCGGCGACCTGCTGCTGACCTCGGCCACCGGCGCGCGCGTGCCGCTGGCCCAGGTGGCGACGATACGGCTGGACGACGGCGAAAGCACCATCACCCGCGAGATGGGCAAGCGCCACCTGACCGTGCGGCTGGACCTGCGCGGGCGCGACCTGGCCTCCTTCCTCGATGACGCCAAGACGCAGATCGAGAACAAGGTGCAGTACGACCACGGCCGCATCCAGCTGGCCTGGGGCGGACAGTTCGAGAACCAGCAGCGGGCGCAGGCGCGCCTGGCGCTGATCATGCCGATGGTGGTGGCGCTGATGTTCGTGCTGCTGTTCGCGCAGTTCAAGAACCTGCGCCAGCCGGCCATGATCCTGGCGGCGGTGCCGCTGGGCGCGCTCGGCGGCCTGGTCGCCCTGCACCTGCGCGGCATGACGCTCAACGTATCGAGCGCGGTCGGCTTCATCGCGCTGTTCGGCGTGGCGGTGATGGACGGCATTTTGATGGTGTCCAACCTGAACCAGTTGCGTATCGAAGGCGGCCTGTCGCTGAAGGACGCCGTGTTGAAGGGCGCGTACAGCCGCTTCCGTCCGGTGCTGATGACGGCCAGCGTTGCGGCGCTGGGCCTGCTGCCGGCCGCGCTGGCGCACGGCCTGGGCAGCGACGTGCAGCGTCCGCTGGCGACCGTGGTGGTCGGCGGCCTGATCACGGCCACCGGTTTGACGCTGGTGTGGTTGCCGGCGCTGTATTACCTGGTCGAACGCTATGTCGAGAACAAACCCAAGCCGGCCGACGATGGCCCGGTGCAAGCGGAGCAAGCCCATGACATTTAAACCCAACCCCGTGTGCGCGCTGCTCGCTTTGTGCGTCGCCCTGCCCGCTTCCGGCCAGGTCACGTTCCGCGATTATTCCGCCGCCGTGGCGAAGTACAGCCTGGACTTGCAGATGCAGCGCGAGAACGTCAACAGCGCCCTGGCCGGCGTGTCGATCGCCGGCGTGCGGCCCGATCCAGTGCTGACGGCGGGCATCGATTCCAGGGAGCTGTCCAAGGCCAACAAGCCGAACGCCGCCACCGCCACCACCATGAGCGTGGCGCTGACCATCGAGACGGCCGGCAAGCGCGGCCAGCGCATCCGCGCCGCGCAGGCGGCGGTCAAGGTTGACGAGGCGACGCTGGAAGGCGGCCGCCGCCAGTTGTACGCCGACGCGGCGGCGGCCTACGCCGACACCTGCCGCGCCCGCAATGCGCTGGTGCGGCAGGAGGCGACGCTGCGCTCCCTGGGCGATATCGTCAACGCCAACGCCGTGCGGCGTAAGGTCGGCGATATCGGCGGGCTGGAGCTGTCGCAGTCGCAGGTCGAGCGCGACCGCTACGAGGCGGAGGTGGTGACGGCGCGCGCGCAGGTGCAGACGGCGGCCGAGTCGCTGTCGATTCCGCTGGGCCGGCGTTACAGCGAAGTGTTCGGCAATGCCGAACTGGCTTGCGATGCGCCGGCCAGCAACGGACTGGACGATGTCGACCAATTAGTGCATCAGGCAGAGGACGCGCGCGACGACATCCGCATCGCCCGCGCGGCGCTGGACGCGGCGCACGCCTCGGCCGATCTGGCGCAGGCCAACCGCTGGGTCGATCCGGTGCTGAACGTCGGCCTGAAGAACACGCCGTCGGTGCATGCGCTGACGGACGCGGGCGGCAATGTGACGAACTCGCCGGCGCAGCGTTCGCTGAGCCTGGGCTTGACGGTCTCGGTGCCGATACCGCTGTCGCGCACGCAACGCGGCGAGGTGTTGCAGGCGCAATCGGCGGTGACGCAGGCGATGCTGGCGCTGCGCTCGGCCGAGCTCAAGGCGCAGACCGACGTGCGGCGCGTGCATGCGCAGTTCCGCGCGGCGCAGGGCAACGAGCGGCGCTACCGGGAATCCGTGCTGGTGCAGTCGGACAAGGTGGTGGAAGGCATGCGCCTGTCGTACAAAAAAGGCGCGGCGTCGCTGCTGGAACTGCTGTCGGCGCAGCGCTCGGCCGACGAAGTCTACCTGGCCTGGCTGCAGGCACAGGCGGACCTGACGACGGCAACGGTGCAGTTGCAGCTCGCGGTCGGCGCCAGTCCTGATTGACGGTGGGCAGGTCAGGTGGCCACCAGCTGCACCACGACCTTGCCCTTGGCGCGGCCCTTTTCCAGATACGCAAGGCCGTCCTTGGCCTGGGTGAACGGGACGACCGTGTCGATCACCGGACGGATGTGCGACGTCTCGATCAGCCTGGCGATCTCCTTGAGCTGCAGGCCGTCCGGGCGCACGAACAGGAATGAATACGTGGATCGATACTTGCCCGCGAGGCGGATGATCTTGCGGCTCAACATGCCGAAGATGAAAGTCATCAGGAAGTTCATGCCGCGTCCGCGGGCGAAGGCGGCGTCCGGCGGACCAATCAGCGAAACCACCGGGCTCGAAGGCTTCAGGATGCTGATCGCCTTCTCCAGCCCGTCTCCTCTCGTCGTGCCCAGCACGGCGTCGTAGCCTTTCAGCACTTGCTCGAATTCCTGCTTGGTATAGTCGATCACCTCGTCGGCGCCGAGGCTGCGCACCAGTTCGACATTGCCGGTGCTGGTGGTCGTGCCCACTTTGGCGCCGAGGTGCTTGGCCAGCTGGATCGCAAACGTGCCGATGCCGCCGGAGCCGGCCGGGATGAACACCTTCTGGCCAGGCTTGATCTTCAGGCGCTCATTAAGCGCTTGCCATGACGTCAGGCCAACCATCGGGATCGCGGCGGCCTGCACGAAGCTGAGGTTTTCCGGTTTCAGCGCGGCGGCAGATTCGGGCACGGCGGCAAATTCGGCCAGCGAGCCGGAACCCAGGTCGAAGGTGCTGGCGTACACCGCGTCGCCCACCTTGAAACGGCTTACCCGGCTGCCGGCTTCCACCACGATGCCGGCCAGGTCGCTGCCCATCGTGGCGGGCAACTGGAACTTCAGGATGGGCTTGAACATGCCTTTCGGGATCATGTAATCGATGGGGTTGAGGCCGACCGCGTGGACCTGCACCAGGATCTCGTCCGGTTTGATGGTGGGACGGGCAATATCGGCGAATTCAAGCTGGCCGGTCTTGCTGTAGCGTTTCAGGATGAGTGCTTTCATGATTGCCTTCTTTCGTTGTGTCGTTATGCCAGCCGCAGATCCTTGCGCATGCCCGCGTCCATGACGCCGGCCGGTGCGTAGGTACGCAGCAGGCGCAGGCGCTTGGCCAGGCTGCCGGAGGTATAGCGCAGTTTGGGCGCGCGGGCCAGGGCCGCTTTCAGCACCGTCGCCGCCACCACCTCCGGGCCATCCGCCACGGCCATCACTTCCTGCACCCGCCGGGTCACGGCGGTGCGCACATCGCGGTAGGTATCGAGCTTGGCGTCCGGCGCCAGCATGTTGGCGTCGAACGGCGTGCGGGTGTAGGCCGGCTCGATGACGACGGCACGGATGCCCCAGTTGCGCAGTTCGTGGTCCAGCGATTCGGTGTAGCCTTCGACCGCATGCTTGGTGGCGGCGTACAGTGCGCCATAGGGCATCGGCAGGAAACCCAGCACCGAGCCGATGTTAATGATGCGGCCGGCGCCCTGCGCCCGCATATGCGGCAGCACGGCGCGGGTCATACGCACCATGCCGAAGAAGTTGGTGTCGAAGATGGACTGGGCCTGCTCGATCGTACTCTCCTCCGCGCCGGCCGGGGCGACGCCGACGCCGGCGTTGTTCACCAGCAGATCGATGCGCCCTTCGCGCCGCATCAGCTCGGCGACCGCCGCCACCACCGAAGCATCGCTGGTCACATCCAGCGACAACATCTCGTAGGGCTGCTGCCCGGCCTGAACGCCGCGGCGGCTGGTGCCATACACCTTGAAACCCGCCGCGACCAGTGTCTTTGCCGTGGCGGCCCCAATGCCGGACGAGGCGCCGGTGACCAATGCGATCTTGCTGCTCATGGTATTTCCTTTCCAGTGACTGCCAATGTGAATATGACGATCATCATATTTTAGTGCAAAAAAACGCCCACCCTGGAATCAGGCGGCCGCCGGAGTGAGTTGTTTCAGGGTCGCCGCGCACAGTGCCGCCGACAACTTGGGATCGTCGACCGCGCGCGCCATCATGGTGGTGCCGATCAGGGCGCAGACCAGCGCCATCGCCTGTTCGTGCGCCTGCGGCTGGCCCCAATCGGGCAACTGGCGGGCGAACAGATCGATCATTTCCTTGATGTGGATGGTCGCGGCGCGCCGCACCTCCGGCGCCTGGCGCGGCATTTCCGATCCCAGCGCGGAGACCGGGCAACCGGTCTCGATGGCGTCGATATGCTGCTGCGACAGGTAGGCCTGCATCATGGCCTGCAAGGCTTGGCCCGGCGGCGCGGACGCCGCCACCCGCGCCGCCAGCGCAACCGACTCGGCGCCTGCGCGGTCGCCGGCCTCGGCCAGCAAGGCGTCGCGGGATTCGAAGTGCGCGTAGAAGCCGCCGTGCGTCAGGCCCGCCTCTTTCATGATGTCGGCGACGCCGGTGCCGCCGTAGCCGCTGCGGCGGATCGCGCGCGCCGCCACTTCCACGATCCGTTCGTGGGTGGCTTCCTTGCGGCTGAGCGCTGCGCGTTTGCTTGTTTTCGATTCCATGATGGTCATCATATCGTATTTTTTACCTTCGTGCACGCGGCCGTTTAAAACCGGCTTGACAAGTCGACCGCCTTCGCCAATACTATACCTTATGGTTAACTATAAAGATCCCCAGCTGGACCTGGTCTTCGCGGCGCTGTCCGATGCCACGCGGCGCGGCGTGCTGGCGCAATTGGGCGACGGCAATTGCACCGTCACGGAGTTGGCGCAGCGGTACGAGATGTCGCTGCCCGGCTTCATGAAACATCTGGCCGTGCTGGAAACGGCCGGCCTGATCGCCCGTTCGAAGGAAGGACGCGTGGTGCGCTGCGAGCTGCATGCCGCGCCCATGCAGGAGGCCGCCGTGTGGATCGCCCACTACCAGCGTTTCTGGACCGAGCAGCTCGATTCACTGGGACGCTATCTCTACCACCAGGAGGAAATCGCATCATGCCAACCACCGAACAGCCCGCCCAAGTCAGTCTCCGACGGGTCTACCCCGTCGGCCCCGAAAAAGTCTGGCGCGCGTGGACCGATCCGCAAGCGCTGAGCCAGTGGTTCGGGCCCGGCGCCGCCTCGCTGACCAGGGCGGAGATCGACCTGCGCGTGGGCGGGCAATATCAGCTGGCCTTCGCCGGCCCCGACGGCGGCTTAAATCAATTGACCGGCGTGTATCAGGAAGTGGCGCCTTTTACGCGGCTGGTCTTCACCTGGGCCTGGCACAGCACACCGGAACGGCAGTCGCGCGTCAGCATCGACTTGACGCCGGTGGCGGAAGGCACGGAACTGCGTTTCGTGCACGACCGCTTCGTCGACGAGCAGGCCCGCATCAACCATGAACGGGGCTGGGCTCTTTTCTTCAGCAGTCTTGATCGTTACTTTTCAGGAGATTCGCTATGAAATACCAGGGAAGCTGCCATTGCGGCAGAGTGAAATTCGAGGCCGAAGGCGAGATCGCCTCGGCACTGTCCTGCAACTGCTCGATGTGCCAGCGCAAGGGCACCTTGATGTGGTTCGTGCCGCGCCCGGACGTGCGCCTGCTGACGCCGGACGACAACGCCAGCACCTATCTGTTCAACAAGCACGTGATCAAGCACCGTTTCTGCCCGGTTTGCGGCATCTCGCCCTACAGCGAAGGCGTGGCGCCCAACGGCGACCCGGTGGCGGCGATCAATCTGCGTTGCATCGAAGGGATAGACCTGGACGCCATCCCCGTCAATCATTACGACGGGCGATCGATTTAATGCGCTCGACCTCCCGGCGGTTTGCTTTTAAAATAACATGATGCAAAACCACAGGAGGCTGAGGCATGAAGCGCTGGTCGATTCCATTTGCTGTACTGGTCGGTGGCGCCATTGCCGGCGCACTCGACATCACGTTCGCGATTTCCTTCGCCGTCTATAACGGCCTGACGCCGGAGCGCCTGCTGCAGATCGTCGCCAGCGGCCTGCTGGGCAGCGCGGCCTTCAGCGGCGGCGCTTTGACGGCGACGGTTGGATTGCTGAGTCACTTCGCCCTCAGCTTCGTGTGGATGGGCCTGTTCCTGCTGGCGGCACGGCAGGCGCCGGCCTTGCTGGCCAAGCCGCTGCTGTCGGCGGTGCTGTTCGGCATGCTGGTGTTCCTGGCGATGCGGCTGGTGGTGTTGCCGCTGTCGGCCTTTCCCCGCCCTGTCACGTTCCAGCCGCTGTCGACGGTGCTGGACCTGGCTTCCCATATGTTTTTGTTCGGCCTGCCGATGGTGTGGGCCACCCGCAAGGCCACGCTCTGAACCTACAAGGAAATGCTGATGGAATCACGCTCTACCGATGCAACTGAAATGCTGTTCTCCTACGGCACGCTGCAACAGCCGGAAGTGCAGATGGCGACGTTTGGCCGCCTGCTGTCCGGCCATCAGGACAGCCTGCCGGGCTATCGCCTGTCGGCGGTGGCGATAGACGATCCGGCCGTGGTCGCAACCAGCGGCAAGACGCACCATCCCATCGTTTCGCGCACCGGCTCGCCGGACGACAAGGTTGCCGGCTCGGTGCTGGCGGTCACGGCCGATGAGCTGCGGGATTCGGACCGCTACGAGGTGGCAGCCTATCGCCGTCAGAGCGTTGTGCTGGCCTCGGGAACTGCCGCCTGGGCCTATGTGGACGCGCGAGACGCGGCGGCCCTTCCGTAACAAAGCTTCTTCACGAATTTCCAGGAATTTTCTTCGCCGCGCGGCGCTTCCAGCGGCGGGCGCTTCGTGGTGGTGGCTAGCGGTCCTCCCGCGCGCCGTCCCCGTGCAAACGCGCTATCGCCGCTTTCCGCGCCGACCGGCATACCTCGGCAAGCAACCAATCGTCGCTGCCGGGCAGGCGCAGCCAGACTGCTTTCCAGGCATTGCGGTTGCCGCTGCCGTGCAGGTTGGCAAAGCAGGACGGCGATACCGCGTACCCGTCGTATTTGATTTCCGCACCCACCACTGTGGCGAAATAGGGCTGGTTGCCGAAGCTGGCGCGCAATCTTGTAAAGCGAACGGTAAAGCGAACGGGGTCAGTTCCGGCATCGTGCCACGCGTGGCACGATGCCGGAACTGACCCCGATAAAAAGGGCAGCCTCGGCTGCCCTTTTTGCTACCAAACTACGCTAGATTCAGATCGCTGCGATTGCCGCGTTGAAGGTCGCGCTTGGACGCATGACCGCTTCGGTCTTGGCTGGATCAGGGTAGTAGTAACCGCCGATATCCATCGCCTTGCCCTGCACCGAGTTCATCTCTTCGACGATCTTGGCTTCGTTGGCCGCCAGCGTCTTCGCCAGTGGCGCGAAGTAGGCTTGCAGTTCAGCGTCGTCGGTCTGGGCCGCCAGCGCCTGCGACCAGTACAGCGACAGGTAGAAGTGGCTGCCACGGTTGTCCAGCTCGCCGGTGCGGGTCGATGGCGACTTGTTATTGTCCAGCAGCTTGCCGGTGGCTTCGTCCAGCGTCTTGGCCAACAGCTTGGCCTTGGCGTTGCCGGTCTTGATGCCCAGGTCTTCCAGCGATACCGCCAGCGCCAGGAACTCGCCCAGCGAATCCCAGCGCAGGTGGTTTTCTTCCACCAGCTGCTTGACGTGCTTGGGCGCCGAACCGCCGGCGCCGGTTTCGTACATGCCGCCGCCGGCCATCAGCGGAACGATGGACAGCATCTTGGCGCTGGTGCCCAGTTCCAGAATCGGGAACAGGTCGGTCAGGTAGTCGCGCAGGATGTTGCCGGTCACCGAGATGGTGTCCAGGCCGCGGAAGGCGCGCTCCAGCGTGTAGCGCATGGCGCGGGTCTGCGACATGATCTGGATTTCCAGGCCCTTGGTGTCGTGGTCCTTCAGGTAGGTTTGCACCTTCTTGATCACTTCGTTCTCGTGCGGACGATAGCTGTCCAGCCAGAACACGGCGGGCATGCCGGAATTGCGGGCGCGGGTGACGGCCAGCTTGACCCAGTCGCGGATCGGCGCGTCCTTGACCTGGCACATGCGCCAGATATCGCCTTCTTCCACGTTCTGGGTCAGCAGCACTTCGCCGGTGGCCAGGTCGGTGATGTTGGCGACGCCGGCTTCCGAGACTTCGAAGGTCTTGTCGTGCGAACCGTATTCCTCGGCCTGCTGGGCCATCAGGCCAACGTTGGGCACGGTGCCCATGGTCTTGGGATCGAAGTTGCCATGCCATTTGCAGAAGCCGATCATTTCCTGGTAGATGCGGGCGAAGGTCGATTCCGGCATCACGGCCTTGACGTCCTTCGGCCGGCCGTCGGCGCCCCACATCTTGCCGCCGATGCGGATCATGGCGGGCATCGAGGCGTCGACGATGATGTCGTTCGGCGAGTGGAAGTTGGTGATGCCCTTGGCCGAGTCGACCATGGCCAGTTCCGGACGGTTGGCGTGGCAGGCGTGCAGGTCCTTGAGGATCTCTTCCTTCTGCGAGGTCGGCAGCTTCTCGATCTTCTCGTACAGGTTGGCCATGCCGTTGTTGACGTTGACGCCCAGTTCATCGAACAGCGCCGCGTGCTTGGCGAACGCGTCCTTGTAGAAGATGCGCACGCAGTGACCGAACACGATCGGGTGCGACACCTTCATCATGGTGGCCTTGACGTGCAGCGAGAACATCACGCCGGTCTTGAAGGCGTCGTCGATTTCCTTCTCGTAGAACTCCAGCAAGGCCTTTTTGCTCATGAACATGCTGTCGATGATTTCGCCGGCCTGCAGCGAGACCTTCGGTTTCAGCACGACGGTCTTGCCGGAAGCGGTGATCAGTTCCATCTTGACATCGCGCGCCTGGGCCAGGGTCAGCGATTTTTCGCCGTGGTAGAAATCGCCGTGGTGCATATGCGAGACGTGGGTGCGCGAAGCCTGGCTCCACTCGCCCATCGAATGCGGGTGCTTGCGGGCGAACTCTTTGACGGCCTTCGGCGCGCGACGGTCGGAGTTACCTTCGCGCAGCACCGGGTTGACCGAGCTGCCGATGCACTTGCCGTAGCGGGCCTTGAGCGCCTTGTCGGCGTCGGTCTTGGCGTCTTCCGGGTAGTCCGGCAGCTTGTAGCCGCGCGCTTGCAGCTCGCGGATGCAGATGGTCAGCTGGCCGACCGAGGCGCTGATGTTGGGCAGCTTGATGATGTTGGTGTCGGCCAGTTGGGTCAGTGCGCCCAGTTCGGCCAGGGTGTTCGGGACCTTCTGCTCGTCGCTCAGGAATTCGGGGAATTCGGCCAGCACCCGTGCCGCCACCGAAATATCGCTGGAAGTCACGTCCACGCCAGCCGATGCAGCGAACTTCTTGATAATAGGCAGCAGCGAATAGGTCGCCAGCATAGGCGCTTCATCGGTCAGCGTGTAGATGATTTTAGTTTTCTGTGTTGCCATGTTCATTCCATGTCATGCGGGCGATACCCGCCGATTGAATTCCTCCGTTCCAGATTACAAGATGATGTGTCGTAATCTGGCAACGGCCCCAACCAGCATTTTAGCCCTGTTGGCGGCCGATGCCCAGAGGCGGATACTGCGTAGCGGGTCTTTGCCGCCAATAAATATAAAAAGAACATCCACTTAAGTTGCCGCAGCGCATAACTTTAACAACTAAAAGTTTCAGCAGGCTCAAGCGATACATATTTCATTGTTGTAGCAGTGTTGAAAGTGATTATGTGAGAGTTTCCTAGCCTCATCAGCCCTCTAAGATCGTGGAAACGTTCTGCCAAATGCTCATTTGGATAGTTGGAATGCAAATAAGGCCTTAAGGAGGCAATATGAAATTTCAGAATTGGACAGTGGCAAACCGGCTGGGACTGGGTTTTGGCCTGGGCGCGGTGTTTCTGTTGGTTATCATCGCGCTGGCCCTGACCAGCATGCGGCAGATCCAGGGACGGCTGGACGAAATCACCAAGGTCAACGACGTCGAGACCAAACTGGCCCAGATAATGGACCTGACAGTTACAGAGCGCGCACTGGCCACGCGCAACCTGATCCTGCTCAAGGAAGACAAGGAAATCCAGATCGAGGTCAAGCGCATCGCCGAGCAGCAGAAGAAATATGCCGCCGCCCAGGACAAGCTGGGCCAGATGTTCACCTCGCTGAGCGGCACCTCGACCGAGGAAAAAAACCTGCTGGAACAAATCCGCAAGCAAGCCGAACAGGCCACGCCCTTCATCGAGCGCGCCGCCGCGCTGGCGCTGGAACAGAAGCAGGACGAGGCTTACAAGGTGCTGCGCTATGAATTCCGGCCGGTGCAGAAGCGCTGGTGGGAATTGCTGCGCAACCTGATCGCGGTCGAGGAAAAGCAGAACACCGAAGCGGCGGAGGCGGCCGAAGTGGCCTACGCCCAGGCCCGCACCGTGATGCTGATCATCGGCACGCTGGCCCTGCTGACCAGCGTGGCGGCGGCCTGGCTGATCACCCGCGGCGTCACCCGCGAGCTGGGCTGCGAACCGGGCGAAGCGGCCGAGATCGCCGGCCAGATCGCCGCCGGCAACCTGACGGTGCGCATCGATCCCAAGGCCGATGACCAGCGCAGCCTGCTGTTCGCCATGCGCACCATGCGCGACAGCCTGGCCCGCATCGTCAACCAGGTGCACGCCAGCACCGAGACCATCGCCGCCGCCGCCGGCCAGATCGCTTCCGGCAACCTCGACCTGTCCTCGCGCACCGAGCAGCAGGCCAGCACGCTGGAGGAAACCGCCTCCTCGATGGAGGAGCTGACGTCCACCGTGCGCCTGAACACCGACCACGCGCGCCAGGCCAACGGTCTGGCCGAATCGGCCTCCGACGTCGCCGCCAAGGGCGGCGCGGTGGTGGCGCAGGTGGTCAACACCATGGCCGCCATCGATGTCTCGGCGCGCAAGATCGTCGACATCATCGCCGTCATCGACGGCATCGCCTTCCAGACCAACATCCTGGCGCTGAACGCCGCCGTCGAAGCGGCGCGCGCCGGCGAACAGGGGCGCGGCTTCGCGGTGGTCGCCACCGAGGTGCGCAACCTGGCCCAGCGCTCGGCCGCGGCGGCCAAGGAAATCAAGGACTTGATCGGCGATTCGGTCGACAAGGTCCAGGCCGGCAACCGCCTGGTCGAACAGGCCGGCAACACCATGCACGACGTGGTGTCGAGCGTCAAGCGGGTGACCGACATCATGTCCGAGATCATGCTGGCCAGCCAGGAGCAATCGTCGGGCATCGAGCAGATCAACACGGCGGTCACCCAGATGGACGACGTGACCCAGCAAAACGCCGCGCTGGTGGAGGAAGCGGCCGCCGCCGCGCACGCCATGCAGGACCAGGTCAACAGCCTCAACGACCTGGTCAGCGTGTTCCGCACCGAGGCCAAGGCGGGCGCGGCGCGGCCGGCGCTGCAGCGGGTCGCGGTGGCGGCGCCGTCCAGGTCGGCGCGCGCGCCGGCCCTGACCACGGCCGCGCGCGCGCGCGGCGCGGCCAAGGTCGATGCGCAGGAATGGGAACAGTTCTAATCCGGAGGAGTCGCGATGGGTAAGCTGGATAAAATCGAAGAGATCGGCATGCACGCCGCGCCGCATATATTCTGGCACGGCAGCCAGGTCAGCGCCGAGCTGCGCAGCCGCCAGGCCGGGCAAAGGGCGGCCACCATCTGGCTCACCGGCCTCAGCGGCGCGGGCAAGTCGACCCTGGCGTCCGCGCTGGAAGGCCGGCTGGTCGGCGCCGGCCACATGGCCTATGTGCTGGACGGCGACAATCTGCGCCACCACCTGAACCGCGACCTCGGCTTCTCGCCCGCCGACCGCCACGAAAACATCCGCCGCAGCGCCGAAGTGGCCAGGATCATGAACGACGCCGGCCTGTTCGTGATCTGCGCCTTCATCTCGCCGCTGCGCCAGGACCGCGAGATGGCGCGCCAGATCATTGGCGCCGATAACTTCCTCGAAACCCACGTCAGCACCTCGGCCGCGGTGTGCGAGGCGCGCGACCCCAAGGGCCTGTACCAGAAAGCCCGCGCCGGCCTGATCCCGGAGTTCACCGGCATCTCGGCGCCCTACGAGGCACCGCTGGAGCCGGCGCTCAGGCTGGACACCGGCGCGCTGCCGCTGGACGCCTGCTGCGAACGCCTGTACCAGCAACTGTCGCGCCGCTTCCTCTGACGCCGCCATGGACGCCGCGCGGCATTACGATGTCTTCAACGGCGACGCCGACGGCATCTTCGCCCTGCACCAGCTGCGCCTGCACAGCCCGCTGCAGGCCGAACTGGTGACCGGCGCCAAGCGCGAGGTCGAGCTGCTGCACCGTGTGCCGCACGGCTGCCGCGGCCGGGTGCTGGTGCTCGACATCGCGCTCGACAGCAACAGCGCGGCGCTGCAGCGCCTGCTCGACGGCGGCGCCGAGGTCGAGTATTTCGACCACCACTCGGCCGACCGCGCCTTCGACCATCCGCGCCTGCGCCTGCATTGCGACGGCGCGCCCGACGTCTGCACCAGCATCCTGGTGGACCGCCACCTGCAAGGCCGCCACCGGCCGTGGGCGGTGGCGGCGGCGTTCGGCGACAACCTGGCCGAGGCGGCCTGCCGCCTGGCCCGCCGCAGCGGCCTCGACAGCGCTGCGGTCGAGGCGCTGGCGCAGCTGGGCCAGGTGTTCAACTACAACGCCTACGGCGAATGCGTGCAGGACCTGCACGTCGCCCCGGCCGCGCTGTACCGCGCGCTGGCCGGCCACGAACAGCCTTTCGATTTCATCGCCGGCAGCGCGACCTACCGCGCCCTGTGCGCCGGCTACCGCGACGATTGCGCGCGCCTGCAAGGCTTGCGGCCGCACGCCGAACTGGGCGCCGGCGCGGTCTACATCCTGCCCGCCAGCGCCTGGGCGCGGCGCGTCAGCGGCGTGCTGGCCAACCGCCTGGCGGCCCAGCACAGCGGCGCCTCGTTCGCCGTGCTCAACGAGCGCGACGACGGCTCCTACCTGGTCAGCGTGCGCTCCGGCGCGCCGCTGACGCACAGCGCCAACGGCTTTTGCCAGCAATTCGACACCGGCGGCGGGCGCAAGGCCGCCGCTGGCATCAACCGCCTGCCGGCGGCGGAACTGGACCGCTTCATGGACAGCTTCCGCCGCTATTACACCGCGCCGCCCGCCGGCCAGCCTACCAAGGAAGAAACCGCATGAACGATATGTTTGGCAACAGCGGCGCCCAGCGTCCGCGTCCCGTGATGATGATACCGCTGCGCCGCTGCGGCAGCCATGCGCTGCGCCTGCGGCTCAATATGTCGCCGCAATTCTACTCGCCCTACCCGCTGCACATCGTCGACCTGATGCCGCTGCTGCCGCTGTACGGCGACCTGCGCGACGACCGCGCCTACTTCAACCTGGTGGTCGACGTGGTGGGCCTGCAGGCGGTCAGCATGGTCAAGTGGCCGGAGCTGGTGTTCGATCCGGTGGAGATCTTCGAAACCTTGCGCGGCCAGCCGCGCAGCGTGCACCGGGTGGTGTGGGAGCTGCTGCTGCGCGCCGGCGAGCAGCGCGGCGCGCAAGTGGTGATGGACAAGTCGCTCGACAGCGTGCACTACGCGCAGGAGCTGATGACGCTGTACCCCGAGATGCTGTTCGTGAACGTGGTGCGCGATCCGCGCGCCCAGGTGGCGTCGATGAACCGCGCCATCATCCACGATTTCGACACCCGCCTCAACGCCCGCACCTGGCTGGCCGCGCACCAGGCGGCCGAGCGCGTGATGCAGCAATGGCCCGACCGTGTGCTGACCATCCGCTATGAAGACTTCCTGTCGCGGCAGCAGGCCACGCTGGAGTCGATCTGCATTTTCATGGGCATAGACTTCCTGCCGCAGATGCTCGACGGCGCCGCCTCGCGCGAGGCGCGCCAGCTGTCGCAGATGTCGGCGCTGTGGTCGTCCAACTGCTATCCGCCGATCGCCGCCAACATCGACAAGTTCAAGCAGCAGCTGAGCTTGGACGAGATCAACATCGTCGAAACGCTGACCGGCGACTATATGGACCGCTACGGCTACACCCGCCTGGCGGCCGGCGACGCGCCCATGCAGCCGGCGCTGTTCGAGCAGGCGCTGGGCCGCTCCGGCAGCGGCCGAGAGCAGGCCTGGCACGATCTGGAGCACAGCAATTTCCGCGACTACGCGCTGCGCCGCAGCCGCGCCGACTACCTGGAGCGGCTACGCGCGCGCCTGCGGGGGCAACCGTCGCCGCCCGGCCACGGCCGGCTCGTCACGCTCGACCAGCTCGACCCGGCCGCGTTCGCGCCGGCCGATTGAGCGCTGCCCGATGGCGCGCCGGCCGCGTCAGCGCCGGCCGCTCAAGCCTGGGCCAGCTGCTCGGCGCACTTGGCCAGCGCCAGCCGCAGCTCGCGCATCTTGGGCGGCTTGCTCAGCACCTGGTCCACATGGACCGGCGCCTCGCCGCTGTCCGGGATCAGGCGCTGGCCCCAGCCGGTCAGCAGCACCACCGGCGTGGCCGGGGCCACCCGCTTGACCGTCTCGGCCACCTTGCGGCCGTCCACATACGGCATGCCCAGATCGGTGATCACCACCGCAAACGGCTGGCCCGCCTGTTCGGCCGCGCAGAACAGGTCGATGCCGGCCTGGCCGCCGTCCGCCCTGGTGACCTGGTGGCCGTCCAGGCTGAGGATATTCTCCAGCGACGCCAGCACCGTGGGGTCGTCGTCCACCACCAGGATGCGCAGGCCCGGCCCGGCCTCCTGCGCCAGCAAGGGCGCCGAGGCGGCCGCCGACGCCGGCGCCACCGGGAAATACATCTTGACCGCGGTGCCGTGGTTGAGCCGGGACTCGATGGCGATGCTGGCGGAATGCCGCTCGATCATGCCGTACACGGTGGCCAAGCCGAGGCCGGTGCCGCGCTCGCCCTTGGTGGTGAAGAACGGTTCCAGGCAGCGCCGCTGCGTCGCCTCGTCCATGCCGGTGCCGCTGTCGGCCACTTCCACCAGCACATACGGGCCGGAGCCGTCGTCCAGCTGCGCGATGTGGCGGGTGCGCAAGGTGACGGCGCCGCCTTCCGGCATGGCGTCGACGGCGTTGAAGATCAGGTTGGTCAAGGCTTCGCGGATCTCGCCCTCGACCCCGAGGATGGCCGGCAGCTCCACCCCCAGCTCCTGCCGCATCTCGATCACGATGCCGCGCTGCTGCGGCATGTCCGACCAGCGCGCGCGGGTCAGGTCGATCACGTGCTGCATCATCAGGTTGACGTTGACGGTGCTGTGGGTCAGCTGCGGCTCGCGCTGGCGGTAGAACTCGCGCATGCGCGCCACGGTCGAGGCGACGTCGTCGATGGCGCGCTCGATCACCTGCAGGCAGGCGCGGCCGTTCTCGCTCAGGCCGCGCTCGGTCTCCAGCAGCGACTCGGCGTACAGGCCAATCGGCGAGATGGCGTTGTTGATGTCGTGCGCGATGCCGCTGGCCATTTGCCCCAGCGCGCGCAGCCGCTCCTGCTTGGTCACCTGCACCTGGCTCTGGTGCAGGTCGTCGTAGGCCTGCTGCAGCGCGCCGTACAGCCTGGCCTGGTTGGCGGCCAGCGCCACGTGCTCGCTGAGCTGGCGCAGGAATTCGCAATCGGTGCTGGAAAAGGCGTCGGCGTCGGCGCGCGCCACGATCAGCACGCCGAACACCGTGCTTTCGGCCAGCAAGGGCGCCAGCACCAGCGAGCTCATGCCCACCTTGGCCAGCCGCTTGGGGAAGGGAAACTCGACCGCGCGGATGTCCGGCTCGTACACCAGCTGCCCGCGCACGCAGCGCGACAGGCCGTTCTCGTCGATCTCGATCCGGGCCGCCTCCTCCATCGCCATCGCCTGCGACAGCTGGTAGCTCTGCATGCCGACGCAGCTGACCGTCAGCCGGGCGCCGTCGTACAGGCAGATGGCGCCGAAATCGATCGGCAACTGGTCTTCCAGGCAGCGTATCACCACCTGGAAGATGCTGGGCAAGTCCTGCCGCTCGCCGATCGAGCGGGTGATCTGGTGCAGCAGGCTCATGCGTGCCAGCTGGGCCACCACCTTGCGCTCGGCCGCCTGCCGCTCGGCCACCTCGGTTTGCAGCGCCACGTTGGCGTGGATCAGTTCATCGCGCGACACCGTGGTCTGGCGCAGCCGCTCCACCATGCCGTCGAAGGAGCGCGCCAGGTTGCCGATCTCGTCGTCGGCGCGCGCGTCCAGCACCACGTCCAGGCTGCCCGTGCCGATCACCTTGGTGGCCTGGTGCAGGCGCGCCAGCGGCTTGCTCACGCTGCGGATGGTCAGGCCCATCGCCCCGACCACCACCAGCAGCACCAGCACCCCCAGCACCGCGCCGGCGCTCACCAGGTCCGACTGCGCCGCCAGCATGTGGTCGCGGCTGATGCGGGCCAGGTCCTCGGCGTCGGACATCATCGCCTGCGCCCGGTTCATCATCAGGCCCGACAGGCGCGCCTCCAGCTCCTGCAGGATCACGCGCCGCTCCGGCGTGCGCAGGAATTCCCCCTGCAGCCCCTGCAACTCGTTGAACAGGCCCAGCAGCGATTGCTGGCGCTCGCGCACGTCGCGCAGCAGCACCAGCTCGGCCTCGCCGTCGAAGCTGCCGTCGGCGCCGATCAACTTTTGCAGCGACTGGTGCCGCTGCAGCCATTGCACCCTGGTGCGGGTCTGGTGGTGCTGCACGAATTCGAGCGACAGATAGCGCAGCGCCGACGCGCCGCGCAGCACCTCGCCGGTGACTTCGGCCTTGGCGATCTCGTTGCGCATCTGCTGCGTGGTGCGGGCGAACACCAGCGCCATGATCGCCAGCAGCACGATGCAGATGATTTGCGCCAGCTTGAGGCGGGTGGAAATTTTCACGCGATGGCCTCTAGTAGATGATCGTCACTTCGGTCGGGCTCACGGTCTTGAGGCCGTCGAGGTAGATGTAGTCGAGGAAGTTGGGCACCTCGCGCGCGCTCGTCAGCCCGCCCTTGATGGCCCAGCGCGACTGGTCCTCCAGCACCAGCAGCAGGCTCTGGTCGAGCTCCAGGCCGAAATGGTGGGCCGGCCACGCGGCCAGCATGGCGCTGGCGCCGCTGGCCGAGAGCTTGGGAAAATAGGCCACGCCGGCGGCCGGATGTTCGCGGCAAAAGCGCTCGCCCTGCTCCAGCGCCTGCAACAGCCGCACCACGGTCTGCGGATTGCGCTTGATGGTGCCCGCCAGCGCCACCATATTGTAGATGCTCTCGTAGACGTCGGCCCCGCTGAAGCGGATGGCGTTGGCGCCCAGGCTTTCCTCGGCCACGCCCAGGAAGGGATCCCAGCCGCTGATGGCGTCCACCGCGCCGTCGGTGATCGCCTGCTGCAGGCCGGCCGGCGGATAGTTCACCAGCGTCACGTCGTGGGTGTCGAGGCGCTGGCGGTTCAGGAACACTTCCAGCGTGAAGTGGCCGGAGGTGCCCAGCGTCACGCCGATGCGCTTGCCTTTGAGGTCGGCCGGCCGGGCGATGCCGCGGTCGCGCCGCGCCACCAGGCCGTGATCGCGGCCGGTGCGGAAGATGGTGCTGATGACCTGGATCGGCGTGGCGTCCATCGCGAAGAACATGATGGGAATGTCGGCCACCGTCGCCAGGTCGGCGCGGTTCGAGGTGACCGCCTCCAGCGCCTGGCGGCCGTTGGTGTAGGGCTGCAGCGTGACCGCCAGCCGCCGCTCGGCGAAATAGCCCTGGGCCTGGGCCGCCATCACCGGGCACGCGCCCACGTACTCGGTATTGGTGGCGATCACCAGCGCGGCCGGCGCCGGCAGCGGCGCGGCGGCCGGCCGCAGCAGCAGCCACAGGCCGCTGCCGGCCAAGGCCAGGACCAGCAGCAGGGCTGGCGGCAGCCAGGCGGTGAGTGACAAACGTTTCATAAGGCTCCCGGCATGGACTGCGTGATCAGCTGGCGTGCTGGGTGGACACGCGCGCGCCCGGCATCGCCGCCACCCCGCCTTGCAGCGGCAATTCGATGCGGAAGGTGCTGCCCTCGCCGGGCTTGCTCTCCACGCTGATGCTGCCGCGCATGGCTTCGACCAGGCGCTTGGTGATGGTCAGCCCCAGGCCCGTGCCTTCCTCGCCGCTCTCGTCGCGGCCGGCGCGCCCGAACGGCAGGAAGATCGCTTCCATCTGCTCGGGATTGAGGCCGATGCCGCTGTCGCTGACGGCGATGCAGCCCTGGCCGCCGCGCGCCACGCTGCAGTGGACCGTGACGCTGCCGTGCACATGGTTGTACTTGATCGCGTTCGACAGCAGGTTGACCAGGATCTGCTTGAGCCGCATGCGGTCGACGCACAGCTCGAGCTTGCAGTCGGCCGGCATCAGCAGCGCGATCAGGCGCTTCTCGGCCAGCGGCGCGACGATGGCCTGCACTTCGCGCAGCACCTCGTCGAGCATCACCGCCCCCACCATCAGCGACACCTTGCCGGACTCGATCTTGGACAGGTCCAGCATCTCGTTGACCAGCTGCAGCAAGTGCCTGCCGGACGAGACGATGTTCTGGCAGAAGCGCTGGCGTTCGCCCTCGGCCTTGGGGAATTTGTCGCTGGCCAGGATCTGCGCGAATCCCAGTATGCTGTTGAGCGGCGTGCGCAGCTCGTGGCTCATGTTCGACAGGAAGGCCGACTTTTCGCGGTTGGTGCGCTCGGCTTCCTTGCGCGCCGTCTCCAGGAACAGGTTCACGCGGCCGAGCTCGTCGATGCGGTCGCGCAGGGCCGCCTCCAGCTTGAGGTTCTGGCTGCGCAGCTGGCGCGAGTCCAGCGCGCGCGCCAGCACCGGCAGCAGCGTCGCGGCCTTGAACGGCTTGATGATGTAGTCGAAGGCGCCGATCTTCATCGCCTTGACGGCGGTATCGACCGTGCCCTCGCCGGTCATGATGATGCAGGCGATGGTGGAGTCGAGCGCGCGCGCCGCCTCGATCAGGCTCAGCCCGTTCATGCCGGGCATGATCATGTCGGTCAGCAGCAGGTCGTAGCCATGCTCGCGCAGATGGGCCAGCGCCAGTTCGCCGGTGGCAAAACCGATGGCGTCGAACTCGTGTTGGCCGAGTATGTCGCACAGCGCTTTCAAATGGGCAGCCTGATCGTCCACGACCATAATGCGCGTACGCGGGACAAGCTCGGACATGTCGCCTCCTGGAACCATTGTTGGCTAGAACAATTATGCCTACTTTACCAGGCGAAAATCTCACCAATTCTATCCATCGATAACCGTCCCGTTCGTTTGCGGCGGCCGGCCGTACATCATCTTCTGGTAGCGGAAGGCGTCGCGGATATTTTCGCGCAGCGTCAGGTCGTCCCAGGGCTTGGTGTAGAAGCGGTAGATCTCGCCGCGGTTGATGGCGTTCAGCACGGCCTCCAGCTCGGTGTAACCCGACAGGATGATGCGTATCGTCTCCGGGTACATGTCCTTGACGCGGCTGAGGAACTCGGTGCCGTTCATGCCCGGCATGCGCTGGTCGCTGATCACCAGCTGCACCTGGTGGCTGGCCAGCAGATCGAAAGCTTCCTCGGCGGTGTTGGCGCGCAGGATGCGGTAGCCGTCCGGACGCAGCAGGCGCGCCAGCGCGGAACGGATGCTCGCTTCGTCGTCCAGCAACAACAGGGTTTGCTGTTCGCCCGGCGTTTCCTCGGCCGGCAGCGCCAGCGCGCGCTCGGCGCGCAGCAGCTCGCCGAACGCCGGCGCCGCCAAGGGCTTGCTGAACCAATAGCCCTGCATCTCGTCACAGTGGTAGCGCCGCAGATAGGCCAGCTGGGCCTCGGTCTCCACGCCCTCGGCGATGACCTTGAAGCCCAGGCTCTGGCCCAGCGCGATCACCGAACGCACGATGGCCGCCACCTTGGGTTCGGCCAGCATCTCGCGCACGAAGGACTGGTCGATCTTCAGGTAGTCGACCGGGAACAGCTTCAGGTAGGCCAGGCTGGAGTAGCCGGTGCCGAAATCGTCGATCGACAGCGCGATGCCCATCTGCTTGAGCTCGCGCACCACCGCCACCGCGCCCTCGACGTTGTGCATCACCAGGCTCTCGGTCAGCTCCAGTTCCAGGTAGTGCGCGGCCAGCCCGCTGTCCGACAGCGCCGCCTGCACTTCCCGGCTCAGGCCGGGATCGCGGAACTGGCGCGCCGACACGTTGACCGCCACCCGCAGCGGCGTCAGCCCGGCCTGCTGCCACGCCATGTTCTGCAAGCAGGCGGTGCGCATCACCCAGCGCCCGATCGCCACGATCAGCCCGGTCTCCTCGGCGACGCCGATGAAGCGCGCCGGCGATACCATGCCCAGGGTCGGATGCTGCCAGCGCAGCAGCGCCTCCATGCCGACCACGGCGCCGCTGCGCAGGTCGACCTTGGGCTGGTAGTGCAGGCTGAGCTCGTCTCGTTCGAGCGCATGGCGCAGCTCGGCCTCGATCATGGCGCGCTCGGTGATGCGGCTGTGCATGGCCGCCTCGTAGAACTGCAGCTGGTTGCGGCCGCCCTCCTTGGCGCGGTACATGGCGATGTCGGCGTGCTTGAGCAGCTGGTGCGGTTCGCCGCCGTCGAGCGGGTAGACGCTGACGCCGATGCTGCAGGTGACGGTCAACACCTGGCCGGCGATGACGATCGTCTCGGCCACCGTTTCCTGCACCTGCTGCAACACGGCCGCGGCCGGCGACTCCGGCGAGTCCGACAGCAGCAGCAGGAATTCGTCGCCGCCCAGGCGGGCCACGGTGTCGTTGTCGGCCAGGCAGGCGCGCAGGCGGATCCCGACCGTGCACAACAGCTCGTCGCCGGCCTGGTGGCCCAGGCTGTCGTTGACCAGCTTGAAGTTGTCCAGGTCGATGAACACCACCCACAGGTGATGGCCGTAGCGTTCGGCATAACTGATGGCTTGCGCCATGCGGTCGCCGAACAGCGCCCGGTTCGGCAGGCCGGTCAGCGGATCGTGGTTGGCCTGGTGCTCCAGCTGGTTCTGGTAGTTGATCGACTCGGTCATGTCGGTCAGCACGCACACATGGTGGCTGGGCGGGCCGCCGGGCGCCGGCACCGGCGCCACATGCAGCCGCACCCACAGCAGGTGGCCGTCGCGGTGGACGATGCGCAGCATCATGGTCAGCTCGTGCACCCCGCTCAAGGCTTCCAGCAAGGCGTCGCGGTCGGCGTGTTCCTGCTCCAGCAGCAGGTCCAGCCGGCGCCCCGCCGCCTCGGCCTCGGTATGGCCGAACAGCCGCGTGAAGGCGGGATTGATGTAGTCGATCAGGTCGCCGTTGGCGCCGTGGGCGGTGATCACCACCGCGTTGTCGCTGGCTTCCAGCGCGCGCCCGCGCAGCTGCAACGTCTGCTCCGCCTGCTTGCGGTCGGTGATGTCCTCGATCGTGCCCAGCACGCCGATGATGTTGCCGCGCTGGTCGTGGAACGGCAGCTTGTTGATCAGGTACCAGTGCAGACGGCCATCGCTCTTCAGCAACTGGTCCTCGTCGTTGAAGCGGGCTAGTCCGGTGGCGACGATGCCGCGGTCGTCGGCGCGGATGGTCGCGGCGTTGTGGCGCCAGGGGAAATCGTCGTCGGTCTTGCCCACCACCTCCTCCACCACCCGCAGCCCGGCGGCGGCGGCGAACACGGTGTTGCAGCCGCAGTATTTGCCGTCCAGGTCCTTCCAGAAGATCTGGTGCGGGATGTGGTCGATGACCAATTGCTTGAGTTCGCGCGAGGCGTACAGTTCGGCCTCCATGCGCAATTGCTCGGTCACGTCGTGCGCCACCACGAAGCGCGCCTGGCGGCCGGCGATCACCAGCGAATGGGAGGAAATCTGCACCTGGATGCGGCCGCCGTCGGCCTTGACGTGGGTCCAGTCGCCGGCCAGCTCGGCGCCCTTGGCCGGCGCGGCGGCCAGGTTGCGCTCCAGCGCCGCGACCTGCTCGGGCGGGCGGATGTCCTTGATCGTCATCTGCAGGAATTGCGCTTCGCTGTAGCCGTAGTGCGCCACGGCGGCGGCATTGACCATCAGGAAGCGCAGCGTTTGCAGGTCGTAGATCCACATCGGCTGCGGATGATGCTCGAACAGCCGCTTGAACCGCAGCAGCGATTCATAGACGTCGTAGTCGCTGAGCTCGTAGGCCATGCACAGGAAGCGCGCCGGCCGGTGCTCCGTTGCAGGCTGCAACTCGATCGACTGGGTCACCGGATGGAAGCTGCCATCGGCGCCCAGCAATTCAAGTTCGCCGTGCCAGTAGCCGCTCTCTTGGGCGGCGGCCAGCGCCGCGTCCTGCAACACCAGCGCCGCCCAATTGGTGTACAGCTGCGCCGCCGGCTCGCCCAGCTTGTAAGCCCCCAGGTGCTGGCGGCAGTGCAGGTTCAGCGCCAGCACCCGGCCGTCCATGCCCACCGTGAACACAAAATAGGGGCAATGGTCGAAGAAGGTTTGCGGATCGACGGCGTCGCCGTTGACGCGCTGCCGCCCCTCGGCCATCTCTGGCATCGACTGGTCCGTGGTGGTGTTTGGCCGTGGCTCGATCTGCATGCGTTTATCTTAACAGAAGAAAATCATGCATAGCACGCACTATTGACCCTGCGCGCTTGCCATTGTGAAGGTCAGCAGGCGGCATGCAATCGGCGCGGCTACAACATGATGCTCAGCAGCGCTTCGAACGACGCCGGCTTCGCCAGGTGGGCGTTGAAGCCGACCGAGAAAATGCGCGCGCGCTCGCCCGTCTGCTGGCTGCGCAAGGCGGCGGCGGTGCGGAAGCGGTCCATGTCGGGCATGTCGATATCGAGGAAGATCACGTCCGGCCTGAACTGGTCCGCCAGCGCCAGCGCATCCTCGGCACCGTAGGCGATGGCGGTGGAATAGCCGCACGCTTCCAACAGGGCGGCGACGGTACCGGCGGCGGCGTGATTGTCATCCACCACCAGCACGCGCTGGGTTTGCATACGATCGTCAGGCATGACGCTCTCCTTTGTGTGAGTAGGAGCATCATGCGCCTGGCGGCGCAGGACTTCTGTACGGTCGCGTACAGTGGTCCGGCCAAAGGCGAACTTGCTCCGCGCGGTGGCAGGAGAACCGGATGCCGATCGACTTTCTTGCCGAGCACATCCGCAAGGAGTGAAACGCAACACCGGCGTCGCGGCGATTGTCATGCAATTGCAATCGGACTACACTGAAACATCCCATCCCAAGCCCCCCTCTGCGCCCACGTGCGGACGCATCCATCGCTTCTTCTTTGAGGAAATCGCAATGAAAAAGGTCATCAGTGTGCTGGCGAGTGCTTTGTTGTTGCTGTCCCTGGGCGGCGGCGCCCTGGCCGAAGAGAACCGCGGCAGCGCCGAGCAGGCGGTCGCGCTGGTCAAAAAGGCGGCGGCCTATTTCCGCGCCAACGGCAAGGACAAAGCCTTTGCCGCCTATGACGATCCCAAGGGCGAGTTCGTCGACCGCGACCTGTACATCTTCGTCTACAGCCAGAAGGGCGAGATCCTGGCCCATGGCGCCAACAAGCGCATGATAGGCAAGAACCTGATGGACATTAAGGACGAGGATGGCAAGAAATTCGTCAAGGAACAGATCGACCTGGCCATGGGCAAAGGCAGCGGCTGGGTCGACCTCAAGTGGATCAATCCGGTGACCAAGGCCATACAGCCCAAGGCCTCGTATGTGGAAAAGGTCGACGACGTGATCATCGGCTCCGGCATCTACAAATAAGCGGCGGCCTGAGCATGCGCCGTCGCCCGGCAACGCGCCGCGCCCTGTGGCTGGCGCTGGCCTGCGCCCTCGCCGCTCCGGCCGCGCTGGCGCAACGGCCGGCGCTGACGGTCGGCGTGATCGACTCCGCGCCGCTGGCCTACCGCGACGCGCACGGGGCCGCCGCCGGCCTGCATGTCGACATCCTGGTGGAACTGGCGGCGCGCACCGGCATCCCGATCGAGATCCACATCGAGCCCAAGGCCAGGTTGCTGGCCGAGCTCAAGGTGGGCAGGCTGGACGGCGCCATCGTCTTTGCCTCGCCCCAGGTCGACCTGGTCGCGCTGGACGCCGGCGTCACCGACGAGGCCAGGCTGGTGGCGTTCGGCAGGATCGGCACCCACCTGGAAAATATCGACGAGCTGCTGCGCGCCGGCACCATCCTGCATATGGCCGATACCACGCTGGGCGCCGCCCTGGACGCGGACCGGCGCCTAAGCAAGCACCAGGTCAACACCTACGAACAGATGGCCAGGATGTTCGCGCAACAGCGCGCCGACGTCATCGCCGGCAATATGATGGTGATGCTCTACCAGTTGAGGCAGTCCGGCGGCGAGCGGCTGGTCGATCCGTCGGTGCTGCTGTTCCGCAAGATCGACAACCACCTGTTCATCTCGAGGAAATCGCCGTTTCAAGACCAGGCCGCCCAGCTGGCCAAAGCCTTGCAGGAGATGGCCAGGAGCGGCGCCATCGACAAGTTCATCGCCCGCTACCAAGCGACGGAGCCGGGGCGCTTTGTGCTGTATCCGTTTGCAGCGGCGGCGCCGACAGCGCCCGCCGCAGCATCAGCTCCAGCTCGGGCGCCGGCACCGGCCGCGAAAAATAATAACCCTGCATGACGTCGCAGTTGGCCTGGCGCAGGAACTCGACCTGCTGCGCGTTCTCCACCCCCTCCGCCACCACCGACAGCCCCAGGCTGTGCGCCAGCGCGATGATGGCGATGGCGATCGCCGCGCCGTCGCCCGGCACGTCGCTGACGAAGCTGCGGTCGATCTTGAGCTGGTCGATCGGGAAGCGCTTCAGGTAGGCCATCGACGAATAGCCGGTGCCGAAATCGTCGATCGACAGGTGGATGCCGGCGGCCTGGATGCGCTGCATCAGCGCCAGGTTGGCCTCGACGTTTTCCATCATCGCGCTTTCCGTCAGCTCCAGTTCCAGCAGGTGCGCCGGCAGCCCGGTCTCCGCCAGCAGCGCCTCGATCTCGTCCATCAGGTCCTTGTCGCGGGTCTGGTGGGCCGACAGGTTGACCGCCACGTGGGCGATGCCCTCCAACAGTCCTTCGCGCTGCCATTGCGCGGCCTGGCGGCAGGCGGTCTGCAGCACCCAGCGCCCCAGCGGCACGATCACGCCGCTGTCCTCGGCCACCGGGATGAATTCCGCCGGGCTGACCGGCCCCAGTTCCGGGCAGGTCCAGCGCGCCAGCACCTCGAAGCCGATCATGCGGCCGCTGCGCGTGTCGATCTGCGGCTGGTAGTGCAGCATCAATTCATCGTTGTCCAGCGCCCGCCGCAGCCTGGCCTCCATCGTCAGCCGCTTGTGGGCGCGCAGCGTCATCTCCTGGTGGAACACCTGGCTGGTGTTCTTGCCCAGGTGCTTGGCGTGGTACATCGCCATGTCGGCGCCGCGCATCAGCGTCTCGGCGTTGTCGCCGTGCGCCGGATAGGTGGCGACGCCGATGCTGGCGCTGACGTACAGCTGCTGGCCTTCGATCGGAAACGGCGTCGCCAGCGCGCCCAGGATCTTCTCCGCCACCCCGGCCGTGACGTGGGCCGCGTCCTTGGCCTCGACGATGACCACGAATTCGTCGCCGCCGATGCGGCAGATGACGTCCTGCGCGCGCAGCGTCGCCAGCAGGCGCTGCGCCACCAGCTGCAACAGCAGGTCGCCGCAGGTGTGGCCCAGCGTGTCGTTGACCACCTTGAAGTTGTCCAGGTCGAGCAGCAGCAGGCCGACCGCGCCGGCCTGGCGGTCGGCCCGGCGCAGGCAGGCGTCGAGGTTGTCGTTGAAGGCGTTCCGGTTCGGCAGCGCCGTCACCGGATCGACCAGGGCCAGGTAGTTCAGGCGCTGCTCGGCCGCGCGCACGGTGGCGCGCATGCGCGCCACCAGCAGCCAGGCCAGCGCCATCGACGCCAGCGCCACGGCCAGCGTGTAGACGGCAAACGCGGCCAGGCGGCGGTACAGCGGCGCCAGGGTGGCGCGCAACACCACGCTGCCGATCACGGCGCCGTTGGCGGCGACCGGTTCCAGCACTTCGAGCGCGCCGGCGGAAAACACCTGGCGCCCGGCCCGCAAGGCCTGGTCGACGGTGGGCGGCGCGCCGCCGGCACGCCGGTAGCTGGCCAGCGGCACGCTGCGCGGATCGAGGATGGCGGCGCTCTCCACCACCGGCGACAGCGCCAGCCCGGCCAGCGTCTCGGCGGCGGCGCGCTGGTCCTGGAACATCAGCGCGGCGCTGCTGTTGCTGCCGACGATGCGCGCCTGCACCTGCACGTCGTCGAGCAGCGCGTCGCGCAGCACAAAATACTGGAACACCACCAGCAGCAAGGCGGCCACGCCGAGCGCGGCGCCGGCCACCAGCAGTATGCTGCGCGCGACAGTGCTGCCGAGCGCGTCCGTCGTGGTTGCGATCCCGGCTTCCGGCGGCGGCGCGCGCATCATTGCACGCTCCTGGCCAGGCGCAGCAGCTTGGAGCTCAGCACCATGCGGGCGGCGCGCAAGGCGCCGAGGTCGGCGTCGAACACCACCCGCTTGTCGTCCATGAACAGCGCCAGCATCACGCCGGCGCGGGCGATCTGGCGGTCGTCGGCGACGGTCAGCACGCTGCCGCCGGCCACGGCCAGGTCCTGCCGCAGCTGCGGCCAGGCGTCGCGGTCCTGGCGGTCCAGCACCAGCAGGTGACAGTTGCGCGGCGCCGCGCCGGCGGCCAGCGCGCGCACTTCGAGCCGATGGCCGTTGACGCTTTTGTCGCGCAGTTCCTGCAGCGCCGCCAGCAGCGCGTTGCCGCCGTAGGCGCACAGCACCAGCGGACTGGCCGGCGGCAGCGCCTCGGCCGGCCATTCGGCAAACACCGCGAAGTTGAACACGAAGGCCGCCTTGAGCTGGTACTCGGGCACCGCGCTTTCCGCGCGCGCGACAGCACTCCACCCACCCAGCAGCAGGGCAAACGGCAAGCTGGAAAACCACACGGCTATGGCGCGCACCATCGGCATCTCAATAGTCCAGCATCAGTTTCAGTTGCAGCCGCCGGCCGTCCTGCAGGATCGCGTCCTGCAAGTGCTCCACCGAGGCGGGATCGGCATAGCGGCGGTTGAACAGGTTGTAGGCGGTCAGCGCCAGGTCGGCGTGGCGCGCCAGGCGATGCGAGTACAGGTTGAGGTTGGCCACCAGGGCGGCGCCGGTGCTGCCG
Organism: Duganella sp. GW821-FHT07G03; assembly: GCF_059418605.1. Classification (NCBI taxonomy): domain Bacteria; kingdom Pseudomonadati; phylum Pseudomonadota; class Betaproteobacteria; order Burkholderiales; family Oxalobacteraceae; genus Duganella; species Duganella sp. GW821-FHT07G03. The sequence goes on from NZ_JBWKQE010000001.1 coordinate 239,274, forward strand.
CCCCGTATCATGGCGCGCCGGCCCACGTACTGGGCCTCGGCGCCGGCGCGCCAGGCGCCGTGCAGCGGCACGGTCAGGTTCAGCTTGGCCAGCTGGCTGGGCGTGTTGACGTTGCCGCCCTCGCCGTCGCCGCCGTCCTGGCGCGTACGCTGCCAGCTGTAACTGGCCTTCAGGCGCGCCGCGTTGCTCCAGTTTTGCTCGTATTCGAATTCCACCCCGCGCGCCACCGCGCGGCCGGTGTTGACAAAGATCGGCAAGCCGCCATGGTCGACCTGCGTGATCAGCGCCGACACCACGTTGCGGAAAACCGAGACCGTCACGCGGCGATTGCCGGCCAGCTGGCGCACCAGCGCCAGCTCGGCGCTGACGATGCGCTCGCGGCCCAGCGCGGGATTGGCCAGCTGGCCGCCGTCGCCGGGCGCGCTGTAATACAGTTCGTAGTTGTTGGGCGCGCGGTAGGCATTGCCGTACAGGGCCTTGAGCGTGGTCGCCGCACTCCACTGGTGCACCAGCGCCAGGCGCGGGCTGAACACGCCGCCGGTGGCGACGTGGCGGTCGTAGCGCAGGCCGGCGTTCAGCAGCAGCGCCGGCGTCAGCGCCAGCTGGTCCTGCAGGTACAGGCCGTAGCGGTTGGCGTCGTGGTTTTCGTTCAGGTACTGAGCGTACGGATCGACGTCGAAGTTGAGCATGCGCTGGCGATAGTCGTCCTCGTAGGACAGGCCGGCCAGCAGCTTGTGGTCGCCGACATTGGCCAGCAAAGTCAGCTCCGCGCCGCACCAGCGGCCGGCGAAGACGTCGCGATTGAGGACGCCGTTGGCGTCGTCGCCCACGTAGTAGCCCAGCGAACTATACTCGGCCCAGTAGGCGCGCGCATTGAGCTCGAGCTGCGGCGACAACATGGTGCGGTAAGCCAGGTCGGCATAGTTTTGCGTGTCGACCGTGCGCGAGCGCGGATCGTTGAAGCGCTGGCTGTACGAGGCGGTCGGCACGCCCTTGTCGCGCTCCGCGTGGATCAGGGTCGCGGTAAAGCCGCCGTGGATGGCCTTGGCGAACAGGCGGTGGCCGCTTTCATAATCGAGGCCGCGCGCCACGCCGTCGCTGACGCCGTCCTGGGCGTAGGCGGCGTAGAACTGGTCGCGGCCATCGGTCTTGTGGCGGCTGGCCGCCAGCAGCCAGTCGGTGCCGAAGCGGTCGGTCCAGGCCTGGCTGGCGTGGCCGCGGCGGGCGCCGTCCTGGCCGCCGGACAGCGCCAGCGCGCTGCCCTCCATGTCGCGCGGGCGGCGCGTGATGACGTTGATCACGCCGAAGAAGGCGTTGGCGCCGTACACCGACGAGCCGGGTCCGGGCACGTATTCGATCCGTTCGACCAGTTCCAGGTCGAGCGGGAATTCGCCGCCCATCGGTCCCGAATCGAACACCACGTCGTTGATGCGGTTGCCGTCGATCTGCAACAGGAAGCGGGTGTTGTAGTCGCCCGGCCGCAGGAAGCCGCGCGCGCCGAGGTAGCTGTAGTTGCGGTCGTAGCTGGCGTAGACGCCGCGCACGCTGCGCAGCGCCTCGGCCAGCGTGCGCCAGCCATACGCGCGGATATCGGCGGCGCTGATCACGGTGACGCTGGACGGCGCCTCGCTGGCGCGCTGGACGAACTTCGACGCGCTGTACACCTCCAGCGACATCAGTTGCTCCAACGGCAGCGCGGTCAGGTCTTGCGCCGCGTCGCCGGCCACCGCCGCGCACGGGTTGAGCGCGAGCAAACCGCACAGCATGGGGAGGTGGTGCGGCGCCAGTCGCCGTTGATTAATCATCGCCATATGCCTCTCACCACCCGAATAATTGCTCTAGTAAAACATGGTGGCAGGTTGAGGCGCGCTTGTACAGTCGGCGCTGCCGATGACGACCATGCGCTGGTGTTTCTGCAACAACGCGGGCGCGCCCGCGCCGACTTCCTGCCAATTCACGTCAGACGAGCCCGGCTTGACATTTATCAAGCCATTTGACGATCCGCTCAGATATCGTTTGCGCAATATTTAATTATAAGCAACTATGGACATGCAAGTGAGTTCGTCAAATCGATATCACTCTTGAACCACGCCAGTAATGCCCCGGCGGCCTGATGCTCGCTTCCGTGGTCGGCGTGCCGATGGCCACGCTGGTCGACCAGCATCTGGGCTGGCGTGCCAGCTTCTGGCTGGTGGTGGTGCTGACGGTGCTGTGCATGGTGCTGGTCACGCAGCTGGTACCGCGTTCCAAGGCATCCCAGGCGGTCAGCCTGGACAGCGAACTGAAGGAGTTCAAGAATCCCCATCTGTGGACGGCCTACGCCAGCAGCGGCCTCATCATCGGTGCGATCTTCGCCGCCTTCAGCTACTTCGCGCCCATCCTGATCGAGGTGAGCGGCTTCCCGCCCTCCTCGATACCGTGGCTGCTGGGGGTGTACGGCGTCGCCAACGTGGTGGGCAATGGCGTGGTCGGGCGGTTTGCGGACCAGTACACCATCCCGCTCATGGTCGGCGGCATGCTGATCCTGAGCGTCAGCCTGGCGCTGTTCGCCGTCTTCGCGCACGACCAGACGATCAGCGTTGTTTTGCTGGTGGTGACCGGCCTGGTCGGCATGTCGATGAACCCCGCCATCATCGCGCGGGTGATGCGCACCGCGCACCCGGGACCCTTGGTCAACACCATCCATACATCGGTGATCAACATCGGCCTGGGCGCCGGGTCGTGGATCGGCGGGCTGGGGATAGCCGCCGGCTACGGCCTGCGCTCGCCGTTGTGGGTGGGCGTCGCGCTGGCCGTGCTTGCACTCATCAGCTTGCTGCCCTATCTCGGGCAAAGAACTACAGGGCGGGCGCCTCTTCCTTCAGCATCGCCACAGCTTTGAGCAGCTGGGCATTCAGTTCCTCATGCTTGAGCAGGCCTCGCTCCAGATCGAAGTTGTCATTAAAACTGGGAATGGCGAGGCTGGCTTTGACCTGTCCGCCGAAAAATGGCGCGGAGCCGGTCGCGGCGGCCAGCACGGAGGCGCCGCCACGGGCGCCGGGCGAGGTCGCCAGCAAGACCATCGGCTTGTTCTGGAACACCTTGGGTTCTATCCGCGAGCACCAGTCGAACAGGTTTTTAAAGGCGGCGCTGTACGAGCCGTTGTGTTCGGCAAACGAGATGATCATCGCGTCGCAGGCCGCGATTTTTTTCAGGAAGGCCTTGGCCAGTTCCGGATGGCCGGAGGCCGCTTCCCGGTCGATGCTGAACAGCGGCATTTCGTAATCGTTTAAATCCAGCAGGTCGACCTCGGCGCCTTCCAGCAGGCCGGCGGCGTAGGTCGCCAGTTTCTTGTTGATCGATTTGCTGCTATTGCTTGCTGCGAATGCTAATACTTTCATATTTCTCCTGATGGATACGGTGTCGAACTGACACTTATTGTATAGTACATGTTTTATTTTTAACACTATTCCGAAAGGCAAGTGACATGAAAGCAGCATCTCTCATCCTGGGCGCCGCACTGGCGTGCGCCGGTAGCGCGCACGCAGGCAACTATACGCTCGACTTTGACGCCCCCAAGATCTGCACCGCCAACGGCAGCGGCTACGGCGCGCACCAGGATTGCTCCAACGGCAATGGCAGCATCGGGCAGGATTACGGCGACGTGGCCGGCGTGGTCGACGTGCAATACGCCGCACCCTATACCGGCGCTGGCACGCTCAATTGGTGGAGCACCGGCTACAACACCCTGCATGGCGTGCTGTGGGCCGGCTCGAACGACGCCCATTCGGCCGCCCGCATCGATCTGCTGCCGCAGCAGGCCGGCCAGGTGGTGAGCCTGTCGCGCTTCGACCTCGGCACCTATGGCAGCGCGCACACCACCTCGGTGACGGTGTCGGCGATCGGCGGTCCGGTGTTGTTCAGCTTTGACGGCATTATCCCGACCGGCAACTCGGCCACCACCCTGGTGCCGAACGTCTCGTCGGCTAGCGGCCTGAGCATTCTGTGGCATGACAGCGCCTACAACGTCGGCATCGACAACATCAAGTTCTCGGTGAGCGCCGTGCCGGAACCGTCGTCGTACGCGATGCTGGCGGGCGGTTTGCTGTTGATCGGCGCGATCGCGCGCCGCCGCCGCGCCTAGGCAATACGAAAAAAGCAGCGCTTCGAAGTAGAGCCTTACCCAAACGATATAGCTGAGTGCAAAAGTCGTATTGGCGTTTTCCGGTCCAAATCGCCTAAGATTTTCACTTGGCAGATTTAAAAAAAAGGGTACGGCCGCAACCAGGCCGTCCATCCGGAGACAAACTTCACATTTCGAGCGTTGCATGAGCACTTTTTCCACCCTGGACGTCACCGTCTTTCTCGTTTATTTCTTCCTGGTCGCCGGCTATGGCATCTGGGTTTACCGACGCAAGCAAGGCGGCTCCGGCAAAGCCTCGCATGACTACTTCCTGGCCGAAGGTTCGCTGACCTGGTGGGCCATCGGCGCTTCGCTGATCGCCTCCAACATCTCGGCCGAGCAGTTCATCGGCATGAGCGGCTCCGGCTTCCGCATCGGCATGGCGATCGCCGTCTACGAACTGATGGCCGCCGCCACGCTGGTGATCGTGGCCGTGTTCTTCATGCCGGTCTACCTGAAGAACCGCATCTACACCATGCCGCAGTTCCTCGAACAGCGCTACGGCAAGGCGGTCGCCACCACGATGGCGCTGTTCTGGCTGGGCCTGTACGTGGTGGTCAACCTGACCTCCATCCTCTACCTGGGCGCGCTGGCCATCAGCAGCCTGTCGGGCATCGCCCTGCTGCCGTGCATGCTGTTCCTGGCGGTGTTCGCGGCGGTCATCACGCTGGGCGGCATGAAGGTGATCGGCTACACCGACGTGGTGCAAGTGACCTGCCTGGTGGTCGGCGGCCTGGTCACGACCTGGCTGGCGCTCGACATGGTGGCGGCGCTGGCGCACAAGCAAGGCGCACTGTCCGGCCTATCCGAACTGTACGCCCATACCCGCGACCACTTCGACATGGTGCTCACGCGTGACAATCCCAACTATATGGACTTGCCCGGCCTGTCGGTGCTGCTGGGCGGCATGTGGATCGTCAACCTGAACTACTGGGGCTGCAACCAGTACATCACCCAGCGCGCCCTGGGGGCCGACCTGCCGACCGCCCGCAAGGGCCTGCTGTTCGCGGCCTTCCTGAAGCTGCTGATGCCGGTGATCGTGGTGCTGCCCGGTATTGCAGCGTATGCGCTCGACAAGTCCGGCGCGCTGGGCGACGCCATGAAGGTCGGCGGCGAAGTCAATCCCGACCGCGCCTACCCTATCCTGCTCAATCTGCTGCCATCGGGCTTGAAGGGCATCGCCTTCGCCGCGCTGACGGCGGCGGTCGTGGCCTCGCTGGCCGGCAAGGCCAACAGCATCGCCACCATCTTCACGCTCGACATCTACAACAAGGCCTTCAACAAGCAGGCCAGCGAACAGCGCATGGTGTGGATCGGCCGTGTGAGCGTGGTGGTGGCGATGGCGCTGGCCGTGCTGATCGCGCCGATGATGGGCATCGACAAGAAGGGCGGCTTCCAGTACATCCAGGAATACACCGGCTTCGTCTCGCCTGGCATCCTGGCCATGTTCCTGCTGGGCTTCTTCTGGAAAAAGACCACGGCCGGAGCGGCCATGTTCGCCACCTTGGGCGGCCTGGTCGGTTCGATCGTGCTGAAGTTCCTGCCGACGATGATGGATCTGTCGTTCCTGGTGCCGATCGGCTTTGCCAAGGTCACCGCCGGCGGCCTGGCAGAGATCCCCTTCCTCGACCGCATGTTCATCGTGTTCTGGGTGGTGGTGGCCGGCATGGTCGTGATCAGCAAGATGGCCGGCGTCAAGCGCGACAACTTGTCGAAGCATATGCACATCGATACTTCGTTGTTCCGCGTTGATGGCGCTTTTGCGCTGGGTTCGGCTGTGATCGCCGTCGCGCTGACGACGATCTACAGCCTTTGGTGGTAACGACGCGCCCGATATCCGGAGATACACAAGCAAAAGCCGCGGGCGGGGCGTGAAGCGTAGCCGTAGTAAATTGGACGCGGCGACGTCGCTCGCCCGGTTGCGCGCAATTACCGACTAAGCCTCAGCAACCACGAAATACGGATACCCTGAAATAAATGCAGTGGCTCAAACTCGATCTGACAACTGCTGTCAGCCTGCTTGTGATCCACCAGAGTCAGCTTCCGCCCCTAAGCAGCCGCTGCCCCGGCGTTTGGAGCTGTTTTTGGATGGCCGCAGCCAAGCTTTGACTTCGAGATTGGCGCCACCTGACCGGTCCGGCGGATTCAAAGGACCAGCTGAACAGGGGCAACAGCTTACGGCCGGCGCGCAAAGGCGGCCTGAGTGTGCAGCGCATCGACTTCAATCGCCCTGATGCCGCCCGCACTCATCGCACCCCCCGGGCTCCGAGGTCAGTACGGAAAAGCGACTGTCGACCTGCGCTCCCGCTGTGAATGGAGCAATCGAATCGAGAAGCGCATTGAAAATCGAAGCGACCTGCATGGAGACGCTGGGGCCGTCCTTACTGTTGACCGTCATGATATCCCCGTCCGCTCCGTAGATAACTTCGATTTCGCCGAGACCCTCTCGAGCAATCAGCACGGGCTTGCCGATCAGATTGTAGACCAGCTTGACGGGTCGGCCGGTTCCTTCCTGGATTGACGCGATCCTGCCCTCCTTGTCGTAGGTCATGGTGACTGTCCGGCCGTCGATGGACTTGGTGTGGACGAGATTGCCTTTCGAGTCATAGGTCGCCTCCGCCGTCTCCGTCAGTGTTCCGCGAATCCATCGCTCAAACTTGGAAGTCTTGTTGAATCGGTTGTCGTACGCGTAGGTCGTTCGCGTTTCGCCAAGCTTAATTTCGCTCAGCCGACCGAACGGATCGTAGGTGTAGGCGATGTCCCCCTCGCTACTCTTCACCGACAATGGCAGGCACAGGCATTCCGTGAGCGTGTAGATCGTGGTGTTGCCATTGATCGCCATGCTCAGCGTTTTGGTCTGATAGTCGAACTGGAAAGTTCTCTTCTCGCTGATTTCTGCGTTCTCCAAGATATCCATGTCGATCAACGGCATGTCGTTGGCGCTCTCCACGAATCGCCATCTGTACTCCTTGTCCTCGTGTTTCACCGAAATTCTTCGACCTTCAGGCGAGTAGCCGATGATCCAAGTCTTCGGATCCGCCTTCCCGTCGCGCTCCTTTACCTTCTCCAGCAATCCATCGCGGTTGTACTCATAAAGGTATCCGCGCCCGGAGGAACTGCTCACTTCCGTCAAATGATTAGCCGGCGAGTACCTGTAGGTGAATTCGGTGCCATCGTCATATCGGACCGCGGATACGAACGAGTTGTTTGAATACACGAGCTCTTGGGTGTGTCGTCCATCGCGAACCACCGACAGCCTACCCTTCGCGTCGTAGTCGAGCTCCAGACTGCGCGAATCCGACTCGACTCTGCGCAGCTTTCCCTTGACATTGAACATGTATGTCGTCGAACCGACGATGACCTCGATGCCTCCGATGACGAATCGCGCGCGCAGCACGTCGAAGTCCGCGCCCGTGAAGCTCACGTTGTTCGGAAGGATGTTGTCGGCCAGGTCCTTGTCAGCCATCATGTCGCCCAGACTCCCCTGCAGGACGTCTCGACTCTCGACTCGGGAGGCGATGGCGTCCTTGACCTTGGCACATTCGTACGGCGGCTTGAGGACGATCCGATTGTTCTTGGGATTCCACAGATGCAGGTTACAGATGTCGGAGCGCTCCATGTCGATGCGGTAGTCGAATTGCGAAGTCCAGCCGCGTCCGAAGCTCCCCAGAGTGTTGCTCGAGGACGAAAGATATTCGCGACGAACTCCGAGCCAACTATCGCCGGGGGCGATTGTGGGAGCGTCGATGTCGGTCCGAAAGTAACGCTTGGCGCGATCGAACCAGCGATGAGGCGATGCGGCACTGAGGAAGACGTTCGTCAGTGAAAGGCCGATGTCCGACGAAACCAGCGGGCCGGTCGCGCCGGACGGTGGGCGAGTGAAGAGCAGCAGATATTGAAACAGCTGCTCGCGGCGCAGAAAGAGCTTGATCGAATCGATCTCGCTGGCGCGCTGCCCCCGGCCGTCGAGCGGCCTTTCCAGGATCATGCCGACAACTCGTCCGTCGGACTCGGTGAATACGGGCGAGCCCGACTGTCCGTTTTCCACGGAGATGCCCTTCAACATCAGATTGGGCGGCTCGGCGCCGCTGACGAAGCCGCGGTCGATCCGAAGCTTGCCGCCTCCCGGATACCCAGCGGTGTAGACGTGGACGCCGCTGGTGGCCAGCAGCGCGGAATCGCCCAATTCGAGCGGTTTCACTGCGCCTCGGATGCCTTCCAGATCGGCATACACGACGGCAAGATCTGCCTTGCTCCAGACATATCGCACCTTGCAGGGGGCGCTTCTGTCGGCCGTATCGAATTCGATCTGGCAATCGGGGGAGGGGGCCGAGCGCCCGTTGACGACGTGGGCCGCCGTCAACAAGTAGGCCTTTCGTCCCTCCGTGAGGATGACGAAAGCCGTGCCCACCTCCGCAGACTTCAGCTTAACGATGGAGCGAACATTCACCGCCTCGGGAATTGGCGGCGATTCCTGCTTGCCATCGGCAGCCCAAAGGGAGCCGGCCAGCGATGGCAGCGTGATCGCTAGCGCTAGGTAATTCTTGGCCACTGTCGCACCTCCAACTTCTGAACGATCCTGCGTCGGACGAACGTCGCGAACTGCATGATCACAGGGATCAGCGCGAGGACCACCCCCCAGAGTGTCTTGTGCCAGGGCTCGCGAAGCAGGATCTCCAGAGTGCTGGGCGCGAGGACGATCTCGTCGCCGACGCGCGGCACAAACCTGTGGCGTCCGCTGTCCAAACCGAAGCTCAGCTTGAAGAGACCCTTCTCGGTATCGATGCGCACTCTCCCTTTCGCATCGGGATCCAGCAGCAGAGCATCGCCTGCGGTCAAGGTCAGCGATCTGACTGTGAACGGCACGCCGAACAAGTCCTTCGCGGAGACCGCGATCTTACCCTTCTGAATCGAGGAAACCTGAGCGGCGCTGCCGCTCTCGGCATTGCTGCCTGCGACGCGCAGACTCAGGCGGCGAATGTCGAAGGGCCTGACAAGTTCCTCGATGGCCGGATTGAGAAGGTTAAGCACCATCGCGCACGAGGACGTATCACACGTCACGGCGACGTTGCCGTCACCGACACCGACACCCGCTTCATGACGGGCTGCGCCTTCCGTCTTGAGCCCGACCTTGTCGCCGACACCGATGCGCCCGAAGCTGCGTGAGCGTTCGCGAGAACCCGTATCGACGAAGACGGTCAGGCTCGTTCCGGACAACGCCATCTGGACGAGGGAATCCGCCGAGACATACAGATCCTTGACATGCAATTGATCCGCACGCTCCAGCGTGAAGGTGGTGCCCGATTCCCCCAAGCCCAATGTGGGCGCGGAGAAGCCTGTAAAGAAGATTTGTCGCGAGCGGGCCGTTTCGCTGATGAGCGGACGTTCGACTTCCCGGGACTCGAATTGAAAGGCCGTGGCCGACAGGCCATCAGTGGAGAGCGTGGCGGGACCTGAGCTCATGCGCAGCACAAGCAAGACCGCCACTGCCGCAGCACAGGCGGTGATCCGGCCCATCCAGGTGCCATCCAATTTGTCCATCATCGGTCCCAGACGATGTCAAAGCTATCCGTTAGACGCTCCACCTCGCCTTCCTGAATCGCAATGTGGTTGAGGCGCACCTTTAAGACCGTCGGCGGCTTTGCTTTGGCGAACGCAATCGAGATCTCGAATGGCCTGCCGGCGGGCAGGTTCTCAAGAGACTCGGATTTAATTGTCTCTCCTCCTTCTGTCTTGATTACGTACGAGAGATTGATCGACCGGGTCGGAACGAGCACCAGGTGAACGGGGGACGACGGCGCCGCGTTCGGCGTCGAGCATAGGCAAACCGGTACGTATCGAAATTCGATCGGGCTGGACTTTTGCCGCGCCAGCGCCCAGAGGTTGCGCGGACCCAGGTGCAGCGAATCGATCGTGGCCGGCTTCCAGTCGAATTGACAGGCCGTATCGGCACCCGCACACGACAAGCTGTACCTTAGGAGGTACCCGAGTTCGCGGTTGTCTCGAATCTCGAAGTCTAGAAAGATGGGGCCGGAGATCCGTGCCGAAGCGACCGGCGTCCATGCCGTGGCGGCATCGATCCGGCCCGGTTCCTGATACACCGCGCGCAGCAGGAGCTGATTCGCCCCCACAGGTTCGCTTTGCCGCACTTCCTCGATCGGTCCCTCCGGGCCGGACGCGGCCACAGGCGCGACGCCGGCCGCGATCAGCAGCGCCGGCGTCAGCACGTACAGCATGGATCTCGACAGCAGCGTTCGCATCCCGATCCTCCTTGGCTGACTGCAATTCACCCGAGTGCCTGACCACACGTAGCTTTGGACCAAAATCTGAGCCACTGGTTCAATCCAATCCCGGATTAGACGTCAATTTAGCAGACCCGGATAGCAAACGCACCTTCGGAACAAAAGCCGCCGCCGCAGCGTTAGTCGGCAAGAAACCGATGACGTTCGAAGCCAACAGTCGAATGACTACTCCTGGCCGGTAGCGGCCTCTCAGAACTCTAACTCATCTGACAGCTCATGTCAGGCCAAGTCAGTGCTAGTACAAATAAGAAGAGCAGACGCTGCATTTGCAGCGCCCGCTCTTTTTTATCGTCCAGCGTTTTAGCGAGTTAGCTTGCCCTTCACATCGTAGACGGCGGCCTCCAGATGAATCACGGTGCTGACGGCCTGGTCATCAGCCGCGCTGGACGCCAAGGTGAGCTTGTAGCCGCCCTTGGCAACCCTCCACGTCTTCGATGCTGAGTCATAGACCGCCAGCAAACGCGGATCAACGGTAACGGATGACTGAACACCCGCCCCCGGCTGCACCTCGACCTTCTGGAAGCCCGCCAAGCGCTTGGGCGCTTCCCAGCGCACCTTCAACGGCGACACGTAGAGCTGGGCCACCTGCTTGCCCGCTACCTTGCCCACATTCTTCACCGTGAACGAGGCCCGCACCACGCCGCCCTTGACGCTGACGGCCAGGTCCGAGAAAGCAAACTGGGTGTAGGACAAGCCGTGGCCGAACGGGAATAAAGGCTTGATGCCCTTCAGGTCGAACCACTTGTAGCCGACCGCCGCGCCTTCGCTGTAGTCGACATCGAAGCGCCGGTCCGCCACTTCGGGGAAACCGTCCAGCGCCGGGCGCGGCAATTGCGATTCCGACGCCGGGAAGGTGGCCGGCAAATGCCCCGACGGATTGACCTCGCCGAACAGCACGCCGGCTATCGCCTCGCCGCCATCGCTGCCGGGATACCACGCCTCCAGCACGGCCGACACCTTCGGCAGCCACGGCATGGTCACCGGACCGCCGGTCTCCAGCACCACGACCGTGTTGGCGTTGGCCGCCGCCACCGTTGCGATCAGCTCGTCCTGCTGGTCGGGCAGCGACAGGTTCGGCATGTCGAAGCCCTCGCCCGTCCATTGGGTGGCGAACACCAGCACCACGTCGCTGTCGCGCGCCAGCTTGGCCGCTGCGGCGCGGTCGCTGCCGTCGCTGTACACCACCGTGGCCGACGGCAGCCGCGCCTGGATGGCTTTCAGCGGCGATGACGGATACACCATGACCGGGCCGGGCCAGGTCTTGGGCGCCAGCTCCGGCGCGGCATTGCCGCCGGCCGGATACACCAGCGACGAACCGCCACCGGCCAACACGCCGCGGTCGGCATAGCCGCCGATCACCGCGATCCGTTTGGCGGATGGTTTCAACGGCAAGGCGCCGGCGCTGTTCTTCAGCAGCGCCATGCCCTCCTGCGCATCCTTGCGCGACACGGCCGCATGCGCATTGAAATCGATCGCCTGCGGCGCCGGCGCCACCGGGTGGTCCACCACGCCGTGCGCGAACATCGCATACAGGATGCGGCGCACCATGTCGTCCAGGCGCGCCTGCGGCACCCAGCCGTTCAACACGGCCTCCTTCAGCGGCGGGCCGAAATAATCGGCATGGTCGAACGGCATGCCGGATTGCTGGTCCAGCCCGGCATTGGTGGCCGGCACCGTGCTGTGCACCGCGCCCCAGTCCGACATCACCCAGCCCTTGAAGCCCCAATCCTTCTTCAGCACCTCGTTCAGCAGATAGCTGTTCTCGCACGAATAGGCGCCGTTGACGCGGTTGTAGGAACACATCACCGAACCCGGATTGCCGTCCTCGTTCGCGATCTGCAAGGCCAGCAGATCCGACATGCGCGCCGACCGGTCGTCGATCCTGACGTTGAGCGTATTGCGGCCGGTTTCCTGGTCGTTCAGGGCGAAGTGCTTGAGCGTGGACACCACACGATTCGACTGGATGCCCTTGATCTGCGCGCCGACGATCTTGCCGGCCAACAGGGGGTCCTCGCCCGCGTATTCGAAGTTGCGGCCGTTGCGCGGCTCGCGCATCAGGTTGACGCCGCCGGCCAGCAGCACGTTGAAGCCATAGGCGCGTGCTTCCGCGCCGATCATGGCGCCGCCCGCGTAGGCGGTTTGCAAGTCCCAGGTGGCCGCCGTATTCAGGCCGGACGGCAGCGCCGTACCCGGCCGCGCATCCGGGCCGGCCTGGCTGGCCACGCCCAGGCCGGCGTCGGTTTCCCACAGATGGGGGATGCCCAGGCGCGGCACGCCGTAGATGAAGCCGGCCGATTGCTGGTGCGACGGTGCCGGCCGGGTGCTCTTTTTCGATTCCATGTCGGCGCCGAAATAGCCGTAGACCAGCTTGAGCTTCTCGTCCAACGTCATCGCCTCGACCGCCAGGCGGGCCCGTTCCTCCGCACCCAGCTGCGCGTTCATCCACGGCGTGGCCGCAGGCGCCGCAGCCTCGCCGGTTTGCGCGCCTACGCTACCGCAGCAGAGCGCCACGGCGGCCGATATCAGGCTGATTTTTCTCCGCAAGTTCATGTATCTCCATCACTTTCTGAATTGTTTGCGGGGGATTGTGCCCCCGCCGCTCAAGCCGGGCAATTACGAAAATGACCAATCTCCGGAACGATATTCCGCAACACCGTCTTGTTGAATGCACAATCCCTAGGTAATATACGGTATACGATTTCTGGATTGCGGCAAATCATGAATCAGCTCAGTCAGCTCACGCAGGCCTACGGATGGGACAACTCCGACACGCTCAAGGAATGCTTCCGGCGCAGCGGGGCGACGGAACCGCTGCGGGCCTGCATCGGGCCGCTGCCGTTGTCGGGCGCCGTGATCGTGCGCTGGACCGCCGACGGCGCCGATACCGCGATCCGCTCCATCGTGCCCCATCCCGACAGCTACCGCATCGCCATCCAGCTGGAACCACAGCAATCGGAAGTCTGGAACGACAGCGCCCCCGTCTGGAGCGGCGTGATCGGCGCCAACCGCTTTCGCGTTTGCATGCCGGGCGCCCAGGGCCGCTGGCTGCGCCTGAGCGGCTGCGACATCGTCAACATCTTCGTCCCGACGACAACCGTGCGCTCCATGGCCGCAAGTTGCGGCCAGAGCCTTTCCACACTGTCGAGCAACTGGATCGCGCCGGATCGCGTGGTCATGGACCTGACCCTGAAGCTGCTCGACGCCGACACGCTGGCCGGCGACTGGGCGCCGCAATTCCGCGACCACCTGACATCGGCACTTGTGGCATATTTGCTACAACAGCACGCGCAGCTGCCCGCAGCCTCCGCCACCAGCAGCCTGGCGGGTTCGCGCCTGCAGAAGATCCTGGCCTACATGGCCGAGCGGCTGGCGGAGGAAATCGCCGTGGTGGACCTGGCCGAGGCCTGCGCGATGAGCGAGTCCCACTTCTCGCGCGAATTCCACAAATCGGTCGGCATGCCGCCGCACCAGTACCTGATGAAGCTGCGCATCGAGCGCGCGCGCGAGCTCCTGGTCGCCGGCGACGCCCGCATCATCGACGTTGCGCTCGACCTAGGCTTCTCCAACGCCAGCCATTTCTCCCGCGCCTTTGCGCGCCGCTACGGCGTGGCGCCGGCGGCCTTCCGCCAGCTGGCGCGCGACGTGCAAACCGAGGCGTGCAGCGTCGCAGATTGAAGCGTTTTTGTGCAACTTCCGCAGGATTTGACGCGCAGGCAGGTCTTGAAAATTTCAAGATCGTAGTTGCCAGCTTTTATAAGTCGTCAAAAAAAGGGAGACACAACAATATGTTCCAAATGACTCGCATCCACCGCGCCGTCCTGCTCGCATTGGGCGGCGCGGCCCTCACCTCCACCCTGCCCGCGCTCGCCCAGGAGCAGGAACCTGCGGCGGAAATCCAGCGCGTGACCGTGACCGGCTCATCCATCAAGCGCATCGCCGGCGAATCCGCGCTGCCGGTCACGATCATGAAGGCCGATGAATTCGTCAGCAAGGGCATGACCACGATCGAGGAAGTGCTGTCCTCGGTGTCCGCCAACCAGCAGACCACCGTCGGCAGCACCAGCATCGGCTTCGACGGCGGCGGCAAATCGTCGGCCAATCTGCGCGGCCTGGGCGACGACCGCACGCTGGTGTTGCTCAACGGCCGGCGCCTGGCCAACCATCCCTTCGACGGCAACAGCGTCGACCTGAACGCCATCCCGTTCGCGGCGCTGGACCGGGTGGAAATCCTGCGCGACGGCGCCTCGCACATCTACGGCACCGATGCGGTGGCCGGCGTGATCAACTTCATCACCAAGCGCTCGTTCACCGGCGTGTCGGCCACCGCCGAAGCCGTCATTCCACAGCAGACCGGCGGCCGCGAAAAGCGCGGCAACGTCACCGCCGGCTTCGGCGACCTGCAACGAGACGGCTACAACGTCTTCGGCGTACTCGACTACCACGACCAGGGCCGGGTGCGCTCGATCGACCGGCCATACTCGTCCACCGGCATACTACCGGCCTACGGCATCAGCAAGACCAGCGGCACCACCTTCCCGGCCAACTTCTTTTCCGCCAAGAGCATCACCGGCAACCCGCGCTACGCCAGTGGCTGCTTTGCGCCGAACACGGTGCCGCAAGCCGGCAACGGCGTCACCGACATGGGCACCTGCCGCCAGGACTATGCCCGCCTGGTCGACGATATTCCGGATACCAAGCAGACCACCGCCTATGTCAAGGGCGCGCTGCGTTTCGGCGCCGACGGCCTGGCCACGCTGGACTACCTGCACTCGGAAAGCGAGAACATCAGCCGCATCGCACCGCCGCCCTTGACCGGACTGAAGATGCACGCCGATAACAAGTGGTATCCGGGCGCGGCGGGCGGCACTCCCGCCGTGAGCGGCCTCACCGGCGAAGACCTGACGATCAGCTGGCGTCCGCTGGAAGCGGGACAGCGGACCTCGAAGAACCTTGGCGTATCCGACCGCGTGGTGCTCAACCTGGAAGGTTCGGCCTACGGATGGGACTTGACGGGCGGCGCCAGCTACGCGCAAACGCGGGTCACCCAGGATTTCACCAACGGCTATGTGAAAGACGCCCTGATCCAGCCGGGCATCACCGCCGGCACGCTCAACCCGTTCGGCGCGCAAGACGCCCAGGGAACGGCCTACCTGCAAGGCGCGCTGTTGACCGGCAACGCCTTGAACGCCAAGGCGAAAAACACCAGCGTCGACGCGCGCGCCACGCGCGAGCTGATGGCGCTGCCCGGCGGCGCCCTGGCGCTGGCGATCGGCGCCGAACATCGCACGGAGCATTCCACCTACACCGTCAACCACGCGATCGTCGACCAGGCCGCGATCTATCGCGCCACCGCCCTGTTTGGCGTGAAGGACCAGGACGCCTCGCGCTCGCTGTCGGCCGTGTACGCGGAGCTCGTCGCCCCGCTCCACAAGACGCTGGAACTGCAACTGGCCGCCCGCTCGGACCGGTATAGCGACGCCGGCAGCACCTTCAATCCCAAGCTCGGCATCCGCTTCCAGCCGCTGAAACAAGTGATGCTGCGCGCTTCGGCCAACACCGGTTTCCGCGCGCCGAGCTTGTACGAAATGCACTCGCCGGTCTACGACACCAATACCGCGGGCGCCTACGACGATCCGCAACTGTGCCCCGGCAGCGTGGCCAAGGCCGGCGTCAATCCGCTCACGGCATGCCACGCCATCCAGCCAGGCAAGAGCGGCGGCAACCCCGAACTGCATCCCGAGAAGTCGCGCTCGTATTCCTTCGGCGTGGTGTTCGAGCCGGTGAAGGACCTGACCGCGTCGCTCGATTACTGGCACATCAAGGTCACCGATGGCATCGGCGCCGCGCTGACCGAGGCGGACTTGTTCGCCGATCCGGAAAAATACCGCGACCGCTTCCACTACAACGCCAGCGGCACGGCGCTCGAGTACGTCAACCTGTCCTCGCTGGCCAACCTGGGTGTCCGCAAGAGCAGCGGCATCGACCTGACGCTCCAGTACCGCTTCCCGCAGACGCCGATAGGCTGGTTCGACACCTGGATCAACGGCACCTACGTCACCAGCAATGTGTGGCAGACCACGCCGGACGTCGATCCGTTCGAAAGCATAGGCCTGTACAACGGCGCCACGCGCTGGAAACACAATCTCGCCCTGCGCTGGATGAACGGCGCCTGGAGCTCGACGCTGTCGCAACGCTATACCTCCGGCTACGTGGACCAGAACGCGGTGGCGGCGCAATACCAGCGCGATGTCTCCGCCAACTCGGTGTGGACGCTGTCGGGCGCTTATACCGGCTTCAAGAACACCACCGTGACCGCCGGCATCAAGAACCTGCTGAACAGCGATCCACCATTCTCCAACCAGAACGCCAACCCGCAGACCGGCTACGATCCGCGCCTGTCCGATCCGATCGGCCGCGCCTACTATGTTCGACTGACCTACAAATTCCAATAATGAAAACTAAGCTATTCAAACCAGCCAAGGCGCTGGCCGCCTTGGCCGTCGCGACGGGCCTGGCGGCCTGCGCGCATGTCGACCTGATCCGGACGCCACCGTCGAGCTTCGGCTTCGATCCCTTCTATGCCAAATATGCCGATGCCCAGGGCATACCGATCACCGGCTCCAGCCAGGTGCCGGACGCGGCGATACTGGCGGCGCGCGACATCGTGATGTCAATGCTGACGTATCGCCCCGACATCCGCGACGAACTGACGCGCCAAGGCGCCCGCGTCGGCGTCATGGCGATCACGGAAAACACCACCGACCTGCCGGAACAGCGCGACTGGAAAAAGCCCGCGATCGACGACCCCAGGTTGACGAAATGCGAGCTGCGCGATTACGCCAAGACGATAGGCCAGATGACAGACCGCCAGTATTGGGACGCGCGTTCGCGCGGCATGGGCGGCTTGTACACCACCGGCGCCGCCGAGAACATCATGGGCGCGCCGAAGACGCGCTACTACGGCGAGAACATCCTGGTGCACGAGTTTTCGCACAACATCATGAACGCGCTGCGCACCATCGAACCGCAGCTGATCGCGCGCCTTGCAAGCTCCTATGCCCACGCCAGGGAAAAGCGCCTGTGGCAAGGCGCCTACATGGCCAATACCCTGGAAGAGTATTGGGCCGAAGGCACGCAGTTCTGGTTCAACTCCAACAAGGCCTACATCACCGACACGCTGACCGTGGTCAACGACCAGCACTTGCAGGCCCACGATCCGGAGCTCTACGCCATCCTGGCGGAAGTCTATGGCGGCAACCACCATATCGCGGCCGACGTGTTCTATATGCACGCGGCCCGCATGGACAGCGCCCGCGTATCGCTGGACGACTCAGGCAAGGCCAGGAACGACTGCTATTCCTGACGCCCCGCTCAAAGCTTGAATTCCCGCCGCAGGTCTTCCAGCGTCGAGGCGATGTGGTCGTGCATCATGGCGGCGACCACATTGCCTTTACCCTGCGACCACAGCTTCAGCATGGCCAGGTGTTCCTTGTGCGCCCGGTCCTCGCGGCCGGCGGGCTCCAGGTGCTTGCGTACATATCGTTCGGAAATAATATTGAGACGTTCGATGATCTGGATGGTCAGCGGACGGCCGAGCGGCCGCACCAGCGCCATGTGGAAATCGCGGTTGAGGCCGCCCACCATGTCCTTGTTCGAGACCATCGCCTCGTCCAGCGCCTCCAGCGCGCGCCTGGCCGCGGCCTTGTCCTCCGGCGTGGCCAGCCTGCTCGCCTCGCCTACGGAATCGGGTTCCAGTTTCAGGCGCAGCGCGTAGACCTCTTCCGCCTCTTCCGCGCTCAAGGGCCGCACGAAGTAGCCGCGATTGGGATGGGATACCAGCAGGCTTTCCTGCTCAAGGCGCGCCAAGGCTTCCCGCAAGGGGATCTTGCTCACGCCCAGTTCGGCGGCCAAGGCATCCTGGCGGATCGAAGCGTCCGGCGCAATCCGGCCGGCGATGATGCGCTCGCGTATCAGCGTGAAAATTTGTTCGGAGAGTGTTCGAACTACAAGGCTCATGCTCCAGCAACCATGCGAATAAGGTATACGAATTATACGCACAAAAAAATCCGGCCGCCTCCCGGAAGAAGACGGCCGGATCGTCAGCAACGCTTATTTGAAGCTGTAGTCCAGGCTGACATACACATAGCGGCCACGCGGATCGCCCCAGCTATCGTTGTAGCCCAGCGAGGAGCCCGGATCGAAGGCCGGATCGCGGTTGAACACATTGTTGGCGCCGACGCGGATCACGGTGTTCTTGATGCCCGAATAGGCCAGCGATGCGTCCAGCGTGGCGATGGCGGGAATCCGCCGGCCCTTGGCATAGAAGTCATACCATTGGTTCTGCACGGCCGATGGCGAAC
This sequence comes from Duganella sp. GW821-FHT07G03, assembly GCF_059418605.1. NCBI lineage: Bacteria > Pseudomonadati > Pseudomonadota > Betaproteobacteria > Burkholderiales > Oxalobacteraceae > Duganella > Duganella sp. GW821-FHT07G03. Next base: position 258,098 of record NZ_JBWKQE010000001.1, read on the forward strand.
GATCGACCTTGGTGCCGGCCACGTACTTGACGATGCCGGTGCCGCTCCACGCGCCCAGGTCCCAGTTCATGCCGACGTTGGCCAGCACGCGCGGATTGCCGTACTCGCCGCTATCGCACGAGGTGTTGTTCGGGCAGTTGATGTAGACGTTGTCGGCCAACAGCACCGTGTCGTAGCGCAGCGTGTAGGTGGCGTCGCCGAACACCTTGATGCGGCCCAGCTTCTCGGTGCGGAAGGTGTAGGACGCTTCCAGGTCGATGCCGGAAGTGTGCGACTCGAAGCGGTTAACCCAGCCGGTCTGGATGCTCGACAGCTCGCCGCGCAAAGGCCCCAGCCGCGCCCGGTCGGCCGCCGACAGCGCCGCGTAGGCCGCGATATCGTCGGCGGTGACAGCCTTGCGCGCCACGCTCGACTTGTAGGCGCCATCTTCGTTATCGAGCACCGTCGTGGTATCGAGGATGTCGATCTTGTTTTTCCACTTGATGTCGTAATAGGTCAGGCCGAAGTTCAGGTCCTTGATGGGTTCGATGACGAAGCCGATGTTGTACTGATTCGACTTCTCCGGCTGCAAGCCCTTGGTGCCGACGTTGGAGGCCTTGACCTGGCGGCTGCAGTAGGCATCGAAATACTCATCGCCCTCGACGCAGCGGTGCGGGTCCTTGGTCTGGAAGAAGGCATCGCGGCCCTGGCTGAAGCGCTGCGGCAGCGACGGCGCCACCATGCCGGTGCTGTAGTTCGCGCGCAGCATGATCGCCTTGCTCGGCTTCCATTTCAGGCCGAACTTGGGATTGGTGGTGGCGCCGGCCAGCTCATATTTGTCGTAGCGCACGGCGGCCTGGGCCTCCAGCGTTGTCAACAGCGGCAGGCTCAGCTCGGCATACACGGCCGACAATTTTTCCGAACCCGAGATCGGCGGCAGCACCGCGTACTGGCCCAGCAAGCCTTGCTGCCAATCCTGCGACGGCGTGTACGACAGCGAATTCTTGCGCAGTTCGGAACCGATCGAGACGCCAACCTTCCCGCCCGGCAGCTCGCCGAATTCGGTGCCGGCCTGCACTTTGATGGAATCGGTTTTGCTGCGGGTCTTCACATACATATCGCCCGACAACTCCTTGATCAAGGCGTCCGAATTGCTGTTGGCGCCGAAGGGATTGAAGCGGCCATCGTCGACCGCCTGGTTCAATGCCTCCAGCTTGTAGGAGCCCAGGTTATCGCTGCGGCCCCGCTCCTCGCCGTGCGACAAGGTCGCCGACCAATCCCAGCCGCCCAGCTCGCCCTTGAGGCCGGTCAGCAGCCAGAGGTTGTCGACGTTGGTCTTGATGCCGCCCTCGTAGACCGGGAAATCGCGCCGCACCGTCACCGGCTTGCCGTAGGTGTTGAAGGGATTCGAGGCCGGGATGACCAGGTTGTTGCGGTTGCGGCCCTGCAGCCACGACGACTGGCCGACGAGGCGCTTGTCGAAGTTGGTGAAGAAGGCGTTGGCGAACAAGGTCAGGTCCGGGGCGATGTCCCAGTTCAGCGCGGCCGTGGCGCCGGCGCGGCGCGACGGCTTGACCAGGTCGGTGAATTCCGCCGTCGCCGACAGGCAGCCGTTGCGGGTCGGCGACGGGAACCATTCGGCGCCGCTCGGATAAGGCAGCTTGGAACCGGGCAGGCATCCCGGGTCGGGGAAGCGGTTGCCGCCGATCGACAGCGTGCCGGCATCGGTGCCGTGGGCGCCGTAGACGTTGGCGTACTGCAGGCCGCCGCTGGCGCCGAAGTCGATGTGGTTGGCCCAGTCGCGGTCGGTGCCCTTGATGCGCTTGGTGTCCTCGTACATCGCGGCGTAGGTCAGGTTGAATTTCTGCGTGGCGCGGTCGCCGTAGCCGCCGGCCACCGACAGCTTGCGCACATCGCCGCCGCCCAGCGTGGTGGCGCCGTAGCTGGTGCTCAGGTCCACGCCCTGGTAGTTCTGGCGCATGATGAAGTTGATCACGCCGCCCACCGCGTCGGTGCCGTAGATCGCCGAGGCGCCGTCCTTGAGCACCTCGATGCGTTCGATCGCCGCCAGCGGCAGCATGTTCAAGTCCACCGAGGTGAAGCCGTTGGAATCGTCCGAGCCGGACACCGGCAGGCGGTTGCCGTTCAACAGGATCAGGGTCGGCATGCCGCGCAGGCTGGCCGAGGTGGCGCCGTTGCGGAAGTCGTTGCCGTTGGTGAAATCGCGGCCGTTGCCGCCGACCGACGGCAGGTTGCGCAACACGTCCAGCACCGAGGTCGCGCCCGAGCGCTTGATGTCTTCCTTGGTGATCAGGGTCATCGGCGAGACGCCCTCTTGCGCGATGCGCTTGATGTTACTGCCGGTGATTTCCACCCGCTCCATCTTGGCGTCCGGCTTGGGCGCATCCTCCAGCTGCGCGTGCGCCAAGCCGTGGGCCGACAACAAGGCCAGCGCCAACTTCACCCAGCGCACACATATTTTTTCCTGAAACATATTACTCGTCTCCTAGTGATGACGTCCCCCATCGTGTGTGGGAGATCGTTGCAATGAAACTGCCGGTTTGCTTCGATGGCGCGCGTCAACAGGCTATCGAATCGCCACTGAGCTTACGTGGCTCGACCGAGCACGTCTTGGCAGTCTCAACACTAGAAAGGTAGGAAATCGGCACAACCGCACACACCGGGCCGTCTATAACAAGCCGGCCTGCTGCAAGGTGCGGACAAACTGGGTGGCGCGTTCGTGCAGCTTTTCCACCGCCAGCAGCGCGTCCTCGGCCACCGCACGATGATGGCGCGCCACGTTGCACATGGTGTGGATGCCGCGCTCCACCGCCTGGATTTCGGCCCGGGCGACCGGCCAGCAGGCGGCCGCCTCTTCCGCCAGGCCCGCCAGCTCGTCCAGGTCCGCATGCACCTGCGCCATGTTTGCGCCCGGCGCACGGGCGCTCCAGCGATAACGCTCGGAAATGGACTCGCCGCCGATCAACTGGCGTAGCCGCACCGCAGTTTCGGCCGATCGCAACATCAGCAGCCGGGCCGCCGTGCTGGCGGCCAGCAGCTCGCCGGTCCGCAACGGATCACCGCCGCAGCGCAAGGTGGTCGATTCCAGCTGCCGCTGAAGCGTCCTGATCGAGGCCGTCACCTGGTCGCTATTGTCGATGCCTTCGCTCGCCAGCACCATCACGCGCCCCAGCAGCCTGGCGCTGTCGTCCAGGATGGCGCCGGCCAGCTGCGCCAGCTTGCCGGCGTTGCGCAGCATGGCGTCGGTGTTCTCCGCCCCGATCAACGCAACTGCCTCGGTGGCTGAGGTTCGGTCGCGCCGGCCTTCGCCGGCTTGCGCCGCTCCGCGTCCAGCCGGTAGAAATCGATGGCGGCGCGGAACGGCGCCGGGTCGGCGGGCACCACCTGCTCGCGTGGCTGGCACGGTTGCGGCGACGTGCCGTCGTCTTGGATCATCTGCAACATATCGTTCTCCCTGTCGTTACGCGCCGTCTGTCAGGATGCGAACCAGGGCCCCAGCGCGCGCAGGCTCTCCTCGCTCAATTCACCGGCGGCGGCGGCCAGCCGCAACCGTCCCAGCAGGTAGTCGGCGCGCGCCTGCACCAGCTCGCGCTCAGCCGCCGCCACCCTTTGTTCCGCATCCAGCACGTCGAGCGCGGTGCGGCTGCCGACATCGCGCCCCAGGCTGGTCGCCTGCAGGGCGCTGCGCGCCGACAACAGCGCCTGCTCCAGCGCGGCCACGCGGGCCACGCCGGTGCTCACCGCCAGATAGCCTTCCTGCACTTTCAGGCGCATGTCGCGCCGGGCCGCCGCCAGTTGCTGCTCGGCCTCGGCGCGCCGCGCCACCGCCTCGCGCTGGCGCGAATCCAGCCCGCCGCCGGCGTACAGCGGCACGTTCAGCAGCAGGCCGATCGAGGCGCTGCGCTCGCCGTTCGGCGCCACCAGCGCCGACAGGCCACCGCTCTGGTTCTTGGCGCCGTAGCTGGCCACCAGGTCGATGGTCGGCCGCGCCGCCAGGCGATTCTTGTCCAGCTCGGCGGCGGCGATGTCCAGCGCCGAGCGCTGGCCGCGCACCAGCGTGTTGCCGCTCTCGCCGCGCGCCTGCCAGGAGGCCAGGTCGGCCGGTTCCGGCTGGCGCGGCGCGAAGCCGGCCGCCATCGGCGCCAGTTGCAGCGGCGCGCTGCCCACGGTTTCGCGGAACTGCGCCTGGCGCAGCTCCAGCAGCGACTGCGCCGTCAGCAGGCGCGCCTGCACTGCGTCCAGCCGCGCCTGGGCTTCGTGGACTTCGGTGATCTTGCCGTGGCCGACCTCGAAGCGGGCCTGGGCGCGGTCACGCTGCTGCGACACCGCCGCCTGCTCGGACTGCTCGACGCGCAGCGACTCCTGCGCCACCACCACGCCCAGGTAGACCTCCGCCACGCGCAGCACCAGCTGCTCGCGCTCGGCGTCGTGGCGGGTGCCGGCCAGCGCGCTCTGCTCGTGCAGCTGGCGCCGCGTGGCGCGCATGCCCTGCTGGTACAGTGGCTGCACCAGCTGCACGCTGGCCTGGCGCGCGGTGCCGCTGCTGTCGGACGGCAGCAGCCCGGCCGCCGGCCCCGGCAGCTCGCTGTCCAGGTGTTCATGCATGCGGTTGACGCCGGCCTGCAGGTTGACGCGCGGCTTGAGCAAGGCGTCGCCCTGCACCGCCAGCTCGCGCCCCGCCGCCAGCGCCTGGTCGGCCGCCAACATGGTGGGATCGTTCTGCAGCGCCTGGCGATAGGCGCCCACCAGGTCGAGCGCTTGCGCCCGGCTAACCTGCGGCGCCAGCCACAGCGCGGCGGACGCGGCCAGCAAGAGGCCGCGGCCCAGATGAGAAAACTGTTTCATGTTACGTATCCTTTCGTTGCGGCGCTCAGGCCGCGCTGGGGCGCAGGGCCCGGTAGCAGGCCGCGTACAGGGCCGGCAGGAAGATCAGCGTCAGCAGCGTCGCCACCGCCAGGCCGCCCATGATGGCCCACGCCATCGGGCCCCAGAACACCGATTCGGTCAGCGGTATCATCGCCAGGATCGCGGCCAGCGCGGTCAGCACGATGGGGCGCAGGCGGCGCACCGCCGACTCGACGATGGCGGTCCACAGCGGCATGCCGTTGGCCACCTCGAGGTCGATCTGCACCACCAGGATCACCGAGTTGCGGATGATCATGCCGGCCAGCGCGATCACGCCCAGCATCGCCACGAAGCCGAACGGAATCCGGAACGCGGCCATGATGATGCTCACGCCGATCAGGCCCAGCGGCGCGGTCAGCAGCACCAGCGCCATCTTCTTCATGTCCTGCAGCTGCACCATCAGCAGCACCAGCACCACGATCAGCGTCACCGGCATCACCGCGAACACCGAGGCCTGCGCCTTGGCGCTGGACTCGAAGGCGCCGCCGGTGTCGATGCCGTAGCCCAGCGGCAGCGTCTTGGCCAGCGCGTCCAGCTTGGGCAGCAGGGCGCGCGTCACGTCCGGCGCCTGGGCGCCGGCGATGTCGGCCCGCACCGTCAGCGTCGGGATGCGGTTGCGGCGCCACAGTTCGCTGTCCTCGCTGTCGAGCGTCAGGCGGGCCAACTGCGACACCGGCACGAACTTGCCGTCGCGCAGATAGATGCGGGCGTCCTTCAGGTTGTTCAGGTCGGTGCGCTCGGAAGCCACCAGGCGCGCCACCACGGCGATGCTCTGGTCGTCCTCGCGGTACTCGGTGATCGGCGTGCCGGACAGCGACGCCTCCAGCGTTTCCTTGATCTGGCGCGAGCTGATGCCCAGCGCGCGCGCCTTGTCCTGGTCGACGTCGACCCGCACCCGCTTGACGCGTTCGCCCCAGTCCTGGTTCACGCGCCGCACGTCCGGGTTGGCGCGCACGATGGCGGCCACCTGGTCGGCGATCTCGCGCACCTTGGCGTTGTCGTTGCCGTACACGCGGAACTGCAGCGGATAGCCGACCGGCGGGCCGTTCTCCAGCCGGTTGACGCGCCCGCGCACATTGGCGAAGCGCTGGTCGAACATTTGCTGCAGGCGCGCCAGCACGCGTTCGCGCGCCTCGCCGCCCTTGGTCATCACCAGCAGCTCGCCCAGGTTCAGGTTGGGCGTCTGCACGTCCAGCGGCAAGTAGAAGCGCGGGCTGCCGTTGCCGACGAAGCTGGTCACCGCGGCGACATCGGGATCGGCCTTCAGCAGCGCCTCCATCTGGCGCACCTCGCGCTCGCTCGACTCGAACGTGGCGGCCTTGGGCAGCCACAGGTCGACCATCAGCTCGGGACGGTCGGAGGCCGGGAAGAACTGCTGCGGCACCAGCTGGAACAGCAGCAGCGAGCCGGCGAACAGCGCCAGCGTGGCGCCGATCACCCAGTGGCGGCGGCGCAGGCACAGCTCGACCAGGCGGCGGAACTTGACGTACATGCCTCGTTGGTAGATCGCGTTTTCGTCATGGTCCGGGTGGGCGTGTTCCTTCAGCAGCTTGAAGCCGATGTAGGGGGTGAACAACACCGCCACGATCCACGACAGCACCAGCGCGATGCCGACCACCTGGAACAGCGAATACACGTACTCGCCGGTGCCGGACTTGGCGAAGCCCACCGGCAGGAAGCCGGCCGCCGTGATCAGGGTGCCGGTCAGCATCGGGAAGGCGGTCGCGGTGTAGGCGTAGGTGGCGGCGCGGAACTTGTCCCAGCCCTGCTCCAGCTTGAGCGCCATCATTTCCACCGCGATGATGGCGTCGTCCACCAGCAGGCCCAGCGCGATGATCAGCGCCCCCAGCGAGATGCGCTGCAAGTCGATGCCCATCAGGTACATCACCAGGAAGGTCATGGCCAGCACCAGCGGTATGCACAGCGCCACCACCAGGCCGGTGCGCATGCCCAGCGAGAAGAAGCTCACGGCCAGCACGATCAGCACCGCCTCGGCCAGGCTCTTCTTGAATTCAAACACCGAATGCGCCACCACCTGCGGCTGGTCGCTGACGGCGTGGATCTGCACCCCCACCGGCAGGCTGGCCTGGACCCGCTTGACGGTCGCCTCCAGCTGCTTGCCCAGGCTGATGACGTCGCCGCCCTTGCGCATGCTCACCGCCAGGCCCAGCGCCGGTTGGCCGTTGAAGCGCATGCGCGCCGTGGCCGGCTCGACGAAGCCGCGCCGCACGTCGGCGATGTCGCCCAGGCGGAAGGTGCGCTGGCCGGCGCGGATGCCGATGGCGCGGATGTTCTCCACCGAATCGAACTCGCCGCTGACGGCCAGCCGCACCTGCTCGGCCGTGGTCTGCACGGTGCCGGCGGCGGCCACCGCGTTGGTCTGCGCCAGGGTGGCGGCGATCAGCGCCGGATCGATGCCCAGCGAGGCCAGCTTGGCGGTCGAGGTTTCCACGTAGATCTTCTCATCCTGGCGGCCCACCAGGTCGACCTTGTTGACGTCGCCCACGCGCAGGAACTCGTTGCGCGCCGCGTCGGCCATCTTGCGCAGGTCGGCGTAGCTGAAGCCGTCGCCGGTGATGGCGTACAGGTTGCCGAAGGTGTCGCCGAACTCGTCGTTGAAGAACGGCCCCTGGGTGCCGGGCGGCAGCGTGTGGCGGATGTCGCCCACCTTCTTGCGCACCCGGTACCAGACGTCGGCCACCACGCGCGGCGGCACGTCCTCACGCAGGTTGACCTTGATCTGGGTCTCGCCCGGCTTGACGTAGGTCGACAGGTAATCGACCTCGGCCACTTCCTGCAGGGCTTTTTCCAGCCGGTCGGTGACCTGGTCGGCCATCTGCTGGGCCGAGCTGCCGGGCCAGTTGGCCTGCACCACCATGGTCTTGATGGTGAATTCGGGATCTTCCTTCTGCCCCAGGCTGCAATACGCCAGCACCCCGGCCACCGACAGCAACAGTAGCAGGAAGGCCATCATCTGCTGGTGCTTGAGGGCCCATTCGGATAAGTTGACGCCTTTCACTTCACACCTCCAACAGCGGCGCTGGCCGCTTCAAGCGCGACGCGCTGGCCCGGCTGCAACATGTGCACGCCGGCGCTGACCACGGTCTCGCCGCCGGCCAGGCCGTCCACCACCAGCACGCTGTCGTTCTGCGCGCTGCCCAGTTGTACCTGGCGCGGCGCCACCCGGCCATGCTGGCGGTCCACCACCCACACTTGGCGGCGGCCGTCGCGGTCGACGATGGCCGTCAGCGGCAGGCGGATCGCGCTCTGGCCGTCGACGTCGGGCGCGGCCACCGAGGCCGTCATGCCCAGGCGCAGCAGCGTCGGATCGTGCTGGGCGATGGCGATGCGGGCCGAATAGGTGCGGGTCACGCTGTCGGTATCCGGGCTCAGCTGGCGCAGCGAGCCGTTCCAGGACTGGCCCGGATGGGCCCACACCGTCACCAGCAGCGAGCGGGCGTTGCGCAGTTCGTCGACGCGCGATTCGGGGATGCTGATCGTGACCTCGCGCTCGCCGTCGGCCGCCAGCGTCACCACCGGCTGGCCGGCCGCCACCACCTGGCCGGCCTCGGCGACGATGGAACTGACCACGCCGTCGCGGTCGGCCACCAGCGTGGTGTAGCCGCGCAGGTTGCTGTTGATCTGCTGGCGCGCCTGCGCCGCGCGCAATTGCGCCTCGGCCTGGTCGAGCGCCAGGCGCTGCTGGTCGAGCTCGGCCGCCGAGGCGAAATTGCGGGCTTGCAGCTGCATCAGGCGTTGCAGGTCGATGCGCGCCTGCGCCACCCGGCTGCGGGCGGCGTCGGTATCGGCGCCGGCGGCCGCCACCTGCAACTGCTCCTGCGAGGGATCGAGTTGCAGCAGCGGCTGGCCCTGGCGCACGCGGGCGCCCACCTCCACCAGCCGGGCGACGATCTTGCCGCCGGTGCGGAAGCCCAGCTGGCTCTCGTAGCGGGCGCGGATCTCGCCCGAATAGGTGGCGCCGACCGAGCCGGCGCTGCGGCCGGCGATCACGGTGCGCACCGGGCGCACCTCTTCATGGGGCGCCGTGGGCGCTGGCGTGCAGCCGGCCAGGAGCTGGGCTGCGATGACGGCAAGGGCCGCGGATTGGTAGTACGTTTTCAATTTTCCATCCTCCTGTCGGGGGTCTGTGGCCCGCCCCAGCCGGGCGGAAAAGTATTTAGTAACGGCAATATATACCATAACGACGCAGTTGTCATTATGACGTTGTGTTCATTTTCAGTTTTGTTACAAATTTTTTTTGGCGCGCGCGCAAACGCGCCGGGCGCGGACGCGCCGACGGGACGGGGATGCAAGCGGATGGAGGTAAAGCGGTGCAGCCCGGGACGGGCTATTTGGAGGGAAGACGGGGTGGCGGCCGCCGGGGCCGCCGGGAGATCAGCTTTCGGCGGCCTGGGCCGCCACGCGTGCCTGCACGCGGGCCAGCAACGATTCGGCCGGGATGGCCAGGCGCGGCAGCGAAGCGGCCGTCAGCTTGACGGCATCGGCCGTGCTCATGCCCAGCGAGCGCAGCATGGCTTGCACCATCTGCTCGGGGTAATCCTTGGCGATACGGCCACTCGCCATGCGGTGCATCGCCACCAACACCGCGCCCTTGATGACGTCCACCGCCACCGTCAGCGCGGCGGCGTCGAACTGGCCCAGCTTCGCGCCCTCTTCCAGGTCGGGCGGCAGCACGTCGTACACCATGCTGTGCTCGCCGCCGACGCGCATGCCGGCGCCGGCCAGGAAGCGCGCCACCATGCGGTTGCCGCGCGCCATATGCAGATAGCAGCGGATCGCCGTGGCCACCCGCAGGCCGGGATCGGCGATGGTGCCGACCACGCTCTCGATCAGCTGCAACATTTCATTGCTGAGCTCTTCGCTGACGGCGGTCAGCAAGTCCTCGTTGGTGCGGAAATAATTGTAGAACGAACCTTGCGACACTTCCGCCGCCGCCACCACCTCGGGAATCACGCTGGCGCCCACGCCTTTTTGCGCAAAGACGATCAGCGCGCTCTCGATCAGGCGCTTGCGCATGCGCTCGCGCCGCTCGGCGGCTACGCGGGGACGGTGGTCGGTGGGATTGGGAGCGGCAGGCATGCTGGTTCTTCTCTACGGGCAGTTGGCATGCCCGCGATGATACCAGATCCAGCTAGGCCGGATCGTGCCCGGTCCGCAATAAGATGGCGCTGTCCGGCAAGGTCAGTTCCGGCAGCGGCAGCGCCACGATGCGCTGCGCCTCCGTGCCGTCCACCCCCAGTCCCTGCAACATCTGGCACACGCTCTGTTCCGGGTAGTCCGGCTGCAGGGTCTCGCAGGCCAGCGCGTAGGCCGCGCTCAGCACCACCCCCGCCACCAGGTCGATCGCCACGCGCGGCTGGATCTGGCGGAAGCGGTCGGCGGTGATGCCCTGCGCGATATCGCGCGACAGGAAACGCAGGCCCAGCAGGCTGCTGTTGGCGGTCGGGAACGGCAGGCGCGAGATGAAGGCGCCCAAGTGCGGGAAACGGGTGATCGCGTGCAGCTGCATGCGCGCGCCGCGCGCCACCCGCTCGGCCGGGTCGGCCAGCAGCTGCACCAGCGGATCGATGGCGCGTATCAGTTCGTTGTTCAGCTCGGCCGCCAGCGCCGCCAGCAATTCCTCGTTGGTGCGGAAGTAGTTGTAGAAGGAGCCGCGCGCCATGCCGGCATGCGCGATCACGTCGTCGATGACGGCATGCGGCCCCTTGCTGGAAAACACGTGCAGCGCGCTCTCCAGCAGCCGGGCGCGGGTCTTCTCGCGCCGTTCGGCCGCGACCCTGGTGCGGTGGTTGGGTATCTCTTCTGGATTCATAGTTGGCCTTGTGTGGCGCGGCAAATGCGGCGCCCGATCTCCCGATTATACGAAAATTTTGGTTGACATCAAAGTCATTCTGACGATAATGTCACTTTCAGACCATAACCGACCGCATAACAGGCCGCCACAGAGGCGACACTGTCCACAAGGAGACACGATGACTGGATCGAATCGCGCCGCGCTGCGCACCCCGCCGGCTTATCCGGAACACGCCCTGCCGCCGCAGGTGCGCAAGCTGGAGCGGCCGGCCGCGCTGGTCAAGGCGCAGGCGCTGGCCTTCCTGATGTTTGAAAAACCCGACCTCGACGCCTGTGCCGCCTTCCTCGGCGACTTCGGCATGCAGCCGGTGGCGCGCGACGGCGAGCAGCTGCTGATGCGCGGCGGCGACACCGCCTCCGGCATCTATCTGGCGCGGCGCGGCGCGCGCTCGCGCTACCTGGGCGCCGCCTTCCGCGTGGCCGGCGAAGCCGAACTGGCCACGCTGGAACGCCAGGCCGGCGCCCGCCGCCTGCTCGCCGGCGCGGTGCCAGGCGGCGGCAGCGGCGTCGAGCTGAGCGACCCGGCCGGCAACCTGCTGTGGCTGGTGTGCGGACAACAGCCGCTGGCGCCGCTGCCGCTGCCGCTGCGCGCGCCGCTGCATCCGCTGACCAACAGCGTCGGCCTGCTGCCGCGCATCAACGCCACCGTGCGGCCGCCGCTGGAGCCGGCCGCCATCGCCCGCATCGGCCACGTGGTGATGCAGACGGTCGACTTCGCCAACATGGCGCAGTGGTATATGCGCCACCTGGGCCTGATCCCCACCGACGTCCAGTACCTGGAGGACGGCTCGCCGACGCTGTGCTTCTTCCGCCTCGACCTGGGCGCGGCGCCGGCCGACCACCACAGCTTCGTGCTGGCCGGCGGCATCGAGGACAAGTACGAGCACAGCGCCTACGAGGTGGTCGACCTGGACGCGCTGGGCCAGGGCCACAACGTGCTGCGCGCCAACGGCCACCGCCATATGTGGGGCATCGGCCGCCACGTGCTGGGCAGCCAGCTGTTCGACTACTGGTACGACCCGGACGGCATGGAGTTCGAGCACTACACCGACGGCGACGTCTTCACCGCCGACCACCCCACCCACTACGTGCCGCTGGAACTGTCCGGCATCTGGGCCTGGGGCGACGACGTGCCGGCCTCGATGGGCGTGCGGCGCGACCTCGGCACGCTGCTCAAGGTGGCGCGCCTGCTATGGCAAGGCCGGCTGTCGATCGCCCGCCTCAAGCTGCTGGGCCGCGCCATGGGTCGTCCGCGTCCGTGGCTGTAAGCGCGCACGCATTTCTATTCCAAACAACAGGAGAACAATATGGCAATCACCGTGGTCCGCTTTCTGCACGAGGGCAACGCCATCTGGGGCGTGGTACACCAGCGCCGCATCGCGCCGCTGCCGCAGCACTACGCCAGCACGGCCGACTTCATCAACGAGGGCATGGAGGCCGCGCGCGCCAGCACGCCCAAACAGGCGCAACTGGAGCTCGACCAGGTGACCTTGCTGTCGCCCATCACCAGCGACCGCCAGTTCCTGTGCCAGGGCATCAACTACGCCAGCCATGTGCGCGAGTCCGGCATGGGTCCGGAGCGCATCGGCTTCAATACGCTGTTCACCAAGGCGTCGTCGTCGCTGGCGTCGGCGCACGACGACGTGGTGCGGCCGGCCCACGTGCGCCTGCTCGACTACGAGGTCGAGCTGGGCCTGGTGATGAAGCGTCCGCTGCGCGCCACGACCACCGTCGGCAGCGGCGAGCTGCACCACTGGCTGGCCGGCGTCACCATCGTCAACGACATCAGCGCGCGCGACGTGCAGCTGCCGCAGACCCAGTTCTACAAGGGCAAGAGCTACCGCACCTTCGGCCCGGCCGGCCCCTACCTGCTGCTGCTCGACGCCGAGGAATGGCTGCGCTGGCCGGAGCTGCGCATGCGGCTGGCGGTCAACGGCCAGACGCGCCAGGACAGCCTGTGCGGCGACATGATCTTCAAGCCGCACCAGACGCTGACCGAAATGTCCGGCCTGCACGACCTGGAACCGGGCGACCTGATCGCCACCGGCACCCCGGCCGGCTGCGCCGCGCGCGCGCCCGGCAAGCTGGTGATGTGGATCATGCAGCACCTGATGTCGGACGCCACCAAGTGGCGGCTGTTCATCAAGAAGGGCCTGGCCAATCCGGCCTACCTGCGGCCGGGCGACCTGGTCACCGCCAGCATCCGCACCGAAGACGGCCGGCTCGACCTGGGCGAGCAGCGCAACCGGGTGGTGGCGGTATGAGCACCACCTGCGTGGCCGCCACCATCGAACAATTCGGCGACGCCAGCCGGCTGCGGGTGCACGCGGCGCCGCTGCCGCAGCCGCGCCGCGGCCAGATCGTCGTGCGTGTGGCGGCCGCCGCCGTCAACCCGATCGACGTGCGGCGCCGCGCCGGCTACGGCCGCAAGCTGTTCGGCCTGATGGGCGCGGCGCGCCTGCCGCTGGTGCTGGGCAATGACTTCGCCGGCACGGTGTGCGCGGTCGGCCCCGGCGTGGCCGGCTGGCGCGAGGGCGACAAGGTGTTCGGCGCCAAGCCCCCTTCCCGCCTGGGCACGCACGCCAGCCATGTGGCGGTCGACGCGGCCCACGCACTGGCGCAGCCGGCCGGGGTCGCCGCCGCCCAGCTGGCCACGCTGCCGTACAACTTCCAGACCGTGTGCCGCGCGCTGGCCGACGCCGGCCTCACCCGCAGCAGCGCGCAGCGACGCAAGGTGCTGGTGCACGGCGGCTCGGGCCGGCTGGGCATGATCGCCATCGGCCTGCTCAAGCAACTGGGCGCGCACGTGACCGTGGTGGCCGGCGAGCGCGGCCTGGCCGACTGCCGCGCGGCCGGCGCCGACCTGGCGCTGGACCGGCAGCAGCATCCGCTGGCCTCGCTGCCGCCGCTGTTCGACGCCACGCTCAACTTCGCGCACTGGGACGACGATGCGGCGCTGCTGGGGCGGCTGGCGCCGGACGCGCTCGGCCACGCCACCACCGTGCATCCGCTGTTGGCGCAGATCGACCGCTACGGCGTGGTCGGCGGCGCGCTGGCGGCGCTGGCCGGCAAGCACCGCAGCGCCGCCGGCGTGCCGCCCGGCGGACGCTACGCCTGGACCGTGTTCCGGCCCGACGCCAACGCGCTGGACTGGCTGGCCGAGTACGCCGTCTGCCGGCCGCCGACGCCGATGCTGCAAGCCTATCGCATGGCCGACATCGCCAAGGCGCACGAGCATGTCGAACAACGCCGCCCCGGCCGCGTGGTGCTGCTGCCCAACAACCTCTAATTCAAAAAAAACCAACCTGGACGGAGACCCTATGACTGACCTCACCCCCGTTGCGGCGGCCCAGCCCGCCCGCATCCGCTCGCTGGACGAGCTGATCGCCTACGAGCAAACGCCGTGGCCCCAGCAACTGCCGGCCCGCAGCACCTACGAGCTGCTGCGCCAGGCCAGCGCGCGCCATCCCGAGCGCAGCGCGCTGCGCTTCGTGCTGACCGGCGCGGCCGACGCGCCGGAACACGCCATCGATTACCGCACCCTGCAGGAACAGGTGACGCGCGCCGCCAACGCCTTCCACCGCGCCGGCGTCACGCCCGGACAGGCGGTGACCTTGCTGCTGCCCAACCTGCCGGAAACCCACTACGCCCAGCTGGGCGCGCAGGCGGCCGGCATCGCCAGCCCGATCAATCCCATGCTGGACGTCGACCACATCGCCAGCATCGTCAACGCCACCGAAGCGACCGCGCTGGTGGCGCTGGCGCCGCTGCCCGACAGCGACATCTGGGCCAAGGCGGTGGCGGTGGCCGAGCGCTGCCCGTCGCTGCGCACCTTGTTCGTGGTCGGCCTGTCGCCGTATGTCGACGCCGCCACCGGCGCCGCGCTCGACGCGCTGTACCAGTCGGCCCCCAAGCCGCAACGCGCCGGCCTGCGCATCGTGCCGTTCGACGCCGCGCTGCGGGCCGAACCGTCGGAACGGCTGGTGTCCGGCCGCGTGATCGACGGCGGCGAGCGCTGCGCCTACTTCCACACCGGCGGCACCACCGGCCTGCCGAAGATCGCGGTCCACACCCACCTGAATGAAACCTTTGTCGCCTGCATGCTGGGCGTGCTGGAGCCGCAGCCGCACGTGGTGCTGTGCGGCCTGCCGCTGTTCCACGTCAACGGCGCCATGGTGACCGGACTGGCGGCCTTCCACGGCGGCTGGGAAGTGGTGATGCTGACGCCGCAGGGCTATCGCGGCAAAGACGTGCTGCCGCAGTTCTGGCGGCTGGTGGAGCGCTTCCGCGCCACCACCTTCAGCGGCGTGCCGACCATCTTCGCCGCGCTGGCCAACCTGCCGCGCGACGGCGTCGACCTGTCGTCGCTGCGGCATGCCTTCTGCGGCGCGGCGCCGCTGCCGGCCGAGGTGGCGCGCCGCTTCGAGGCGGCGGCCGGCATCCCGCTGTGCGAGGGCTACGGCCTGACCGAGGGCGCCTGCATCTCGACCGTCAATCCCACCGGCGGCGGCCACCGCGCCGGCAGCGTCGGGCTGCGCCTGCCGCACCAGGCCCTGCAGGCGTGGCGCATCGACGGCGCCGGCCTGGCCACGCGCGCCTGCGCCAGCGGCGAGGTCGGCGTGATCGGCATCGCCGGCCCGAACGTCTTCCCCGGCTACCTGAACTCCCACGACAACCAGGGCATCTGGCTGGCGCCCGGCTGGCTCAACACGGGCGACCTGGGCTACCTGGACCCCGACGGCTATCTGCACCTGACCGGCCGCGCCAAGGACCTGATCATCCGTGGCGGCCACAATATCGATCCGGTGATGATCGAGGATGCGCTGCTGCGCCATCCGGCGGTGGCGCAGGCGGCCGCCGTCGGCCAGCCGGACGAGCATGCCGGCGAGCTGCCGGTGGCCTATGTCACGCTGAAACCCGGCGCCGCCATTGCGCCGGAAGCATTGCTGGAAGCGGCACGCGCGCTGGTGGCCGAACGCGCCGCCGCGCCGGTCCGCATCGAAGTGCTGAGCCAGATCCCGCTGACCATCATCGGCAAGATCGCCAAGGCCGAGCTGCGCATGCGCGCCGCCGCCCATGTGTTCGGCCAGATGCTGGCGCAGCGTGGCATCGCCGCCGGCGTCCGGGTCCATGCCGACAGCCAGCGCGGCGCGGTCGCCACGATCGCGGTCGCCGCCCCGCAGGCCGAACAGGCGCGCGCCGCGCTGGCCCGCTTCGGCTACCCCATCGACATTGCGCCGCCGGGCGCAAAGGAGCAGCCATGAGCCGCGCCCAGACCGCCGCACTGCCGGCCTCGGTCGACGTGCTGCTGGTCGGCCTGGGGCCGGTCGGCGCCGCCGCCGCCAACCTGCTGGGCCGCTACGGCGTGCGCACGCTGGCGATCGACAAGGCCGCCGAGGTGTTCACCATGCCGCGCGCCATCGCGCTCGACAACGAGGCGCTGCGCATCCTGCAAATGGCCGGCATCGAGGAAGGCGCGTTCGCCATCCACGCCATCGCCAAGGTGCAGATGCATTCGCCGCTGTTCGGGGCCTACGCGCGCGCCAACACCGCCGGCGACCAGGACGGCCATCCGCGCCTGGTCACCTTCTACCAGCCGGAGCTGGAGCAGGTGCTGCGCAGCAGGCTGGCCCAATACGACTGCGTGCAGACCGCGCTGAGCACCGAACTGGTCGACTACGCCGAGACCGACAACGGCATCGCCGTCACGCTCAGGCAGGCCGACGGCACGCTGGCCACGGTGCGCACGCGCTACCTGGTCGGCGTGGACGGCGCCGGCTCGCCGGTGCGCCACCGCGCCGGCCTCGGCTTCGAAGGCAAGACCTTCAGCGAGGACTGGCTGGTGGTGGACGCCATCGGCGTGCCCGACCCGATCGACCACATCGAATTCATCTGCGACCCGCGCCGGCCGACGCCGCACATGGTGGCGCCCGGCGGCCGCCAGCGCTGGGAATTCAAGCTGGCGCCGGGCGAGACGCGCGAGCAGATGGAGCGGCCGGAACAGATCCGCGAACTGCTGGCGCCGTGGTGCGACACCGACCAAGTCACCGTCGAGCGCACCGCCGTGTACCGCTTCCACGCCCGCATCGTCGAGCGTTTCTCGCGCGGCCGCGTGTTCCTGGCCGGCGACGCCGCCCACATCACGCCGCCGTTCGTCGGCCAAGGCCTGGTGGCCGGCCTGCGCGACGTGGCCAACCTGAGCTGGAAGCTGGCGTGGGTGGTGCACGGCCGCGCCTCGCCGGACATCCTCGACAGCTACGACACCGAACGCCGCCCGCACGCCAAGTCGGTCATCCAGCTGGCGCTGTGGATGGGCCGCCTGGTCATGCCAGGCAACCGCCTGACCGCGCTGGGCGTACACGGCCTGATGACGCTGCTGCAACTGCTGCCGATGACGCGCGCCTGGTTCCAGGACCTGAAGATCAAGCCGGTCAACCGCTTTGCGCGCGGCCTGTTCCAGCGCGGCGCCGGACGCGCGCGGCTGGTGCGCGGCGGCCTGCTGCCGCAAGGCCTGGTGCGCAGCAGCCCCGACGCGGCCTGCCAGCCCAGCGACGACGTGCTGGGTCCGCACCTGAACCTGATCGGCTTCGGCTGCGACGCGCTGGCCGCGCTCAGCCCCGCCCTGCTGGCGCGCTGGCAACGCGCCGGCGGCCGCATCATGCAGCTGCGCCACCGCGGCCAGCTGCGCACGGCCGCCGATTCGTGGGAAGACATGAGCGACTGCCTGGTGCCGAACGCGGCGCCGGTCGGCTGGGTCGCCGTGGTGCGGCCGGACCGCACCGTGCTGCATGACGGCCCGCTGGAACAGATCGACACCGTCGTCGAGGCCGCGCTGGCCTTGCTGGGCATCGCCGGCTAAACCGTTTTACCCTCCCAGTCTCCATGGTAATTCCTTGCCATGGGGTTTTTGTCCCGCCGCAGCAACGCGGCGGGATTTTTTTCGCCCAAAGCATTGACACAATTCTCAGGATGACTACTATGTCAGTATAAAAATCATCGAAGCACACCACCAAGGAGACCAGCATGACCCGTTCGATCCCCCTCGCTCTTGCGGCAATATCGGCGTTTGCCGCCCTGGCCGGCGGCAGCGCCGGCGCGGCCGAAGGCTTCGAGCCGCGCTACAACATGGCCGGCAGCCTGGGCGGCGAACTGTTCGCCCCGCCCGACCAGGCCGGCTGGGCCGGCGTGCTGGCGGCCACCCGCATCCGCGTCGACCAGGTGACCGGCGACGACGGCCAGAAGCTCGGCCAGCCCATCCCGGGCGGCGTGGTGCCGCTGCCGGGCGCGCCGGCGGCGCTGTATCCATCCTACGGCGGCAACCGCGCCGTCATCGACGGCACCGGCACCTTCACCCGCTGGGACATGGTGCTGGCCTACCTGACCACCGACCGTTACGCGGGCGGCCGGCTGGCCTTCGTGCTGGACGTGCCGTATGCGCGCAAGCAGCAATCCATCGTGGCCAACGCCGCGACGCCGGCGCTGCAATGGAACCCGGCGGTGCCGGCCGCCACGCAGGCCGCCGTGCAGGGCCAGTTCGGCGCCCAGTACCAGGGCGCGCTGGCGGCCGAGAGCGCCAGCGCCACCGGCGAACTCAGCGGCATCGGCGATGTCGAGCTCCAGGCGGGCTGGCTGTATGCGGGGGAGCAATGGCGGGTGCTGGCGGGCGGCTCGGTGATCCTGCCGACCGGGAAGTATGACAGCGGCCCGGCGCCCGATATCGGCACCGGCCACTACACCACGCTGCGGCCGACGCTGCAACTGGGCTATCTGCCGACGCCGGAGGTGGCGGTGGCCGCCAAGCTGTCGCTGGGCCTGAACAGCCGCAACAGCGACAACCATCTGCGCAGCGGCAACTGGGCCGGACTGGAGCTGGCGGCCGGCTACAAGACGCCGGTCGGCGTGGTCGGCTGGCACGCGATCCACCTGCGCCAGTACCAGGACGACGACAACAATCCGCTCGGCGCCAGCCGCTTCCGCTCGACCAACACCGGCGCCTTCTTCACCACGAAGATAGCGCCCATCGACACGGTGGTGACCATCCAGTACATCAACACCACCGCCTCGCGCAACGCCAAGGCCGGCACCTTCACGCAGATCCGCCTGATCAAGCTGTGGTGAGCGGTCCGGCCGGCGTTCATTCGGCGTCCGCCAGCCGGGCCGCGACCTGCTCGAACTTCGGCAACAGCCGCAGGAAGGCGTCCACCACGGCCGGGTCGAAGTGAGCGCCGCGTCCCTGGACGATGATGGCGGCGGCCGCGCCGGCCGACATCGGCTCCTTGTACGGGCGGCGCGCCAACAGCGCGTCGAACACGTCGGCCACCGCCATCAGCCGCGCCGCCAGCGGGATGGCTACGCCCGCCAGGCCTTCCGGATAGCCGGAACCGTCCCATTTTTCGTGGTGGCTGCCGGCGATCTGCATGGCCACCGCCAGGAACTGGCCGCGCACGCCCATCTGGTCGCCGGCGCGGCGCAGGATGTCGTAGCCGCGCCGGGCGTGGGTCTGCATGACGGCCCACTCGGCCGGCTCGAACTTGCCGGGCTTGAGCAGGATGTGGTCGGGGATGGCGATCTTGCCGATGTCGTGCAGCGGCGCCGATTTGGCCATCATCTCGATGGTCTCCGGCGTCAGCTGCGCGGCGTCGCGCGGCTGGCCGGCCAGGTTGAGCGCCAGCAGGCGCACGTATTCCGAGGTGCGGCGCACGTGGTTGCCGGTGGTTTCGTCGCGGAACTCGGCCAGCGACACCATCACGTCGATGGCGGCGTCCTGCAGGTGGTGGATTTCCGCCAGCCGCTGCGTGACCTGCATTTGCAGCCAGTCGTTCTGGTCGTACAGGAAGTCCTGCCAGGCCTGGATCTCCAGCTGGGCCTTGACGCGCGCCGCCACGATGGGCGGGCTGATCGGCTTGTGGATGAAGTCGACCGCGCCCAGCGCCAGGCCGCGCTCCTCGTCCTCGATGCCGGTGCGCGCGGTCAGGAACATCACCGGCACCCGCGCCAGGCGCGCTTCGGCTTTCAGGCGGCGGCAGACTTCGTAGCCGTCCATCTCCGGCATCATCACGTCCAGCAGGATCAGGGCGGGCCGCTCGGCCAGCGCCAGTTCCAGCCCCTTGGCGCCGTTGTTGGCCAGCAGTACGCGGTACTTGTCGCGCAGCAGGCTGGACAGCAGGCTGAGATTGGAGGGGGTGTCGTCGACCACCAGCACGGTGGGGCGGGAGGTGGAAGCGTCGGTAATGGTGGTCATGGTTTCTCGCTTTCAGTGCGGACTGGCGCTGGCCAACTCGGCCAGCGCCCGATCAAATTCAAAATGGTCCAGTGCGGCGCCGACGCGGCGCGCCGCTTGCGCGCCCCACAGCGTGGCCGCCTCGGCCTGGCAGCTGTGCCAGAGGGCCAGCGCATCGCTGTCGCAGGCGCGCAGCAGCAGGCGCAAGCGCGCCAGCCAGCCGGGCGGCGCCGCGCGCGCCGGGCCGTAGTGGTGCGCCAGCAACGCGTACAGCCGGTCCGGCTCGACCGGCTTGCTGAGGTGGCCGTTCATGCCGGCCGCCGTGCAACGTTCGCGCTCCTGCTGCATGGCGTGCGCCGTCATGGCGATCACCGGCAGCGCGTGGTAACGGCGGTCCAGGCGCAGGCGACGGGTGGCCTCGTAGCCATCCATCACCGGCATTTGCAAGTCCATCAGCACGGCGTGGAAGTGCTCCGGCGGCGACGCCGCCAGCCGCTCCAGCGCGGCCTGCCCATGCTCGGCGATCTCGACCTGCACGCCGCGCTGCGCCATCAGCTCGGTCGCCAGCTGGCGGTTGACCGCGAGGTCCTCGACCAGCAGCACCCGCATGCCCTGCAAGTGCGGCCCGGCCGGCTGCGCCACCTGCTGCTCGCCCGGCGTACCGGTCAACACCCGCGGCGCCGCCACCGCGCCCGCCAGCAGCGGCAAGGGCGCGCCCGGTGCGCGCGCCTGGCGCAGCGTGAAGATGAAACTGGTGCCGACGCCGGGCACGCTTTCGGCCCAGATGCGCCCGCCCATCAGCTCCACCAGCTTGTGCGCGATCGCCAGCCCCAGGCCGGTGCCGCCGTATTTGCGGGTGGTCGAACCGTCGGCCTGGCTGAACTCCCGGAACAGCCGCGCCAGCTGCGCGCGGTCCATGCCGATGCCGGTGTCGCTCAGCACGAAGCGCAGGTCCACGCCTTGCGCGTCGCGTCGCTCGACCTGCACCGACAGCCGCACCGAGCCGCGCTCGGTGAACTTGATGGCGTTGGCCAGCAGATTGGTCAGCACCTGCCCCAGCCGCATGGCGTCGCCGGCCAGCATGCCGTCGGCGCCCAGCAGTTCGGGATCGGCCAGGTCCAGCACCAGCTCCAGCTGCTTGTGCTGGGCCGGCAGCTGCACCAGCGCCAGCGCGTTGCCGACCACCTGCTCCAGCCGGAACGGCGCGCAGTCGAGCTCCATCTTGCCCGCCTCCACCTTGGAGAAGTCCAGGATGTTGTTGATGATGCCCAGCAGCGCGGTGGCGGCGTGGTTGGCCTTGTCCACGTAGTCGCGCTGGCGCGGCGTCAGCTCGGTGCCCAGCGCCAGGTAGGTCATGCCGATGATGGCGTTCATCGGGGTGCGGATCTCATGGCTCATATTCGCCAGGAACATCGACTTGGCGCGCGTGGCGTCCTCGGAATGCTGGCGCGCCTGTTCCAGCGCCTCTTGGGCGGCGGCCCGTTGGTGCAGGTCGCGTTCGATCGACTGCGCCATGCCGTTGAAGGTGCGGCCCAGCGCCACCAGCTCCTGCGCGCCGAAGCGGTGGTCCACCGGGCCGCCGCCGGCCGCGCCGACGCGGGTGGCGTAATTGCCCGCCGCCAGCGCGTTGGCGGCCGAGGACAGCCGGCGCAACGGCCGCAGCACCTGGTGCTGCATCACCCGCGTGGCCAGCAGCACCAGCGCGATACTGCCCAGCAGACAGGCCAGCGTGGCTTCGATCAGCCAGTGCAGCTGGTCTTGCGCGGCCTGCACTTCGGCGTCGGTGCGGCGCTCGGTGCTGGCGGCCAGCGCGGCCACGGCCTGCGCCAACTCGGCCTGCAAGCGGTTGTACTGTTCGCTGTGCAGCAGCGCGCCGGCCTGGGCCGGATGCGCCGCACCCTCGCGGCGGGCGCCATCGGCCGCCAGGCCCTGGGCCGCGTCGAAGGCTTGCTTCTCGATCTGGCGCAGCGCCTCGGTGGTGGCCATGACGCGCGTCAGCCCGGCGAATTCGTCGGCGCCGAAGCCCAGCTCGCGCATGCGGGCCCGCACCGAACGGCGCACGCCGCCGGCTGGCAACCGGTGCTCGCGGCGGCCGGCGATCACTTCCTTCCAGTAGGTGGCGGGCTGGAAATGCTCGGGCGCGGCCTTGTCGCCGTCGCGGATCGCCAGGATGTCGCAGTAGTAGCCCAGGTAACGCTTGTGGCCGGTCGCGGCGTAGCTGCGCGCCAGGCTGGCCAGTTGTTCCGCCTCCTGCTGGAGCTCGGCGGTCAGGCCCTGCGCCAGCTGGCGCTGTTGCTGGGCGCGCAGCGCCTGGGTGTGGGCGCGCTGGATCAGCACCACCAGCACCACGTTGAGCAGTACCGCCAGCAGCGCGGTGATGGACAGGATCAGCCAGACCCGGCGCAGCTTCATCGCTGCCCCGCCAGCCGAGCTTGCGGCAGCGCGGCGGCCAGGCGGTGTGGCGGCGCGGCCCGCGGCCGTTGCGGCGCGGCGTCGGCGTTGCGACCACGGGTCAGCTTGAAGATGGCCAGGCTGTCGCTCAGGCAGCCGGTCTGCTGCTCCAGCGAGGCGGCCGCGGCGGCGGCCTGTTCGACCAGCGCGGCGTTCTGCTGCGTCATCGCCTCGGTCTGGCGGATGGCGTGGTCGACCTGCTCGATGCCCTCGCGCTGCAGCAGGCTGGCGGCGGCGATCTGGCCCATGATGGCGGTCACCCGCGTGACCGAGCCGACCACCTCCTCCATGGTCTGGCCGGCCTGGTTGACCAGCCGCGCGCCGGCGTCGACCCGCTCGACCGAGGCCAGGATCAGCTCCTTGATCTGCTTGGCCGATTCGGCGCTGCGGCGCGCCAGGCCGCGCACCTCGGTGGCGACCACGGCGAATCCCCGCCCCTGCTCGCCGGCACGCGCCGCCTCCACCGCCGCGTTCAGCGCCAGCAGATTGGTCTGGAAGGCGATGCTGTCGATCACGCCGATGATGTCGGCGATGCGGCTGGCCGAGGCGTGGATCGCGTGCATGGTCGACACCACTTCGGCCACCACCGCGCCGCCGCGATGGGCGACGTCGGAGGTGCCCAGCACCAGCTGGTTGGCGTGGCGCGCATGGTCGTCGTTCAGCGCCACGGTGTTGGTCAGCGCCAGCATGGCGCTGGCGGTCTGCTCCTGGCGGCTGGCCTGCTGCTCGGTGCGCGCCGACAGGTCGGCGTTGCCGGCCGCGATCTCGGCGCCGGCCAGCTCGATCGCCGCCGACGCCGCCTTGACCTCGCCGACGATGCTGGCCAACCGGCCCTGCATGGCCTTGAGCGCGGCCAGGATGCTGGCGTGGTCGCCGGCCGCCGTCTCGATCGGCATGGCCAGGTCGCCGGCCGCGACCGCGCGGGCGATGGCGCAGGCGTACTCCGGCTCGCCGCCCAGCTGCTGCCAGATCGAGCGCACCACGAAGTGCGACGCCAGGCCCAGGCTCAGGATCACCAGCGCCGCCACCGCGACGCTGGTGCCCAGCACGCGCTGCACGCTGTCGCCGCCACGGGCGATGCCGGCCTGGAACTGGCGCTGTGCCTGGGTGCCGGCCCGCGCCAGGTCGGTCTGCAGCGTGGCCAGGTTCTGCTGCATCGCCTGGATGGCGTCGCCCGGTTCGCCCTGCTCCACCTCGAGCATGATGCGCGCCACCCGCATGGCCGGGCCATAGTAGGCCTCGGCTTCGCGCGCGATGCGGGCGGCCTGCGCCGCCTGGCCCGGTATCGCGCCCAGCGCCTTGCTGCCCGCGAGGATCTGGCGCTGCTGCTCGGCCAGCGCGGCCAGGCGCTTGGTGTCGCCTTCGGTGACGGCGTCCTTGAAGCCGCCGCTGAGTTCGTCGACCTGCTGCGCCAGCGCCTTGACCTGGTCCAGCAGCGGATAGTCGACTTGCGCGGTGGCGTTGATGGAGGCGATGGCGCCGGTGGTGAAATACATCGTCACCGCCAGGCCGATGCCAAACAGCACGGCGGCGATGATGGGCACGGCCCAGATTCTGCGTTTGATACTCATGTCGCGGGTTCCTTTGAGCGAGGGGTCGGGGGCTGGGGCGCGTCAGTGCACCGCCAGCACCACCTTGACGCTGGCGTCAACCGCGCCGCGTTCGATATAGCCGATGAAGCTGGGACTGTCGGCCACCAGCTTGCGCACGGCGGCGCTGTCGCCCGCCTCCTTGGGCGGCCGGCCCTTGCCGGTGAAGATGATCTTGGCCCAGTAAGCCTTCACCTGGGACGACGATTTGCCCACGGTCTTGCCGTAGAACTCTTCGCGCGGCGCGCCGTCGCCCTGGTCCAGCGGCACGGCCTGGCCGCCGCCGGGGAAGCTGGCGGCATTGCCGAGGAAGATGTCGCTGACCTGGGACGCCGTCAGCTGGCCGCAGGGATTCTTGGCCGACACCACGACCACCACGTCGGCGCGCGCGGCCATGGCGGCCAGCGACAGCGCCAGCCCGGTGGCGGCGCGGCGGAATTGAGACTGGATCTTCATCTGCGTTTTCCTTTAGTAGACGAAGTCCAGCGCCAGGCTGACCACGTTGTAGGCGACGCCGGGACGGAAACCCGGCTGGAAGTTGACCAGGGTACCGACCGAGCCGGCGTCCGGCGTGTTGCGGTCGTATTGCAGCTTGATATCGGCGTTCTTGCTGACATCCCAGCGCAGCCCGACGTTACGGCCGCGCTGGCCGATGCCGACCGTCGACTGCGCCAGGCCCAGCGCGTGCAGCTCCGGATAGGCCTGCTTGCGCCAGTTGATGCCGGCATACGGCGTCCAGGCGCCGAAGCGCGCGCCGGCGCCCACGTACCAGCTCGGGATGGCGTGCGCGTCCTGGCCGGAAATGCGGGCCCACTCGCTGGTGACGAACCAGGCGCCCGGATCGAAGCTGGCGCCGGCCGAGTTGACCCGGTATGGCTGGTCGACCAGGCCGATCGCGGCGGAACTCAGCTTGGCGTCGAAGTGCGACAGTTGCAAGGTCAGGTCGCCGTAGTTGACGGTGTCGGCCAGGCCGCGCATGTGGCGTGCCTTTTCGCGGTAGCCGCCGGCGCTGCCGTTCGGATAGGTGGAGTTGTTGCGGCCGACGTAGGCCACCACCGTGTTGCGCAACTCGCCCGACTGCACGCTCCAGGTCAGGTCGGCGCCGTCGTTGCTGGTCATCGCCAGCGCGTTGTAGACGGCGTTCGGCGTGCGCACCCACGGCAGCGTGTAGCCGACCTTGCGGGTGTTGGACATCAGGAAGGTCGGCAAGGCGATGCGGCCGACCCGCACGCTGAACGCCGGCGTGAAGGCGTAGCGCACATTGGCCCATTCCAGCGCCGGCGTGTAGCTATTGTCCCAGCGCTGCTCGGCCACCACCTGCACCACGGCCGACCAGTGGCTGTCGATTTCGGCCGAGACCTGGCCGCCGAGGCGGCTGTCCACGTCCGGCGACCAGCTGCGGGTGTGGCCGGCGCCGTTGGGCTGGAAGTTGCTGGCGGTGTAGTCGGCGTGCTGCTCGCTCGACCGGGTCATGCCCAGCGTGCCGTAGCCGCTGAACGAAAAAATGGAGGGGGTGGCATCGGCCGCCGTCGCGGCGGCGGTGTGCAGGACCAGCGCGGCAAGCGCGGCGCCACGGAGTGAAGACGACATACAGTTTCCTTTCGGTTGACAAGATGGCAGGTAATACAACAGCTGCCAGCAATGACCAGGGCAACCGTTCCGTGAGTTCATAATGATTATATCGTCACTCTGACAATTGAGTCAATTTAAATAAGACTCGACCGAGATTTTAATAATGACACATAAGTCACTATGATATAGTGTCGGCATTCCTCCCTTACTCCATGCCGCTCCGACCATGCATACGCCCTCCCGCCTGAGTTCCACTCCCATCCTGTGCGGCGCCTGCGTGCTGGCCGTGCTCCACCTGGGGCGCGACTTCCTGCAACCGATCGCGCTGGCCTCCATCCTCAGCCTGATCGTGGCGCCGCTGGTGCGCCGCCTCGGCCGTCTGGGCCTGGGGCGCGCGCCGACCGTGCTGGCGGCGCTGCTGCTGGCCAGCGCCTGCGTGGCCGGCACCGGCGCCATCCTGGTGGCGCAGCTGGCCAGCGTCACCGCCGAACTGCCGCAATACCGCGCGGCCATCCAGCGCAAGGTCGATACGCTGCACGAACTGGCGGCCCGCCCGTTCGCCCGGGTCGAGGCGGAAATGCACCTGATGCAGCCGCCGGCCGACGCGGCGGCCGCGCCGCAAGCCGTGGACAGCGCCGGCGCCGCCCGTCCTGCCTCGGGCGACGTGCTGGCGCATTTCCTGACGCTGGCGCGCACCGCCATCGGCGAGGCCGGCATGGTGCTGGTGCTGCTGGTGTTCATCCTGTGGGAGCGCGAGTCGCTGCAGGACCGGCTGATCCGGCTCACCGGCCAGGGTGAAGTCAGCCGCACGATCCGGGCGCTGGCCGACGCCGCGCAGGGCGTGTCGCGCTTCTTCCTGTCGCAGTTCATCGTCAACGCCTGCTTCGGCCTGGCCACCGGCGTGGCGCTGGCGGCGGCCGGCATTCCGCACGCGCTGCTGTGGGGCATACTGGGCGCCACGCTGCGCTTCATTCCGTATGTGGGCGTGCTGGCCGCCGGCGCCGCCATCATGGTGTTCGTGGCGGCGATCGATCCGGGCTGGAGCCTGACGCTGTCGTGCATGGTGATGTTCGGCGTGCTGGAGCTGGTGGTGGCCCATGTGGTCGAGCCCAAGGTCTACGGCCATAGCACCGGCCTGTCGCCGTTGGCGGTGGTGATCTCGGCGCTGTTCTGGGGCAGTTTGTGGGGACCGGTCGGCCTGCTGATCTCGACACCGCTGACGGTGTGCCTGGTGGTCGCCGGGCGGCATGTGCGGGCGCTGGAGCCCCTGTCGGTATTGCTGGGCGAGAGCCCGAACGTGACCGCCGCGCAGCGCTTCTTCCAGCGCGCGCTGTCCGGCGACACCGACGCCATCATCCGCGACGCCGGCGCCTTCCTGCAGCGCGGCAGCTTTGTGCGCTATTGCGATCACGTGCTGCTGCCCGGCCTGGCGCTGGCCGCCGCCGAATGGCGCGCGGGCCAGATCGACGCCGCCCAGCAGGGAAGGATCCGCAGCACCGTGGCCGATGTGGCGGAGACGCTGGCGCCGGCAGTGGCCGCACCGGCGGCGAAGCGGCGGCGCCACCGGGTGTCGCTGCTCGATGCCAATGTCGGCACCCACTTGCGCCAGCTGCGCGAGGCCCGCACGGGGCGCTGGCAAGGCTCGCTCGACGTGCCGCTCGGCTCCATCGTGCTGTGCACCGGCCTGGCTTCGGAACGCGACGACCTGGTGAGCGAGTTGCTGGCGCGCGCCTTGCGCGAGACCGGCATCGACGCCCGCAGCGTCGCCCTGCCCCTGCCTTACGAGGAGCATGCGCCGGACAAGGCGGCCCTGATTTCCACGGTGTTCATTCCCTACCCGCTGCAGGAACAGCTGGAGGCATGGCTGGCGGCGGTGGCGGCGGTGCGCGGCTTGCTGCCGCAGGCATTGCTGGTGACGACCCGGCCGCCGCCGGACGAGTGCGCGGTCCACCTGGCGGCGGTGCAGCCGCACATGGACATGGTGCTGCGTTCCTTCGAGGAGGGGCTGGCCTTCGTCGTTCCCCGCAAAGCTGCCGCCTGATACATGGCTGCTTCCCGCTTCATTCACGACGAACGTCCGTTGCAGCTGGGCGGCGGCCTGCCCGGCTGCCGGCGCGAAGGGCAAATCTGCCTGCTACGGCCCGACCGGGAGCTTGGATGGATACCGCCGGGTGTTTCCCATGCGGCGGCCACGGCTTGGCCGCTATCCGGAACGATTGTTTATTTAAGGCCGGACCTGTGCGATGCCCTGCCGCGCCACGCGCTCGTGTTCAAGCCGGGAAAAATACTGAACGCGGTACTGGATAGAATCTGCGGATGGGGAGAGGTTCCCGCCGCCTTATCGGGGCCGCAGCAACGCCTGCTCGCGCTGCTGATCGACGAACTCGCGTCGGCCTAGATCGGAATGCTCTTCACTTTGCTTGGCTGCGTACATGGCCTGGTCGGCGTAGCGCATCAACTGCTCGATGTCGACGCCATGCTCGGGATAGTGCGCGACGCCGACGCTGGCGGTGATCGCCAAGCCGAGACCGGTGGCCAACAACATCGGCGCCGCCAGCACCTGGTGGATCTTGTTCACGATTTGCAAGGCGTCGTCGGCCACCAGCACTTCTTCCACGATGACGACGAACTCGTCCCCGCCCAGCCGCGCCACGGTGTCGGATTCGCGCACGCAATGCTTGAGCCGGTGCGCCACTTCGCGCAACAGCAGGTCGCCGCAGGCATGGCCGTGTTGGTCGTTGACCTGCTTGAACTTGTTCAGGTCGATGAACAGCAAGGCCAGCCGGCCCTGGTGACGCTGGGCGCGCGCCACCGCCATCTGCAAGCGGTCGAGGAACAGCCGGCGATTGGGCAACTGGGTCAGCTCATCATGCTGGGCCATGAAGCGCAGACGGGAATGCAGCTGCTTGCGCTGGATCGCCGTCGCCACCTGGTGGGAGACGAACATCAACAACTCCTGGTCCTGGTCGGTGTAGCCGGACTGGTCCGGCTCGTCGCCGCTTTGCAGCATCAGCACGCCGATGCGGCCCTGGCTGGTCGTCAGCGGCACGCCCAGCCAGCAATCCGGCCGCGTGCCGTGCGCCTGCAAGGCCGGCGGCAGCGCGGCCGCCGTGGCGGGCGTCAGCAATACCGCTTGTCCGCTGCGCAGCACTTCCTCCCCCAGCCAGCACGCCAGCGGATGCGGCGCGCTGCCACCATGGGCGTTGACGTGATAGGAAAACTCCACGCACCCGCCCTTGTCGTTCCGTAGCGCGACCGCGAATCCCGGCGCCGGCAGCATGGCGCCGATAATCTGGTGGATGTGCTCGAACAAGGCCGGCAAGTCGTCGCTGGCGTGCGCGGCCTCGGAGATCGCATACAGCGCGGACTGCATCGTTTCCGCCTGCTTGGTGGCCGTGATATCGCGCGCCACGGCCACGCGCAGCTGGTCGCTCTCGGACCAGCGCGCCGACCACATGATGTGGACGATCTTGCCATCCTTGCGCACGTAGCGGTTTTCAAAGCGGGAGGTGGGCTGGCCGTCCATGATGGCGCGCGCCGCCGCCAGGGTGCGCTCGCGGTCGGCCGGCGCCACCAGGTTGATCATCTGCATGCCGATCATTTCCTGGGGAGCGTAGCCGAAGATACGCTCGCAGGCGGCGCTGACGAACACGAAGCGACCCTCGGCATCGACCATGCAGACGGCGTCCATCAGCAGGTCGGTGAAACGGGCTATCGTGGCGGCAGTCGATTTATGCATATCGGCCAATTCTAGCTCCGAATGCCCGTGCCTAGGCGCTCCCCTGCCGATTGTGACGAAAGACCAACAACGTCCTTATTTGCCAACGTTGCAAGCCTAGTCTCGCTTCGGCGTGTCGTAGACGGGCGCGGCCATGCCCTGCATGGTGCTTGCCGTGGGCGTTTCCGTGCTGAACAGCAGTACCTCGTTGGCGCCCTCCTTCAGCCACGAGGCCGGCAGATACAACGTTTGCTGCGGGCCTATGTGCCAGTAGCGCCCCAGATGGTGGCCGTTGACCCAGACCTGTCCCTTGCCCCAGCCGCGCGTGTCGAGGAAGGTATCGACCGGCTTGGCCAGCGTCAGCGTACCGCGCCAGAAGCCCGGCGCCGCCCCGGCCGCATCGCCCGCCGCTGCCGGCAGGCGTTTCAGCGCCGCCGCGTCCAGCGGCAGCGGGTAGACGGTCCAGCCCTCCAGTTCATCGTCGCCCAGCTTCACCCCGCGCGTGATGCCCTTGCTGTCATCGACCAGCTTGGCGCCGAAGCCGATACGCCCCATCGCTTCGACCAGCAGGTCGAGCTGGACGCCCGCCGGCAAATCCACCGCCAGCGAGCTCTCGCCCAGGCGACGGTCCAGCCGGCCGATCACACGGCCATCGGCCAGCACGGTGGCCTGGTCATGCAAGCCGTCGAGCACCAGCTTGCCCTTGGCCGGCGCATCGAGCCGCTTGCGATAGAGGATGTAGCCGTAGTTCTGATCAAATTCCTCCATCGCCCTGGCCCAGCGTGACGGCCGGGCCTTGGACAACAGCTCCAGCTGGGCCAGCAGACTGCCGGCCGGCTGCAGCCCGAACGCGGGCAGCGCCTGCGGTTGCGGCGCGGCGGGCACCGGCGGCAGCGCCGTTTTCACATGCCGGGCGATGACGTCGCGCAGGGCGAAGTACTTGGGCGTCGGGCGTCCCGCCTCGTCCAGGGCGGCATCGTAGTCGTAGCTGGTGGTGTCCGGCTGGTAGGAATCGGGGCCCGAATAGTTCGCACCGGCCAGCCAGCCGAAGCTGGTCCCGCCGTGGAACATGTACAGATTGAACGATACGCCCTGCGACAACATCCGGTCCACCGTGCGCGCCGCCTCCTCGGCACTCTGGGTGTGGTGTTGCTCACCCCAGTGATCGAACCAGCCGGCCCAGTATTCACCGGCCATGCGCGGGCCATGCTGGCGCCAGGCGGCCAGTTCCTGGATCGAGGCGTCGGCATCGTCCGCGCCGCCACCGAAGTTGACCACGGCCGGCACATCGGGCAGCGTGCCGCCTTCGAACAGCCGGCCGGCGCCGCCGTCGGAAGTAAACAGGGGCGCGTCTAACCCGGCCTGGCGCATCTGCGTCCGCACGGCGCGCAGGTAGTCGTGATCGCGACCGTAGGAACCGTACTCATTCTCCAGTTGCAGCATCAGGATGGGGCCGCCGCGACTGCTCTGCAGGTCCGCCACCTCCTGCGCCAGACGCTTGAAGTAGCGCGCGCTGGCGGCCAGGTAGCGCGCGTCCATGGAACGCACGCGCAGTCCCTGCGTGCGCAACAGCCAGGCCGGGAAGCCGCCGAAATCCACCTCGGCGCAGACATAGGGGCCGGGCCGCAGCACCACGTTCAAACCTTCCTCGGCGGCGGTCTTGACGAACGCGCGCAGATCGTTTTGGCCGGAAAAGTTCCACTGCCCCGGCTCCGGTTCGTGCTGCGACCAGAAGGCATAGGTGGTCACCGTGTTCAAGCCCATCGCGCGCGCCATGCGCAGCCGCTCGCGCCAGGCGGCGCGGGGGATGCGCGGATAATGCATTTCGCCGGAGCGGATCACATACGGCTGGCCGTCGAGCTTGAAATGCGCGCCGTCGATGGCGAAATGCGGGGGGCGCGCAAGCGGCTCGGCCGCGTACGCCAGTGTGCTGCTCAGGGCCAGGGCCAGCAAGCCGGCCTGGATAGTTTTGGTCAGTTTCAAGGTAGGGACTCCGGTCACGATTAACGGTATTGGTAGCGCAGCACCAGCGAGGCCCTGCGCGGCGTTTGATACTGGCTCGGAATGCCCCAGTTCACATCCGGCACGATGGTATTGTCGGCGTTCACGTCGGCGCTGTAGGTGTTGTAGCGGTCGGTGATGCCGCGCCGGTTGAACAGGTTCTGGATGCTCAGATCCAGGCTCAGCTTGCTGTCCGCGCCCACCTTCATATCGTAGCCCACGCCCATGTCGAATTGCCAGAAGAGTGGCAGGCGGCCACTGGTGCCCGCCGTCTTGACCCCAACCGGATTGGTGCTCGCATCGCAGTAGTGTCCCCACGAACCCCAGTTGTAGGAGAGGCTGTTCACGTCGGGATTGAGGCCGAAGCAGCTGACCGGCTCACCGCTGTGCATGCTGAATATGCCGCTGGCGCGCAGGCCATTCTGGAAGTAGTAGGCGCTCGATGCGGTGAACGCGTGGCGGATGTCGTTGGTGAGGTTGCCGCTGGCGCCGCGTGTCGTCTCCGGAAAATCGTAGACGCCCGTCTGGCCGATATAGCCGGCGTTCCGGTTTTCCAGATTGAGGAAGCCATTGTCGTTGCCGAACGAACGGGTCCAGGTGTAGCTCAGATTCAGGTACCACGGCTCGCTGGCGCTGCGCGAGTGACTCGCATCGAAGGTCAGGTGGATGTACTTGTGCTTGGGTTTGGGCAGGCCGAATTCGGCGGCTGGTATCGTCAGCGACACCGGCTTGCCATCCCCGCGGAAATCGCGCGTGACCGTGACGTCCTCACCCGGATTGAGTTCAAAGCACTCGTAGTCGCTCGGATAGTTTGGATAGCCGTGGCTGTTGGCGTACTGGCCTATGCCCTGGCCGTAGCAGGTGGAATTGATGACGCGCTTCAGCTCGGCATAGCCGAAATCGACCTGGCCTACCCAGTGACGGTTGAACGCCTTCTGCGCGTACAACTGCAACTCGTTCTGGTAAGGCGCCTTCAAATTGGTGGTGGCCACCTGGTCCGCCGCCGGCGGCGTGCCGTCATGGCCGGGCGCGGTATAGGTGGAGCCGATCTGCGCCAGGCCCAGCGGCAGTTTGGTGTTGGGATCCATGCCGCTGTAGCGGTACCATTTGCGCTGTTCGAGGTGGGACTCGGCGACGCCGAAGCTGAAGTTCGATGGCATGGACAGCGAATAGCGCCCCAGGTTGGCCCCGACCTTCAGGCTGGAATCGCCGTGCACATCCCACGACAAGCCCAGCCGCGGCGAAGTGGTGGGAAACGAGAACAGCGGGCGCTCCAGCGCGTCCTTGTTGATGAACTTGTCGAAACGCAGACCGCCGTACAGCATCACGCCGTTGCCGATTTTCCAGTAGTCCTCAAGATAGGCCGCCTTGTTGATCGACACCATGCGACCGAACTCGTGGTTGAAATAGTAGCCGACGTACTTGCCGCTGACCTGCTCGCCATTGGGCAGTTGCACGGTGTTGGGACGGTCGTAATAGGTGTACCAGCCGGCCTGCGGCGTGTGCCAGTCCTGGCCGAGGAAGTGCTGGTAGTACTCGGCGCCGAACACGAGCTTGTGATTGCCCAGGCTCCAGCTCAGGTCGCCCTTATAGCCGCGTCGCCAGTAATCGTCGGGGCGGAAATTGACGGTGCGGTCCTGCATCCCGATGTTGCTGGTCTTCTGGGTCTGGCTGTTGTAGGCGTCGACATAAGGTACGTCCTCGGCGCCGTGGGCGCGGTCATTGAGCTGCCCCAGGAAACCGCCCATCAAGCGCAGTTCCAGGTTGGGCGTGAGGTTGCCGTGGTAGTTGGCAATCAACATGCGCTCCGTCACGGGCGAATAGGCACTGGACGAGAAGGCGCCGACCTGCGTGCTGTAGTCCTTCAGCAGGCGATAGTTGTCGGTGCTGGTGCTGCTCCACGCCCGCGAGCCGGTCAGGTTGAGCGTATGCTCGTCATTGATGTTCCAGGTCAGATTCAGCAGCAGGTTCTTGCTTTTCGAACTGGAAATCGACTCGCGATTCTGGCTGAAGCTGTAGCTGCGCGATGGCAGCCGGTCGCCCAGCAGCACGAAGGCAAACAGCTTGTCTTTGACCAGCGCGCCCGACGCCCACAGGTAGTTCGTCGTGCTCGCTTCACTGCGGTTGTCCGAGGAATAGCGGTAATAATCGCCCTGCCCGTTGCGTATGTCTTTTTCCGCCGGCATCAAGGCAGCCGACGTCGCCGGCGTGTAATACATCGAGTACCCCGCCTCGAATTTGTTCGAGCCCTGGCGCACCGTCTGCGCCATGATGCCGCCGGTGGCATTGGTCCACGAGGCGCCGAAGCTGCCCGCCATCACCTCGGTTTCCTGGATCGCCTCGCGCGGCAGGCGGTTGGCGCCCAGCAGCGTACGGTCATTGGTGGTGTCGAATTCGTTGAGGTAGTAGCGGTTTTCCGCCGGCGTAGCCCCGCCCAGCTGGACCAGCCCGGTCGTGTTCTGGTCGTAGCGCACGTTGGAGCGCAAGCGCGCAATGGATTCCGCGTTGCCGCTGATGAGCGGCAGGCTGTTGATCAGTTCCCGACTGTAGTGGCTGGATAATTCCGGGGTATTGACGTCGATGGGCAGCACCATGGTCTGGGCCGAGTGGCCGGCCACAGTCACAGTGGCGAGCGTTTCCGGGCCGCCCTGGTTTTCCGCCGTCACGGCCAGGACAGCCGTGTCGCTGTTCGGCTTCACGCTCACCTGGCGGACGGCGATCACCTGCTCCCCCTGCCTGAGCGTGACGGTGTACAAACCGGGGTTGAGCCCGGAAGTCTTGTAGCGCCCTTGCCCGTCCAGTGGCAGTTCGCGTTTGAAGCCGGTCTGCTCGCTCGTGACAGTCACCCGGTTCGCACTCGCGCCCACCGGCACCGAGCCATACAAACCACCGGTAATCGACTGGGCGCAAGCGCCGTTCATTTCGGCAACGCCGGACAGCAGGCTCAGGACGAGCAGCGATCGCCGCACGGCGGTGCCGCCCGCCTTCGGTATTTTCTTCATGCATAGTCTCCGTTCTTATTTGCGTATATAAGTTTCTGCGGAATACAACGCAGCCAAATCTTTCGTTTTCGTAAGATCAGCCTGAATAAACCTTAAAATTAAATAAGATTCAAGTCAATGAAAAGAAAATATCTTGGGGAATTCGCCATGTTTTAAGCGGAAATATCTTTCGTTTTACGATATTGACGGGTGGCGATGTTTCGCTTCGTTACGAAATTACAACATCGTTCATCGGCGAAGCTCCGGCAACTCGGCATCGGGGATCAAGGTTGTTTCTGCGCTTCCTGCACCGTTGTTTTCCAGGCGCAAGTAGGTTGCCAGCAGCACAGCGCGCCGATACAATTTCTGCGCGCCCGGTCCGGGCCCGCAACTCAAGGAAACATACCGAATGTCTACACTGGTCCGCGCTGCGGTGCTCACCAACTTCCTCGAAGTGGCCCAGCACCTGGGGCTCAACGCCCAGGCCGAACTGGCCGCCGTCGGACTGAGCAAGACCATGCTGCAGGACCCCGACCATTCGATCCCGGTGAAGGCCGCCGTGCAGCTGCTGGAGAACGCCGCCGCCCACAGCGGCTGCCAGACCCTGGGCCTGCGCATGGCCGAATCGCGCCAGTTTTCCGACCTGGGCGCGGTATCGCTGCTGCTGACCCACCAGCCCACGCTGCGCGACGCGCTGAAGGTGACGGTGCAATACCGCCACCTGTTGAACCGCGCGCTGGCGATCTATATCGAAGAGGTGGGCGAGCTGGTGATCATCCGCGAGGAAGTGGTGACCGATACGCCGCTGCCCTGCCGCCAGGCCACCGAGCTGGCGCTGGGCGTGATGGCGCGCCTGTGCGCCAGCGTGCTGGGCCCCGCGTGGCGTCCGGCCAGCGTCAATTTCAGCCACGATGCGCCGGACGACGCGCGCATCCATCGCCGCGTGTTCGGCTGCCCGGTGCAGTTCGGCGCGGAGTTCAACGGCATCGCCTGCCCCGCCGCCGCTTTCGACGCGCCCAATCCGCGCGCCGATCCCGCCATGGCGCGCTATGCGCAGCGCTTTGTCGATACGCTGCCGGCGGTGGGCGAGGCGTCGCTGGTGTTTGAGGTGCGCAAGGCGATCTACCTGCTGCTGCCGATGGGCCGCGCGACGATCGAACAGATCGCGGCGGCGCTGGGCATGAATGTGCGGACGCTGCAGCGCCGGCTGGAGGATGACGGCGCCAACTTCAGCGATTTGATCAACGAGGTGCGGCGCGACCTGGTGCAGCGCTATATGAACAACCCCAGCTACTCACTGGCGCGCATCGGCGACCTGCTGGGCTACTCCATGCCCAGCAGCTTCACGCGCTGGTTCACCGCGCAATTCGGCGCCACGCCGGCCGCCTGGCGCGCCAACAACGGCAAGCCCTGCGTGGCGCCGACTTGATGCGTGCTTAAGGCAGCGTCAGGATCACCTTGACGCTGTCATCGACCGCCGACTTGTCGATGTAGCCGATCGCCTTCGGATCGGCCGCCACCGCCTTCTTCACCTCCGTGTTGGACGCGTATTCCTTCGGCTGCACGGCCTTGCCGGTAAACACCAGCTTGGACCAGATCGCCTTTACCTGCGCGGTATCCTTCTCGGCCACCTTGTGATAAAAGTCGGTGCGGATGGCCGAGCTTTCCGGCTGGTCGACCGGCGTGAACATCGTCGATTTCCCCAGGAAGAATTGCGACGCCTGCTCGCCGAACATGCGCGTGGCCGGATTGGCCTTGTTGACGATGACGACGGTTTCGGCCTGCGCGCACAGCGCGTTCGCCAGCAGGCAGGCAGTGATCAGAATTTTCATAACGGTCTCCTTAAAACACGAAATCGAGCGTGGCGCCAACCACGGTGACGCTGCGCTGCAAACCAGCGGCCGGTCCGTAGATCAGCATGCCGTTGCGCTGCTTGGGATGCACGCGGTCCAGCTGCAGCTTCAAGTCCACCGACTTGGCGAAGTCCCAGCGCAGGCCTATCGTGTCCGAGCTTTGCTCCGACGCCAGCAAGGCGCCGCGCACCGCGTTCGACAAGGCGCCGCTGGCCGGGAAGCCGGCGGGCAGCGTGATCGAACTGCCGGCGCCCTTGGCCACGGCGTGCGTATAGTATGGCAGCACCTTGCCGATGCGGTAGCCGGCCATGGCGTACCACGAATCGGTGTCGGGGATGTAGACCTTGTCGCGCGCGCGGCGACGGCCATATTCCGCCTGGCCCACCACATTGTTCCAGTCCAGCGTGGCGCCGACGGCGACAAAGCTGATGCGCTTGGCGCTGACGGCGAAGTCGTCGCCCAGCTGGCCGAAGCCGACGTTGCGCAGCGTGCCCACCAGCGTGTTGACCGGCGTGATGTCGTTGCTGCTCATGGTGGCGCCCAGGTAGGCCGCGCGCAACGTCAGCGGGCCACGTTCGGCCGCCACACTGACGCCATGCACCGGCGCGCGGTAGCTGGCCACCGTGCCGGTGCTGACCAGGAACAGCTTGCCCCGGCTGACGCCCAGCACGGCCTGCGCGCTGATGTTGGTGTCGCCCAGCGCGTGCTGGTAATTGAGGTCGACGCCGTCGCCCGATTCGATCGGCGCCTGCGCATACATCTCGACCGGCGGCCGCATCATGGTGTTGGCGTAACCGACGTTCTGGTAGTCCGAGATCATGAACACCGGCAGCGCCACGCGGCCCACGCGCACACTGAGTTCGTCGCTGACCTTGTACTTGAGGAAGGCCCACGTCAGGTCGGTGGTGAAGGCCGGGCTGGTGTTCTTGCGGCTCAGGACCTGCACCGTCGCGGACAGGCGCTGGTCAACCACATAGCTCGCTTGCAGGCCAAGATTGGTATCGAGGCCGATGCGCGGACTGTCGCCGACGCCGTCCGCCTGGTTGTAGCGGACGAACTTGGCGTCGTTGGTGTCGCTCTTGGCGACGCCCAGCGTGCCGAAGCCGCTGATGGTCAGATTGCCGCTGTCTCCGATGCCGGCGTGGGCGCAGCCGCACGCAGCCAGCGCGGCGCTGGCCAGGATGAGTCTTTTCATTATTTTCCTTCGGTGGTTAAAAAAGTCCCTACAGGCCCCAGTGCATCAGCAACAGGACCAGGGCGGCGAGAAAAATGGTCTCGCCTATCATCAGAGCGATCGGCTTGATGCCGACCGCCGCCAATTCCTTCAACTGGGTCTTCATGCCCAGCGCGCTGATGGCGATGGTCAGCGCCCAGCGCGAGCCGTCGTTGCCCAGCTGCTGCACCGCGGCCGGCACCCAGCCGGTGCTGTTGATGCAGGCCAGCGCCAGGAAGCCGACCGCGAACATCGGCAGCAACGGTGGACGCACACCGCCGCTGCCGGCGCTCTGCGCGCGCGTGACCAGCGTGGCGCACAGGATCACCGGCAGCAGCATGGCGACCCGCATCAGCTTGACCACGGTGGCGGCGTCGCCGGTTTCGCGCGACATGCTGTAGCCCGCGCCCACCACCTGCGCCACATCGTGGATGGTCCCGCCGAGGAACACGCCGGCCTGCTGCGGCGACAGCGCGAACCATTTGCACAGCATCGGATAGGCGATCATCGCCACCGTCGACAGGGCCGACACGCCGATCACCGTGAACAGCGTGGCCTTTTCCTTTTGCGGATGGGCCGGCAGCGCGGCGGCCAGCGCCAGCGCGGCCGAGGCGCCGCAGATCGCGGTGGCGCCTCCGGTCAGCAGGCCAAACAAGCGGTTAAAGCCCAGCAGCCTGGCCGCGACGATGGAACTCAGGATGGTGACCGTGACGATCACCACCACCATCACCACCGGCTTCCAGCCCAGCGCCGCCATCTGCGCCAGCGTCAGGCGCAGGCCCAGCAAGGCGACGCCCAAGCGCAGCACGGTGCGCGCCGTGTATTCGATGCCCGGCTTGCACTGGCCGTCGGCGGACAGGAAGTTCAGCGCCATGCCGAGCAACAGCGCAAACAGCATCACCGGCGCGCCGTAATGCTCGGACAGGAAGCTGGCGGCGGCTGCCACCATGGCGCTGACGGCAAAGCCGGGCGCCAGTTCGCGCACGCGCTGGTGGGTGTGGGTAAGGACGGCGGTATTCATGATGCGGACTCCTGGCCGGGCAGGCTCAAATACACCCTGCCCTCTTCAATGTAGATCGGATAGGTGACGACTTTCACGGTCGGGACGTTTTGCAGGCAGCCGCTGGCCAGGTCGAAACGCAGGCCGTGCGCCGGACACTGCACCTTGCCGTCGACGACCTTGCCGCCGGCCAGCGATGCCCCCTGGTGCGGGCAGCTGTCGTCCAGCGCGTAGTAGCAGCCCTGCACGTTGAACAGCGCGATGTCGTAGCCATGCAGGCGCAGCCAGGCGTGACTGCCCACCGCCGGCAAACGGGCGGGATCGATTTCGATACGGTGATTCATCGCGGTAGGGCTAGCGCCTCGCGCAGTGTGGCCAGCAGCACGGCGGGCGGCTGGGCTCCGGTCAGCGCCAGCTTGCCGTTGATGGCGTAGAACGGCACGCCGCTGCCGCCAACGCCAGGGCCGGCATGGTAGGGCTGCCCGGCGCCGAGCAGCTCGGCCTCCATCGCGGCGCGCTCGAAGCCCGTCGCCTCGCCATGCGCCAGCAACACCAGCGGGTTGCCGATGTCGTCGCCCTCTTCGAAGTAGGCGCGCAGCAGGCGTTCCAGCAAGGCGTCGCGTTGCGCCGCGCTGCCGTGATGACCGGCATAGGCCAGCAGCCGGTGCGCGTCGGCGGTGTTGGGCATGACTTCGATGACGCTGTAGTCGATGCGGGCGCCGGCCGCTGCGGCGGCGCGCTGCACCTCGGCCTGGCGCTGGCGCAGCGCCACTTCGCCGCCCAGCCGGCGCAGGTAAAACGCCTGGAAGGGCAAGCCTTCTGCTGGCACGGAGGGCAGCAGCTGCACGCCGCGCCAATTCAATCGCACCGTGGCTTGCGGCTGCTCGGTATGCAGCTGGGCCAGCGCGGTTTGCAGATTGCGCATGCCGATCAGGCACCAGGGGCAGATGAAATCGAAGCCGATTTCGATGTCCAGCGCGGCGCTCACGCGGCCTCCGCCAACGGCGCGCCCGCGGCCCGCTGTACGTCCTGCAGATAGCTGCGGCGCGCCCGCATGAACACCAGCGCGGCGGCCAGGCTGACCAGCGGCACCAGCTGGCAGGCCACGGCCAGGCCGTAGCGATCGGCCATGACGCCGGTCAGGAACGGTCCCGGCGCAAGGCCCAGCAGGTTGTTGGCCAAGGTGAGCGTGGCGAACGCGGTGCCGTGCACCGAGCGGTGCGTCAGGTTGGCGACCATGGCGCCGGCCGGGCCGGTGGTGCCGGCCGCCAGGAACATGCCGGCGCCGATCAGCACCAGCTGCGCGGCGCCGGGCGCCATCGCAAACGCCGCCAGCAGCAGCACGCAGCTGCCCAGGCAGTAGCCGACCGCCAGCGCGATCTTGCGTTCCGGCGCGGCGCGGCACATGCGGTCGCTCAGCATGCCGCACAAGATCATGCCGGCGCCGCTGGCCAGCACCACCAGCGCGGCGCCCAGGCCGGCGCGGCCCGCGCTCATGGCGTAGTAGCGGTTCATAAAACTGGGCATCCAGACGATGAAGGAGCCGCCGACGAACAGCTGCAAGCCGCTGCCGATGTAGGCCGCGCGCACCGAGGCGCTGCCGAACAGGCTACGCAGCGGCACGCGCTGCTGGCCGGCGGTCGCGGCGCGGCCCGGCGCGATGCGCTTTTCGCGCACCACCACCGGATACAGCAACGCCAGCGCGAGTCCGAACAAGGCCATGCCGCCGAAGGCCCAGCGCCAACCCATGTGCGCCGCGATGGCGCCGCCCATCCCCATGCCGAGCACGGAGCCGAACATGCCGCCGGCCATGAAGGCGCCGGTCAGCGTGGCCCGCAAGTGCTTGGGGAACACCGACAGCACCACCGCGATGCCGACGCTGCCATACGCCGCCTCGCCGACGCCGACCAGGAAACGCGCCGCGAACATCTGGCCGTAGTTCTGCGCCAGGCCGCAGCCCAACGTGGCCACGCTCCACAGCACCGCCATCAGCACCAGGCTGCGCACCCTGCCCCAGCGGTCCGCCATCAGCGACAGAGGAAAGGTCAGCAGGCCCACCATCAGCGCGACGATGCCGCTCAACAGGCCCAGTTGCGCGTCGCTCAGCAGCCATTCGCTTTTCAGCAGCGGGAACACCGCGTTGAGCACCTGGCGCGACATGTAGTCCGAGATCAGCAGGCCGAAACTGAGCGCGAACACCAGCCATGCGTAGGGCCGTGGCACGGTCGAATCGTCGTCGCCGCCGTCATCGGTTGAGTGGTAGGCCATGGCGTTCAGGTCCGCAGGGGTACGTTTTTCTGGCCGCGCTTGCGGTTCGGCGCCATGCCGTTCATGCGCAGGGTTTCCTCGGCATCCTTGTACTGCACGCCGATGCGGTAGATCTCGCGCGCGTCCTTGCCGCTGGCGATCTCGCGCCCCAGTTCCCGCGCCACGCGCACGCACTGCTCGATCTGCTGCACGGAGGTCATGCGTTGGCCCAGCTGGCCGATCAAGGTGTCCTCGGTGCCGCAGCGCGGGTGCATGCCCATCGCCATCGCCATCATGTTGAACGGCAGGACGTTCTTCAGCAGCGATTCGGCCGTGATGCAGGCGCCGTCCGGCGCGCGGCGGATGAAGTCCATGAAGTTGAACGGATTGGGGCCGTCGAAACCGCCGCCGATGCCGATCCAGGTCAGGTTCAATGGGCCGGTGTAGACGCCCTTGCGCACCAGGCGGTCCAGCGTCTCCAGCGCGTGCATGCCGGTCAGCTGGAAGTGCGGCTGGATGCCGGAGGCCTGCAGGCGCTTCAGGTGCTCGGCCACCCAGGCCGGGCCGGCCGGCACCGTCATTTCGCTGTAGGCCGCGTGCATCATCGGCGAGGCCAGCGAGGTGCCTTCCAGGTACTCGGGATACAGCAGCTCCATGATGTTCATCTGGGTGGTGTTGATCGCCACCGTCACCTGGTCCGGCTTCGGGTCCAGGTCGGCCAGCATGTGGCGGGTGTCGTCGCTGAGCCACTTGGCGGCCTGGCCGTCGTCTTCCGGTGCGAACGAGATCGAGCCGCCAACCTGGATGATCATGTCCGGCACGCGGGCGCGCACGCCGGCGATCAGCTCATTGAACTTGGACAGGCGCTTGCTGCCCTTGCCATCGAGTTCGCGCACATGCAGGTGCAGCACGGTGGCGCCGGCGTTGTAGCAGTCGACCGCCTTCTGGATCTGTTCTTCCATCGTCACCGGGATATCTTCGGGGAAGTCTTCCGGCGCCCACTCCGGGCCATACGGCGCGGTGGTGATGACTACCTTGTCCTGGTTCTCGGGGTGCAGGGAATCGTCGAGAAATTGCATGCTGTGCTCCTGTATTTTTAGTAGGGGATGTCGCCGACGATGCCGGCCCGTTCCATCTTGCGATGGCACGGCGGATAGTCCATGACGGCGTAGTGCTGGGTCGAACGGTTGTCCCAGATCGCCACGCTGTCCGGTTGCCAGCGCCAGCGCACCTGGTACTCGGGGATGTAGGCCTGGCTGATCAGATAGCTCAACAACTGGCTGGCGCCGGGATTGGCGTCCTGGCCGTAGCGCACGCGATCGGGCGTGTGATAGTTGCTGATGTGGGTGGTGAAGGCGTTGACGAACAAGATCTTCTCGCCCGTCTCCGGATGGATGCGCACCACCGGATGTTCGGCGTCCGGGAACTGCGCCTTCAATGCATGGCGCTTCTCGATCGGCATCGCGGCGCCGAAGCTGGCCTCGATGCTGTGGCGCGCGCGCAGGCCTTCGATGCGGGTCTTGATATCGTCCGGCAGCCGCTCGTAGGCCAGCGCCATGTTGGCCCACATAGTGTCGCCACCCACCGGCGGGCACTCGACGCAGCGCAGCACGGCGCCGAACTGCGGCGCGTTGCGCCAGGTAGCGTCGGCGTGCCAGGCGTTTTCATAGCGGTCGCTGGGCTGGTCGGGGCTCTTGTAGATGCGCACCAGACCAGGATGATCGGGATCGCTGCCGGCCACCGGATGGTCTTCCAACTCGCCGAAGCGGCGCGCGAAGGCCACGTGTTCGGCGCGGCTGAAGTCCTGGCCGCGCAGGAACAGCACGCGGTGGCGCAGCAGCAGTTCGCGGATATCGTCGAACAGACCGTCGTCGTGGAGCGCGTCGGCCAGGTTCACCTCGCGCAGTTCGGCGCCGATGGCGCAAGTCAGTTGTTCTACTCGCATCGCGCTCTCCTCAGATCACGAAAATCGACGAACCGGTGGTCTTGCGGGCTTCCAGGTCTCGGTGCGCCTGGACCGCGTCTTCCAGAGCATAGTGCTGGTTGATCTCGATCTTGATGCGGCCATTGCCGACATGGTCGAACAGCTCGGCAGCCAGCGCCGCCTTCTCGGCCGGATCGGCGATGTAGTCGGCCAGCGCCGGGCGGGTGACGAACAACGAGCCTTTCATCGCCAGCAGCACCGGGTCGAACGCCGGCACCGGGCCGGAAGCGGTGCCGACGCACACCAGCAGGCCGCGCTTGCGCAGCGAATCGAGCGACGCCGTGAAGGTGTCCTTGCCGACGCTGTCGAACACCACGTCCACGCCAACACCGCCGGTCAATGCGCGCACCCGTTCGGCCACGCTTTCGGTGCTGTAGTTGATCACATGGGTGCAACCGTGGGCCAGCGCCAGTTCCGCCTTGGCTGCGGTGGACACGGTGCCGATCACGGTCACGCCCAGCAGCTTGGCCCATTGCGATACGATCAGGCCAACGCCGCCGGCCGCCGCGTGCAGCAGGACGGTGTCGCCCGGCTTGAAGTCGCGGATGCGGCGCATCAGGTAGGCCGAGGTCAGGCCGCGCATGGTGGCGGCGGCCGCCGCTTCAAAGGAGATGGTCTCGGGCAGCTTGATCAGCGGCGCGGCGGAGATCACGCGCTCGGTGCTGTAGGCGCCCAGGGTGTTGATAAAGCCGGTGTAGGTGACGCGGTCGCCCAGCGCCAGGTGGGTGACGCCCTCGCCCAACGCCACCACCACGCCGGCCGCTTCGACGCCTATGCCGTTCGGCAGCGGGATCGCATAGGTACCGTTGCGGAAGTAGGTGTCGGCATAGTTGATGCCGACCGCCACGTGGCGGATGCGCACTTCGCCCGGACCCGGATCGGCCACTTCGACCTCCGCCAGGTACAGCACTTCCGGCCCGCCGGCACTATTGAATCGGACTGCCTTTGCCATCATTGATCTCCTCGTTCTGTTTTGATGAGTATAGTCCCGCCGATTCGGCGGAAACCGTGCAGTGGGCGACAGCGTCTTTTCATTTCACGACACTGGCTTGCAAACGTTCCAGCAGTTCCTGCGCGCGCGGCCATGGGCCGTAGCCGGCGGCCGGATTCAGGTGGCCGACCGCGCCCAGCTCCACCAGCTCGGCGCCCCAGTCTTCGGCCATTGCCCGCACCGACTGGTGGCTGGCCAAATAATCGTTGCTGCTGGCCGCCACCAGCGCCGGGAAAGGCAGGCGTTGGCGCGGCAGCGGCGCCCAGCCGTTGGCCACCAGCGCGGCCGGACGCGGATACGGCTCCGGCCAATCGGCCTCCAGGTCCGGCGGCGTGACCAGCAAGGCGCCGGCGATAGGACGCTGGTGTTTGGCGGCCCAGTGGGCCACCATCAGCACGCCGGCGCTGTGGGCCACCAGGATCACCGGACCGTCGATGGCGGCGATGGCCTGATCCAACGCCGCTATCCGCGCCGCGCAATTGAGTCCGTCGACCTCCAGCGGCGGCACGATGCGGGCGCCGGGCGTGGCCTCGGCCAGCAAGGTTTGCCAGTGCTGCGGCACGTGGTCGCGCAGGCCGGGGACGATCAGCAAGGTCGGCGCGGCGCGGCGCGGCGGCGCCGGCTGGCTCAGTCGGTAGTCGCGGAACTGCTGGCGCAGCACCATCTTTTGCAGCTTGCCGGTGGCGGTG
Organism: Duganella sp. GW821-FHT07G03; assembly: GCF_059418605.1. Taxonomy (NCBI): domain Bacteria; kingdom Pseudomonadati; phylum Pseudomonadota; class Betaproteobacteria; order Burkholderiales; family Oxalobacteraceae; genus Duganella; species Duganella sp. GW821-FHT07G03. The sequence goes on from NZ_JBWKQE010000001.1 coordinate 302,386, forward strand.
TGCGGCAGTCTTTCGACGAACACCACTTCGTCCGGACACCACCAGCGCGCCACCCTGGCCGCCAGGAAGGCTTGCAGCTCCGCGCCGCTGACCTCGCGGCCCGGCTTGCGCACCACGATCAGCAGCGGGCGTTCCTGCCAGGTCGGATGGGCGACGCCGATCACCGCCGCCTCGGCCACGTCCGGATGGCCCATCGCCGCGTTTTCCAGGTCGATCGATGAGATCCATTCGCCGCCGGACTTGATGACGTCCTTGGCGCGGTCGGTGATCAGCATGTAGCCGTCGATGTCGATGGTGGCGATGTCGCCGGTGTCGAAGTAGCCGTCCGGGTCCAGCAGTTCGCCCGGCTGACCGCCGAAGTAGGCGCTGGCCACCCACGGGCCGCGCACCAGCAGGCGGCCGGCCGCCTTGCCGTCGTGCGGCAGCGCCCTGCCATCCTCGTCGATGATCTTCAGCGTGATGCCGAACACCGGCCTGCCCTGCTTCATCTGCATGCGTCGATAGGCTTCCTGCGGCAATCCGGCGTGCTTGCGCATCGGCCGGCACACTGTGCCCAGCGGCGACAGCTCGGTCATGCCCCACGCGTGCAGCACTTCGCTGCCGAAGCGCGATTCGAAGGTCTCGATCATCGACAGCGGCGCCGCCGCACCGCCGATCACCACGCGCTCCAGGCAAAGTTCGTGCAACGGAAAGAGGTTGTGCTGTTCCACGTGCCGGAACAGCATCAGCCACACCGTCGGCACGCCCAGCGCCACCGTCACGCGCTCATCGCGCATCAATTGGTAGACGCTGGCGCCGTCCAGGTGCGGCCCAGGGAACACCAGCCGCGCGCCGGACAAGGCGCCCGCATACGGCATGCCCCAGGCGTTCACATGGAACATCGGCACCACCACCAGCGCGGTGTCGGCGCCGGAGATGGCCAGGCCATCGGCGCCGCACACGGACATCGCATGCAGCACCGTCGAGCGGTGCGAGTACAGCACGCCTTTGGGATGACCGGTGGTGCCCGAGGTGTAGCACAGCGCCGCCGCGCTGTGCTCATCCAGCTGCGGCCACGTATATTGTTCGCTTTCGCGGACGATCAGTTCTTCATAACAGCCTACGTCCGGCATGGCCGGCATGTGCGCGCGGTCGGTCAGCGCGTAGACCTTGCGCAGGCTTTTCATCTTCGGCATCAGCTCGGACACCAGGCCGGCGAAGCCGATGTCGAAGAACAGCAGCTGGTCGTCGGCATGGTTGACGACGTATTCGATCTGCTCCGGGAACAGGCGCGGGTTAATCGTGTGCAGCACAGCGCCGATGCCGGCCACCGCGTAGTACAGCTCCATGTGGCGGTAGCCGTTCCAGGCCAGCGTGGCGACCCGGTCGCCCGGCTTGACGCCCATGCGCAGCAGCGCGTTGGCCAGCTGGCGCGCGCGCCGCGCGACCGAGGTGTAGGTACTGCGTTGGACTGGACCTTCGGAGGTGCGCGAGATGATTTCGCGTTCCGGGTGGCTGTGGCAGGCGTGTTCGATCAGCGACGACACCAGCAACGATTGATGCTGCATCAGACCTTGCATTGCGACTCCTTGATAGCTTCAATTGGTTGATCCGGAAATTCACTTCATTTTCCTCAGCAGGAAGTGCGACAGGGCCGGCACCAGCACCAGCGCGCCCACCATGTTCAGCGTGAACATGAAGGTCAGCAGGATGCCCATGTCGGCCTGGAACTTGATCGGCGACCAGGCCCAGCACACCACGCCAGCGGCCAGCGTCACGCCGACCAGCGCCACCACCTTGCCGGTGAATTGCAGCGCGTGGCGGTAGGCTTCGGCCAGGCTGTCGCCGGCGCGCTGGCGCGCCAACTGCACCGACACCAGGTACAGCGCGTAGTCGACACCGATGCCGACACCGAGCGCGATCACCGGCAAGGTCGCGACCTTGACGCCCATGCCCAGCATGACCATCAGCGCCTCGCACAGGATGGAGGTCAGCACCAGCGGCAGCACCGCCACCAGCACCGCGCGCCAGCTGCGGAAGGTGACCCAGCACAGCACGATCACGGCGGCGTACACGTACAGCAGCATCTTGTGGTTGGCTTCCTTGACGACGATGTTGGTGGCGGCCTCGATGCCGGCGCTGCCGGCGGCCAGCAGGAACTTGCGCTCCGGCGTGCTGTGGGCGGCGGCGAAGGCTGCCGCCGCCGCGGTCACGCGCTCCAGCGTCTCCGCCTTGTGGTCGGACAGGTAGGCGATCACCGGCATCAGCGTGCAGGCGCGGTCGAACAACTCCGGATTGTTGACCGAGGCTTGCTGGACGCCGTAATTGAGCACGTCCTGGTTGCGCGACAGCGTCAGCCACTTGGGACTGCCCTCCGAGGTGCCGGCCGTGATCTGGCGCACCGCGTCGGCCAGCGAGACCGTGGTCTGCACGCCGGGAATCTGCTGCAGGGTCCAGGCCAGGCGGTCGGCCTCCACCAGCGTTTCGTATTTGAGGCAGCCTTCCTTGGGCGTCTCCACCATCACCGCGAACTGGTCGGACGACAGCGAATAGTTGGCCGTGATGTAGGCGTTGTCGCGGTTGTAGCGCGAGTCGGCGCGCAGCTCCGGCGCGCCCGGATCGAGGTCGCCGATCTTCAGCTGCAGGCTGACGGCGTAGCCGCCCGCCGCCAGCAGCAACGCCACCGCCACCGTCACGCCAGCCCAGCGCGGCGTGGCGAAACGCTCCAACCCCTGCCACAGGCCCGCCATGCCGCGCTGCGGGCCGGACTCGCTGCGCATGGTGCGCGCCGCCGCAGCGGGCGACACGCCCACATACGACAGCAGCACCGGCAGCAACAGCAGGTTGGTGAAGATCAGCACCGCCACGCCGATACTGGCGGTCATCGCCAGGTCGCGGATGACGGGGATATCGATGGTCATCAGCACGGCGAAGCCCACCGCGTCGGCCAGCAGCGCGGTCAGGCCGGCCAGGAATAGGCGGCGGAAAGTGTAGCGGGCCGCCACCAAGCGGTGCGTGCCACGGCCGACGTCCTGCATGATGCCATTCATCTTCTGCGCGCCGTGCGAGACGCCGATGGCGAACACCAGGAACGGCACCAGGATCGAGAACGGATCGAGCGCGAAGCCCAGCGCCGCCACCAGGCCCAGTTGCCACAGCACCGCCACCAGCGAGCAGACCACCACCAGCGTGGTCGAACGCAGGCAGCGCGTGTAGGCGTAGATCACCAGCGTGGCGATGGCGGCGGCGGCGCCGAAGTACATCAGCACCTGCTGCATGCCGGCCAATAGCTCGGCGATCAGCTCCGCGAAGCCGATCACGTGGATCTTTACCGGATAGGCGCCCTTCTGCTGCGCCTGCACCGTCTGGTCGATGGCGCGCGCCAGCTGGCGGTAGTCGATCGCCTCGCCGGTGGCGGGATCCTTGTCCAGCAGCGGCACGAAGATCATGGTGGACTTGTAGTTGTTGCCCACCAGGCTGCCGACGATGCCGGAGCGCGCGATGTTGATCTTCAGCTGCTCGACGCTGCGCGCCGAACCGTCATACCCGTCCGGCATCACCGGGCCGCCCTGGAAGCCCTCCTCCGTCACCTCGGTCCAGCGCACCGACGGCGTCCACATCGATTTCATCCAGGCGCGGTCGACGCCGGGCGTCAGGAACAGCGCGTCGTTGACCTGCTTGAGCGATTCCAGGTAGCGCGGTTCGAAGATGTCGCCCTGCGGATTTTCCACCACCACCCGCAGCGCATTGCCCAGCCCACGCAGGGCCGGCTTGTGCTGCAAATAGTTCTGGATGTAGGGCTGCCCTTGCGGCAGCATCTTCTCGAAACTGGCGTTCAGGCTCAGTCGCGTGCCGGCCAGCCAGCCCAGCACCACGGTCGCCACCGCGCACAGCACCACCATCGCCATGCGGTTATTGAAGACCAGCCGCTCCAGCCAGTTGCCCGAGCGGCGGTCGAAGTGCGCCAGCTCCTGGACGACCGGCATCTGGTCCGGTCCATTGCATCTCATGTCCATAGTCGTCTTTCTAGTGAAGTTCGAGCGGCTGCACGCGCAGGCCGCGCACGCCGCCGATCAGCAGGCGCTGGCCGTCCAGCGGCAGCGCGGCTGCGGCCGAACCGGGCTTGACACCGGTCAGCGCTACGAAACTGGCGCCGTCGTCGCGGCTGCGCAGCAGCTGGCCGGATTGGCTCACCAGCAGCAGCGTGTGGTCTTGCAATTGCACGCCGGCGGTCAGGCCGACCTGGGTGCCGGTGGCGACGGGTTGCCAGCTGCGGCCGGCGTCGGTGCTGCGCAGCGCGGTGCCGCGCAGGCCGAACAACACCAGCGCGTTGGCGTTGCCGGTGATGCCGAAGAAGCTGCCCTTGTACGGTGTGGCCAGCACTTCGAAGCGCTCGGCGCCGGCGGCGCGGCGCAGCACCAGCCCTTGTTCGCCGACGATGTACAGCGCACCGTTGATGGCGCGGATCGCGTTCAGGTGCAGCGCTTGCGGGTTGTCCAGCAGCTCCTCGCAATGGCGCCAGTTGCGGCCAGCGTCGTCGCTGCGCAGCGCCAGCCCGAAGGCGCCCACCGCCAGTCCGTGGCCGGCGCCGTCGAACCAGATGTCGAGCAGCGCCTTGTCGCCGGCCTGCGCGTCGCGGCGGCCGTCGAACTGGCGCTGCCAGCTGGCGCCGCCGTCGTCGGTGTGCAGCACGGCGGCGTCGTGGCCGACGGCCCAGCCCTCGCGTGCGTTGGTGAAGGTCAGCGCCACCAGGTCGCCGGACATCGGCACCGCCGCCTGGCGCCAGCTGGCGCCCTGGTCGTCGGAATGCAGGATATGGCCGCGCTGGCCCACCGCCACCAGCCGGCGGCCTGCCTGCGCCACGCCGTTGATCAGCGCGCGCTGCGCCAGTGCGCTGGGCTGGGCCGGCAGGTCGAGCGGATCGACAAAGGCCGGCGTCGCGGCAGCGGCATTGGCGGCAGCTGCCAGCAGGACCAGACCAAGCGAACGGAAAATTCGGTTCATAACGTACTCGCAAAAAATCTGCCGGGACTAGCCGGTGCTCGTGCACCCCCGGCAGCAAACGGAACTACGGATAAAAAGGTCTAGCGCACGCCGGCGCCGGCCAGCGCTTCAGGCGACCATTGAATCGGCTTGAGCGGGTCGATGTATTTCAGGCCGCCGTATGGGCCGGACATGCCGGTCAGGTTATAGGCGCCGCTGATGAAGTCGTAGATCACGTGGTTGCCGGTGTAGGTGGCTTGCACGTCGTACGAATAGATCAGGTGATCGAACGATGAGCGGTACAACTGGCCGCGCGCGTCATACTGGTCCGACGCCAGCGCCACCCAGCTGTCCTCGTCGATGTAGAAGGTGCGCTTGCCGTAGATGTGGCGTTTGCCCTGCTTCAGCGTCGCCTCCACCACCCACACGCGGTGTAGTTCCCAGCGCACGAAGTCGGGATTGAGGTGATTCGGCTTGACCACGTCGGTGACCACCTTGGCGCCGAACAGCGCGTACTCGCCGTAAGGAACGATCATCTCCTTCTTGCCGACCAGCTTGAAGTCGTAGCGATCCAGCGCGCCGTTGAAGATCCAGGCGTCGTCGTAGGTGGCGGCGCCGGCGGCGCCGGGGTTGGGCGTGTCGTAGGCCACGTCCGGCGCCAGCTTGACGCGGCGCTGGCCCGGCAGGTATTGCCATACCTTCCTCGGCTGGACGGCCGGGTTGACAGCGTCGAACGCCATCAAGCCTTCGCCGGCGCGGCGGGCCGGCGCCAGGTAGGTCAGCTTGGTGCGGAAGAAGACGTCGTTCTGCCTGGCGACCTCGGTCTGCTTCGGATCGGCCAGCGGGAACTCCTCGAAGATCTCGCCGGCGGTGGCCAGGCTCGGCGTGCCGGACGCATCGACGTTCCACGATTCGTACTTGGTGGTGAAGGCGTGCCCCTGGTAGCGCAGCAGATGGTTCCACATCACTTCGTTGCCGGTCTTGGGGATCGGGAACGGCACGCCGGACAGCGTGTTCTCGACGCCGACGCCGCCGTCGGTGGTCTTGGCGTTGAGCGCATTTTTTGCGGTGTTGTCCAGCTGCGCCTTCGGCAGCGCCACGGTGCGGTGGGTCGGGTAGACGTCGACGCGGAAGGCCGGATAGCGCTTGAGCAGTTCGCGCGTGCCGGCGGTCAGCTTGTCTTCAATGCCGGCCAGGTTCTTGCCGGTGATGACCAGGCGCGGCTTCTCGCCCGCGAACGGGTCGGGACGCACGCCGCTGCCCTTGACGTAAGCCGCCGGCGGCGAGGCCAGCCCGCCCGTGTATTCGGGGATGGTGCCGTCCTTGTTGCCGGCCTTTTCCGCGCCGACCGCGGTCAGCGTGCCGCCCAGCTGTTTGGCTTCTTCAGGCGTGACGGCGGCATGCGCGCCGCTGGCCGCCAGCAGCGCGGCCAGCATGATGGTGTGTTTGAAGTTCATGATCTCTACCCAGTCAGAAGGTGGTCTTGAAAGTCGCGGCCAGGAAGCCACGGTCTTTGAGCAGCGACGTCACGCCGCCGTAGGAAGTGACGGCGCCGGTGGTCGGGTCGGTCACCAGCGGGCCGAAGAAGTCGACATACTTCAGGTCGAAGCGGTACTTCTGGCGCACGTCGAACGACACGCCGACCGCGTAGTTGCCGGCGCCCTTGTTGCCGCCCGCCTGCACGGCGGAATTGCCCTTCAGGCCAACCGAATAGCTGAGCGGCATCGACACGTCCACGCCGGGGAACACCTGGAACCAGGTCGAGGTGTAGGTCGCGGCCAGCGAGAAGAAGTCGCGCGTGACCTTGTCGACGCCGTTGTAGCCGTCGCGGCTGCGCGAGAACTGGGCGCCCTGGGTGATCTTGCCGAGGCGGTTCCAGACCCCTTCCACCGCCCAGGTCGAGGCGTCGGCGATCGGCGTCCTGGCGGTGGTGCCGAGGAAGTTCAGCACGCCGTGGATGGTGTTGCCGCGCGCACCGCTCACTTCGCCCTGCTGCGGCAGGCCGGCGGCGGTGACCACCAGTTGCGGCGCCACCTTGGCATTCAACGCATTGATGATGGCCGGGTTGGTCCCGACCGGCATCAGCAGCGCCGGCGTCGAGTAGATCGGCATGTTGCGGCGGTAGGACAGGTCGGCGCCCATCGCCACGCCGGCGATGCTCTTCGACAGCGACAGGCCCAGCACGTCGATGCCGTTGGCGTATTCGAGTTGGTACTGGTTGCCGGTCAGCTGGCCCGGGTAGAACAGGCAGTTGTTGCCGGCCACCGCCGCGCCGGGAATGTAGCCCTTGCACAGCGCCGCGCCCGAGGCGCCGAACAGCGCGGTCGGCAGGCCGACCAGGCGCACGTTCGCCTGCGGCAGCAGGTCGGAGGTGCGGCGCAGGTACAGGCCGGCGGTGCCGTCCAGCCAGGCCGGGCTCCAACGGGTGGCGACGCCGAAGTCGCCCGACTGCGGCGCGCGGCTGTCGGCGCGGCGCGCGGCCGGCGCGCCCAGCGGGCCGAGGATGAATGACTCACCGCCCTGGAAGGCGTAGTCGAAGAAGCCCAGGAAGGAGCCCGATTCCGGCAGGCGCGCCGGCTTCCAGTTGAAGAAGTACTGCGCCGCGAAGCCCAGTTCGGCCGTCGGCGAGAATTGCGCCGACACGGCCTGGCGCGGCAGGAACAGTTCCTTGACCTCGCTGCCCGGCACCGAGTAGCCCTTCAGCAGGTCGACCGGCGACTGGCCGTAGCTGACGCCGTGGATCGGCGTCAACAGGCTCTCGCCCCAGTACAGCGTGTGCTGGCCCAGCTTGACGTTGAGCGGCATGTCGGCCACTTCGAAGTTGCCGAACACGAAGGCATCCAGCACCTCGCCCGAGGCGCGGTGGTAGCGCTTGGTGTAGTCGGACAGGCCGAGCGCCGGCTTGCCGTCCTGCTGGTGGTTGGAGCTGGCGACGTTGGTGTTGTCCAGGCTGCTGTAGGCGGCGTCGTACCACGCCGCGGCCGACATGCGCATCCCCATGCGCTGCTGGAACACGATATCGAGTTCGCTCAACAGATCGACCCGGTTCGAGACCATACCCTGGTTGAAGTTGCGGTCGCCGTCGTCGAAGTTGGCCGACTTCAGCAGCGACTGGTTCTGCGCGCTGAGGCGATGGCCGTAGTTGTACTTGATGGTGTTGTCGAAGCGGACCGCCAGGTCCGGGTTGCCGGTGGCGATCTCGGCCGCTTGCGCGCAGCCGATGGCGCACAGCGCGGCGGCCAGCGCATGGCGGACCAGTCGGGGACCTTGGACGGTAGGGGCATGGCGCAAAACGGCCGTGGCCACGCCGGACGGCGCGCCAGTGGTGGTGATATGCATCGAGCTGTCTCCTGATGGTGTGGGTCGTCGAACACAGCCGGACTTATGGTGTCCGGTCAGCGTCGACGATGACCCATCATAGGATTCGCCGCGGCCCGTCGCGCATTCATTTCATGACGGGCACTTCGCATTTCACGACAGCGGTTCAGCAGCGTTCGAAGATCACGGCGATGCCCTGGCCGCCGCCGATGCTGGCCACGGCATTACCGATGACGGCCTGCATGATGTCCTCTTGATTTGGGTGGTCCACGGCGCGCCGAAACAACGCTCCGGCGCCGTATCCTGTTCCAGAGCTTGACCAGCTTGCTTTTTCGCTGATATGCTAACGTTAACAGATAACGTTAACACCTTCGATATCATTCACGCCGCCCCCGGTGGCGGAGGCGGCAAGGACAGGTGTGTGGACCAGCGGGTATCCAACAAGGAGGGGACGCCAACCTACAAAAACGAGCAACGGTTCAATCAAGAGGGGAATTGAAGCGATGGCCTACGACTGGCGAAATGCATCGTCCCGATTCCAGGAAATTTAAAGCCAACCAAGTTTTTCATTGAGGATCACTATGCGCACGCACCAATTGTCTCACGTAGCACCAAGCCTCCAGCCGCGCAGCATCGGCCTGGCCGTCAAGCTCGCCCTGTCCGGTTTCGCCACGCTGGCGACGCCGGCGCATGCCGTCTCGTTGCCTGGCAATGTCGCCGACCACACCCTGCAGGGCGTGCCGAGCATGGTCGTGCGCCCCGGTTCGTGGCGCGAGACCACCGACGCCCTGGTGCGCCAGGTCGCCGATGGCCTGGTCAGCACGGGACTGGCGGCCAAGGGCTGGAACAACGTCGCGGTCGACGACGACTGGATGGTCCGCACCGATTGCACCGACTGGGACAGCGCCAAGACCGCCGTGCCCAACTGCACCGGCGGGCGCGACGCCAGCGGCCACCCGATCGCCTCGCCGAGCAAATACCCGCAGGGCATACAGGCGACCATCAACTATGTCCATGCCAAGGGACTGAAGTTCGGCATCTACACCGACGGCGGCAGCAAGACCTGCGATGGCGGCGCCGCGATGAACGCCGCCAGCGGGCCCACTTACTTCACCAGCGACGCCAACTACTACGCCAGCATGGGCGTGGACTATATCAAGAGCGACTACTGCTACAACATCAACAACACTTCCAGCGGCTGGCCGCTCACCACCGACAATGACGCCACCATCGCGGTCGACGCCTATCGTCAAACCGCGCAGGCGGTCGATGCCGCCAACACCGCCTACGGCACCCACATGGTGCTGACACCGTCGCCGGCCGCCTACTTCAACTGGAACAACAACGCCACCGGCACCGCCGCGTTCCAGAAGGTGCTCAACGGCCTGGCCTTGTACGCCCAGCAGTGGCGCATCGGCGGCGACAATGGCGGCAGCACCTGGGCGGCGATGCTGACCACGGTGGACCAGGCGGTCGGCGCCGCAGCCTACGCCCGCGCCGGCCACTTCAACGACCTCGACCAGCTGGCCATGGGCAAGGGTTCGCTGACCACGGCCCAGGGCCAATCCGAGTTCAGCATCTGGGCCGTGCTGGCCGCGCCGCTCAACATCAAGGTCGGCGTCACCACCGGGCTCACCCCGCAATTGGTCAGTGACGCCGGCAACGCCGACGTCATCGCCATCAGCCAGGACCAGATCGGCGCGCAGGGCAAGCGCATCGTCAACGACGCCAACACCTCGGTGTTCGCCAAGCCGCTGGCCAACGGCGACTACGCCGTGCTGTTGTTGAACAAGTCCAGCAACGCCCAGACCATCGCCACCACCGGCTTGGCCGTGGGCAGCTCGGCGACCCAGTTCAGCCTCACCGACCTGTGGTCCAAGGCCGTCACCACCAGCAGCGGCGCCATCTCGGCCAGCGTGCCGGCGACCAGCGCCGTGCTGTACCGCCTGCATCCGAGCTCGAACGCCTACAGCGCCTGGCGCCAGGCCCGCAACGCCACCTCGATCAGCGACGACGACGCCTCCACCGCCGCCTGCTTCGACAGCAGCTGCGGCAGCTATTCCGCCGACGCCTTCGCCGCGGCCGGCGTGGTGGCAGGCGGCAGCGTCACGATCAACGGCCAGACCTTCACCAACTGGGTCGGCGGCGGCGCCGGCCAGCTCGACAGCATCGTCGCGCGCGGCCAGACCATCGCGTACTCCGCCGTCGGCCGCAGCGACATCGGCTTCCTCGGCGCCTCGAACGGCGGCGACCTCTCCGGCACGCTGACGCTGAACTACAGCGACGGCACCAGCGCCGCCGTCACGCTCGGCTTCCCCGACTGGCAAACCGTCAACCCCGGCGCGTTCGGCGACAGCAGCGCCAGCATCACAAGCTACAGCAACACCCAAGCCAAGGCGCAGGCAAGCGGCAACCACGTCCTTTCGCACGCCAAGTTCCCTCTTCCTGGCGGCAAGAACCTGATCTCCATCACCTTGCCCAACCAGCCGGCACTGCGCATCTTCTCCATCACCACTTCCTGATAAGGCCGCAAGACCACGGGGCCGCGCCGGCCCCGTCACCATTTCTCATCGCTCAAAAAAGATAACGTTAACACAGGAAGTTCATCCATGACCCATTTGCACACCCTGGCAACCGCCCGCTGGCACGCGTGCGGCGGCCTGCACACCGCGCAGGAAATCGCCCAGCAACCGGCCGTCTGGCGGCAGCTGGCCGAGCAGTTGCTGGCGCTGCCGCCGGCCTGGCGCGCCACGCTGGAGGCCACGCTGGCCGACCCGCGCGGCCAGGTGATCCTGACCGGCGCCGGCACCTCGGCCTATATCGGCGAGATCCTGGCCGACAGCCTGGAAGCGGCCTGGCCGGCCCAGGTGCGCGCCATCCACAGCACCACCCTGCTGTCGCATCCGGCGCTGTTCCTGCGCGCCGGGCGGCCGCTGCTGGTGGTGTCGTTCGCGCGCAGCGGCAACAGCCCGGAAAGCCAGGGCGTGGTCGAGCTGGTGCGGGCCCAGGCGCCGGGCGCGCAGTTCCTCAACCTCACCTGCAGCGCCGACGGCCAGCTGGCGCGCGCCAACGCCGGCCGCGCCGACAGCATGACCTGGCTGCTGCCGCCGGCCAGCTGCGACCGCGGCTTCGCCATGACCTCCAGCTTCAGCACCATGCTGCTGGCGGCGCTGGCCCTGCTGGGCCGTCCCGCGCCGGCGCAGGCGGCCGAGCGCATCGGCCGGTTGGCCGCGCTGGCGGCGCACTGGCTGGCACAGCAGGCCGAGAACTGGCGGGCGCTGGGCCAGCGCGCCACCGGCCGCATCGTCTACCTCGGCAGCGGCCCGCTCGAAGCGCTGGCGCGCGAGGCGTCGCTCAAAGTGCTGGAGTTGAGCGCCGGCCGCATCCTGGCGGTGGCCAATTCGCCGCTCGGCTTCCGCCACGGCCCCAAGGCCATGCTGACCGCCGACACGCTGGTGTTCCTGTTCTCCAGCAGCGAGCCGCAGGCGCGCCGCTACCAGCAGGACCTGCTGGACGAATTGCGGCGCGACGGCCTGGCCGGCGCGGTCGACTGCATCGACCTGGACGCGGCCTGGCTGGACGATTGCTGGCGGGCCCCGGTCTATGTGCTGTTTGCCCAGGTGCTGGCGCTGCACCAGTCGCTGCGGCTCGGGCTGACGCCGGACAACCCCTTCCCGGACGGCAGCGTCAACCGCGTGGTGCAGGGCGTGACGGTGTATCCCTATGCGGCCCCCTGAGCTGTTCTACGGCATCGACCTGGGCGGCACCAAGATCGAACTGGTGGCCTGCGACGCCGCGCTGCAGGTGGTGTACCGGCGCCGCATCGCCACCCCGCACCAGGACTTCGACACCTTGCTGGCGGCGCTGGCCGGGCTGGTGCTGGCCGCCGACGCCGAGCTCGGCATGCGCGCGCCGCTGGGCCTGGGTATCCCCGGCATCGTCGACGCCGCCAGCGGCGCCCACCTGAGCACCAATGTGCCGGCGCTGTGCGGCCGCCAGCTGCTGCCGGCGCTGCGCGCCCAACTGCGGCGCATCGTGGTCATGGGCAATGACTGCCAATGCTTCGCGCTGTCCGAGGCGCATGGCGGCGCGGCCGCCGGCCAGCCCAGCATGCTGGGCCTGATCCTCGGCACCGGCGCCGGCGCCGGCTATTGCGCCGACGGCCGCCTGCTGGCCGGCCGCCAGGGCGTGCTCGGCGAGTGGGGCCACTGGCCGCTGGCGCCGGCGCTGCTGGCGCGCCATGGCTTGCCGCCGTGGCCCTGCGGCTGCGGCGCCAGCGCCTGCCTGGAGCGCTACCTGTCCGGCCGCGGCGTGAGCGCGCTGCACCAGCACCTGTCCGGCCAGGCCGGCGCCAGCGCGGCGCAACTGGCCGAGCGCCGCGCGGCCGGCGACCCTGCCGCGCAGGCGGTGTATGCGCTGCACCTGGAACTGCTGGGGGCCGCCATCGCCACCCTGGTGCTGGCCTACGATCCGCATGTGATCGTGCTGGGCGGCGGCCTGTCGCGCCTGCCGCACCTGTACCGCGGGCTGCCCGCCGCGATCGCGCCCCACCTGCTGGGCGGCCTGCAGCCGCCCCCCATTCTGCCGCCGACCTTCGGCGACGCCGGCGGCGCCCGCGGCGCCGCCCTGCTGGCCCGCCAGGCCAGCGCCCACCTTGTTACGGAGTACGCATGACCATCCTGTCCCAACTCATCCAATCCCGCCAGGCCGGCCAGCACGTCGGCCTGGCCAGCGTGTGCTGCACCAATGCCCAAGTGCTGCTGGCCGCCATGGCCGTCGCGCTCGAACATGACAGCCCGCTGCTGATCGAGGCCACCTCCAACCAGGTCGACCAGTTCGGCGGCTACACCGGCATGCGGCCGGCCGACTTCGTCGCCTATGTGCACGCGCTGGCGCGGCAGGCCGGCTTTCCGCCCGAGCGCCTGCTGCTGGGCGGCGACCACCTGGGCCCGAACAGCTGGCAGCACCTGCCGCCGGAGCTGGCGATGCGGCACGCCCGGGTCCTGATCAGCGCCTATGCGCAGGCCGGCTTGAGCAAGCTCCACCTCGACTGCAGCATGGCCTGCGCCGGCGATCCCCTGCCCCTGCCCGACGCGCTGGTGGCGGCACGCGCCGCCGAACTGGCGGCCGTGGCCGAGCAGGCCGCCGCCGCCGCCGGCCGGGCGCCGCCGATGTACGTGGTCGGCACCGAAGTGCCGCCGCCCGGCGGCGAGGCCGCGCTCGACAACGGGGTCGAGCTCACCCGCCCGGAAGCGGCGGCCGCCACGCTGGCGGCGCACCGGCTGGCGTTCGGCGAACGCGGGCTGGGCGAGGCCTGGCAGCGCGTGGTCGCGCTGGTGGTGCAGCCGGGGGTGGATTTCGACCACAGCCAGGTGCAGGACTACGATCCGGCCGCGGCCAGCGGCCTGGCCGCCATGCTGCATGGCCAGCCGCTGGTGTACGAAGCCCACTCCACCGATTACCAGTCGGAAGCGGCGCTGCATGCGCTGGTGCGCGACCACTTCGCCATCCTGAAGGTCGGCCCGGCCGCCACCCATGCGCTGCGCGAAGCGTGCTTCGCGCTGGCCGCGATCGAAGCGGCGCTGGTGCCGGTCGAGCAGCGTTCGCATCTGGAGGAAGTACTGGACCGCTGCATGCAGGAGCAGCCGCGCCACTGGCACAAGCACTACACCGGCGCGCCGGCGCAATTGCGCCTGCTGCGCCAGTTCGCGCTCAGCGACCGCAGCCGCTACTACTGGAACGAGCCGCCGGTGCAGGCCGCGCTGGCGCGGCTGCACGCCAACCTGGCGGCGCAGCCGCTGCCCTTGCCGCTGTTGAGCCAATACCTGCCGCAGCAGCTGGCCGCGGTGCGCAGCGGCGCGCTGCGCGCCACCCCGGACGCGCTGGTGCGCCACAAGGTGGGCCAGGTGCTGGCCCGCTACGCGCGCGCCTGCCACCGCAACGCGGCGCCGCAGCCATGCTGAGCGCAGCGCACACCTTGACGCGGCCACGCTTGCCTGACACCCGACAGCGCCCGGCGCGCGCCCCCATCCACCCAGTCCCGGAGACCAGCACACCATGAGTGACCACCCCAAACCCTTCCAGCGCCTGTTGCTGACCGGCGCCGCCGGCGGCCTCGGCCGCGTATTGCGACCGCACTTGCACCAGTGGGCCGAGGTAGTGCGGCTGTCCGACCTGGACGGCCTGGGCCAGGCCGGTCCCGGCGAGGAAATCGTCTATGCCGACCTGGCCGACCGCGGCGCCATGCTGCGGCTGCTGGAAGGCGTCGACGCGGTGCTGCACTTCGGCGGCATTTCAGTGGAGGCCGGCTGGAACGCCATCCTGCAGGCCAACATCGTCGGCGTGCACCACCTGTACGAGGCGGCCCACGCGGCCGGCGTGCGGCGCATGGTGTTCGCCAGCTCCAACCACGCGATCGGCTTCCATCCGACCACCACCCAGCTCGACGCGGACAGCCCGACCCGGCCCGACGGCTTGTACGGCGTCAGCAAATGTTTTGGCGAGCAGCTGGCGCGTTTCTACTACGACCGCTTCGGCCTCGAAACCGTGTGCCTGCGGATCGGCTCGGCGTTCCCGCAGCCGGCCACGCGGCGCATGATGGTGACCTATCTGCACTACGAGGATTTGATCGAGCTGATCCGCTGCTCGCTGTTCGCGCCGCGCGTCGGCCACACCATCGCCTACGGCATGTCGGACAACGACGCGCTGTGGTGGAACAACAGCAAGGCCGCGCACCTGGGCTACCGGCCGCGCCACAGTTCGCGCGTCCATGCCCACCTGTTCCCCGACAGCGCCGCCTATCCGGCCGCCGACGACCGCGCCAGCCAGTACCAGGGCGGCCCGTTCGTCAGCACCGGCCCGTTCTACGACTGAACCCAGGCCCGGCCGCGCGCCGGCCGCGCGGCCGCATGGCGCCGCAACAGCCGCCACCACAGCAGCACGCCCAGCCCGGCCACGCCGGCCTCGACCAGGAACAGCAGCCGGTAGTCATGGCCGGCGCCGTCCAGCGCCGCGCCCATGGCCACCGTCGACACCACCGCCAGCAGCGCCGTCGCCGCCGCCGACAGCGCCGCCAGTTGCGAAAAGCGCGCCTGCGGCAGCATGGCCGGCAACAGCGCCGCCGTGCCGGTCAGGAAGGCGCCGGCCAACACCCCGTGCAGCACCAGCGCCACCAGGAAGGAGCTGCGCCCGGCCACGCCGGCCCAGGCCCCCAGCATCGCCAGCGCATACAGCGCCAGCACGGCGCCGCCCACCCGCAAGGGATGGAAACGGTCGGCCAGCCAGCCCAGCGGCCAGGCCAGCACGATCGAAATGCCATAGGTCAGCGCGATGGCGCGGCCGAAGCTGGCCGCATCCACCCCGAACTGGGCGCGCGCATTGTAGCTGTTGATATTCAGCGGCAGCACCGCGATCGCGGCCAGCGCCACCGCCGCGAACAGCAGCGCCAGCTCGCCGGCCGGCCCCGCCGCCGCGGCCGGCGCCCGCGCGCCCGGCGCCGGTTCGCGCACGCCCAGGCACACCGCCAGCATCGCCGCCAGATAGGCCGCGGCCAGGCCGATCAGCAAGGGCCGGAACCAGGAAGTCAGGCTGTTATCGAAAAAACAGGCGAAAAAAGCGGCGCCGGTGGCCAGGCTGACGATGCGGAACAAGGCGCAAAAACGCCCCAGGATGTGGCGCGGCACGGTGTCGTTGATCAGCGCCAGGAACAGCGTGTTGCCGACGCAGGTGGCGACATCGAACACGCTCCAGCACACCACCATGGCCACCACGATCGCACGCGTGGGCTCGGCGCTGCCGGCCAGCGCGCGGCCCGCCGCTTCGCTGTACGCCAGGCCCAGCATGGCGCACGCGGTCAACAGGCTGGTCGGCAGCAGGAAGGGAATGCGCCGCCCCCAGCGGGTCGCGCTGCGGTCGCTCCAGGCGCCGATGGCCGGGCTGATGGTCAACGCCGCCAGCGCCGGCAAGGCGCCCAGCAGCACATTCAACAGGATCGCGTTCTGGCTGAACAGCATCAGCTGCGCCTTGAACAATTCCTGCACCGCGCGCTCTTTCAGCGACCAGCCCAAATCTCCCAGCAAGAGCAGCGCGCACAAGCTTATCCACCCGCCGCGCATATGGCGGGCCGCCTCCATCAGTTGCTTGATCACCTGTCATCTCCGGCACACACTGCCCTTACTATACGGCAGTGTGTGCCGGAATCCCAAGGCCGATCGGGCCGCCAGGGGCGGGAATGGCGCGCAAGCGGCGCGGCTGTGTCGGCCACGCCACGCCGCTGCGGCGCGCTCAACGGCGCATCGTGCCGACCGCCACGCCGCTGTCGCGGATGATGCGCTCCAGCGCCTCGATGGCGGGCGCCGCCGGCGGCCGCTCCCATGCCAGCAGGCCGGCCGGCGGATCGCGCTGCGCCAGCACCGCCGTCAACAGCAGGCTGACGCCGGGCGCCAGCGTGGCGCGCAATTGCGGCACGCTGCTGCGCGGATTGATCAGGTTGGAATTGGGGACGGCCTCCAGCACCCGCCCGCTGCGCGCCACGCTGGAACCGAGGTCGCGGATGCCGGACAGGTCCTGGTCCGTGACCAGGCAGGCGCTGCCCTCGCCCTGCTGCGCCTGGCCATGCGCGCGGCGCTCGATGGCGAAGCCGCCCTCGGTGACGTGGCAGGAGACGGCGCTGCGGATGCGGTGCAGCCGGATATGCCACGGCGAGGCCGGCAACAGCCAGGTCTCGACCGTGATGTCCTCGTCGGGCGACCAGCGCGCATACAGCAGCTGGTCGGCGATCATGGCCACCTGGTTGCCTTCGCGCACGCGGAAATGCACGCCGTCGCGGCTGAAGCCCAGCATGTTGTCGAAGCTGGCCGACTCGTACTGGTTGGCCACCGTTTCCACGTTGAAGCCGTAGTGCGCCGAGTAGGCGAATTTCGCATACTTCTCGGCGCCCATGCGCAGCCAGGATTTGATTTCCTCCTGGCCGCTGCACAGGGCGATGGCGTCGCCGGCCGGATGGAACAGCAGCATGCCCGGCTGCGGCAGCGTGGCGGGGCCGCGCTCGGCCGGCAGCGCCTGCTCCGGCGTGGTCCAGAACGGATGCTGCTCGGGCAGCGCCATGAAGGCAAACACCTTGAAGGCCCAGTACGGCGAGCCGGCCGAACTATAGGTCTCGGTGGCTTGCTGGTTGGGGTAGGCAAAGCCCAGCGACAGCACGCCGTCGCGATGGGCGATCGGCTGCCGCGACCACCAGCGCAGGTGGCGCAGGATCATGCCCTTGAGCTCCCCCCACCCCATTGCCGGGGTCTCGGTCAAGGCCTGCGCCGACCAGTAGGCGGCGCAGGCGAAGCGGTAGGTCAGGCTGCGGCCGAACGGTATCACGGCGCCGTCGTCGGCGAACCAGTGCGCAAAGTGCGGCGCCAGTTCCGCCGCGCGCTGCCCGCAACGCTGGGCGCCGGGCAGGCCTGCGCCCAGCCGGCTGTACAGGGCGCCGTAGAAATTGAAGGCGAACGCCACATAGTGGTCGGCGCGCGGAAAGGCGCCGTCCTGGTACCAGCCCTGGCCCAGGTAGAAGGCGCCGAGTGCTTGCTCGTACTGCGCCATCAGCGCCACATCGACCGGCTCGCCGACCGCGCGCAGGCCCAGGCCTATCATCAGGCGGAAGAACATCCAGTTGTTGCTGATGAAGCTGCGGCCATAGGCGTTCTGCAGATAGGCGGCGATGTTTTTCTTGGCGCGCGCCGATTGCGGCTGCCACAGCAGGTGCGGAATCAGGCGCAGCGCAAAGCCGACGGCGGCCAGTTCCACCATGCGCTGGTCGCGGTCGGCGCAGGCTGCCCAGTATTCCGGGTGCTGCGGGTCGGTGCCGTTGGCCAGCCCGCGGCGCAGCAGTTCCCAGTCGACGAAGTCGGCGCCGCCGCCGGCCGCCAGCGGCGCCAGGCCCCACAGCGGCCGGGCAAAGCCCTCCAGGTCCACCGCCGCCTGGTCGAAGATGGTGGCCGACGGATCGAGCCGGACCCGCGCCCCGCCCTGCGAGTAATACGGCGTCAGCGGCAGATACAGGTCCTTGATGCCGCGCACCACATCGGCGCGCGTGCGCAGCGGATTGCCGGCCAGCGGATTGAAGGTCGGCGGCAATTGCGCGTGGCCGTTGATTTTCCGCTGCAGGACGGCCAGTTCGGCGCGTCCCCGGTCCGGCGCGGCGGCCAGGGGCGCGGCCAGCGCGGACAGCGGCGTGGCCAGGCCCAGGCCGGCAAGCGAGCGCAACGCGCGGCGTCGTTCATTCATATCAGTCTCCAGTCACCGGGCGCTTGGATGGCCCGACAAAAGAAAGGCGGCCCGCCGGCCGCCCTTCCTAGTGCTACAGCTTACTTGAACGCCAGGTCCAGGCGCACACCGAAGTAACGGGTGTAGTCGCGCGGCGGAGTCCACGAGGTGGTGTTGACGATGGTGCTCGCCGTGCTATACGTCGGATTGGCCAGGGTGTTGGCCAGGTTGGCCGCATAGCGCTGGTCCAACAAATTGTTGACGAACAGGCTCAGTGTATAACGGCCGCCCTTGTCCTTGATGCCCAGGCCGAGGTTGGCGATGCCATACGCGCCCTGGATGGTGCCGGGGTCCTGGTTCAGGCCGAACTGCGTTTCGCTCTGCCAGTGATAGCTGCCGTTGAGGAAACCGTCGAAGCTTTGCTCGGCCAATTTCAGCTCGTACTGCGCACCAAGGTTGAGCTTGATCTTCGGCGCGTTCGGCAAGACCTTGCCCGACAGGTTCTGCACCTTGGTGTTGTTGAAGCGCGGGTCGACCGAGCAGGCCGCGTTCGGCACCACGGCGCTGTGGTCGGCGTTCAGCACCGTGTAGCAGGGACCGTTCGGGAAGTCGCGGATCTTGGCGTCGACCAGGCCGATGGCGGCATTCAGCGACAGCTCGCGGCTGACCTTCATCATCGCATCGACTTCCAGGCCCTGGGTGCGCAGCGCGCCGATGCTGTGCAAGGTGGTGCGGAAGATGCCGTCGGCGTCGACCTCGCCGGCCGACTGCTGGAAGCCGGTGAAATCGGTGCGGAACAGCGCGAGGTTGACCAGCGCCCGGTTGTTCAGAAGGCTCAGCTTGGCGCCCAGCTCGTAGTTCTTGGCGTTCTCGCCCGGCACCGGCGGCAGCGCGGCGTTGGCGGCGCCGAAGCTGCTGGTCAGGTCGTAGGCGGCGCCCTTGTGGCCGGTCGAGACCAGGCCGTAGACCATGTGGTCCGGGGTCAGCTGGTGCTCCAGGCCGATGCGGCCGGTGACCTTGTTCTCGGTGTCGTCGCGTTGGTAGTATTCGGTCCGCACCCGGGCTGCCGGCGGCGGCGTGTAGCGGGTGTAGGTATAGCCGATCTTCTCGCGGTTGAAGCGCACCCCGGTCAGCAGGCTGGTCTTGTCCGTGATGCTCCACGACGACTGGCCGAACGCGGCATAGCTGGTGTTGAAGGCGGTCGCTTCCCAGGCCGTGACGTAGGTGGTGATCGGGCCGCGGGTCAGCGCGCGCTGCAACCGGTTGTCGCCATACCACAGGCCGGCGACGTAGCGGAACGCGCCCTTGTCCGGCGAGGTCAGGCGCAATTCCTGGCTGCGCGCCTGGGTGCCGAACTTGCCGTACTGCTGCAGGCCGCCGTGGAAACCGGCCGGGGTTTCATACTGCACCACGTCGGTGGCCGTGCCGTCGCCGTCCTGCGCGTCGAACATGCTGTAGTTGGCGTACGAGGTGATCGAGCTGAGCGTGTAGTCGGCCAGCGCCGAACCTTCCTGGAAGGTGTAGTTCAGCTTGACGCCCAGGCCGGCGTCGTGCGAGTTGCCGCCGTTCTGGAAGTCGTTGACGACGTCCACATTGGTCGACGAGAAGTTCACCCCCGGCAGCACCGTGGCGATCGGCAGCAGCGGATTTTTCTTGTAGTAGCCGCCCGGGCTGACCGAAGTGAACGGCATCACGCAGCAGGTATTCTTGGTGTCGTTGTAGCGCGGGCTGATCACGACGTCGAGGCCCTCGACCGGGGCCCAGTCGAATTTGCCGATCAGCGACTGGCCGGCGTTGCCGTTCAGATGGCTGCCGTCGTGCAGGTTGTTGACCAGGCCGTCGAAGTTGGTCTTGCTGGCGGCCAGGCGCATGCTGAGGGTGTCGCTGACCGAGCCGGTGACGGTGGCCGACAGGCGCGATTCCTTGTCGCTGCTGTAGTAGCCGCTGGTCTTGAACTGCATCGGGCCGCGGGTCGGCGCGGTGGTGATGTTGAGCGCGCCGGCGATCGCGCTCTTGCCGTACAGCGTGCTTTGCGGGCCTTTCAGCACTTCGATCCGGAACACGTCGGTCAAGTCCTTGAAGGCATTGGCCTGGATCGCCAGCGGGATATCGTCGACGATGACGGCCACGTCCGACTCGACCCCGATGCCGAACGAGAAGGTGCCGATGCCGCGCATATTGATGCTGTAGTTGCCCGGATGGCTGCTGTAGCTGACCGTCACCGCCGGCGACAGGTTGGGCAGGTCGTCGATGCCCTTGACGTTTTCGCGCTGCAAGGTGGCGTCGCTCAGCACCGTGATCGCGGCCGGCACGTCCTGCAGGTTCTGGGCCCGCTTATTGGCGGTCACCACCACCCGGTCCAGTTGCAGCTCGCTGCCCTGGGCGGGGGCCTGCTGCGCCATGGCGTTGCCCGCCATGCCCAGCACCGCCAGTGCCACCGCGTAGCTCAGTGGACGCAGCGCCAGTGGCGCGCCCTTGTCTTGTTGGTCTGCTCTCATCATGTCTCCTCGTTTGAATAATATAAGAACTGCTTCCGATATATCTGACTTTCGGATTTCCCCATTGAATGAAACGCCTGGCGCCCCGCTCAAATTCTGTGCCACCGGCTATGTGAACGTTATCACACGCTGCCGAAAAAAAATGGACATGCCCGGCCCGCGCCGGGCATGTCCATTCAAGACCCCGCTGTCTTGCGGGATCGGGAGACTCGCGCCGCAGCCACCTGGGGGGCGGCGGCGGCCGATTCGCGTATCACCAGTTCGCTCGGGAACTCGATGCGCTGGCGCAGCCCCGGCTGCTGCTGGATGCGGCGCATCAATTCCTGCACCGCCGCCTGCGCCATCTGCGCGATCGGATGGCGCAGCGTGGTCAGGCGCGGCTGCACCAGGCTGGCCGCCTGCACATCGTCGAAGCCGACCAGCGAGATCTCGCCCGGCACCGCGACGTCGGCGGCGCGCAGCGCATTCATGCAGCCGATCGCCATTTCATCGTTGGCCGCGAAGATCGCCGTCGGCCGTTGGTCCAGCGCCAGCAGCGCCCGCCCCGCCTCCAGGCCGGACAGCTCGCTGAACGTGCCCTGCACCACCCAGCGCTCGTCGATCGCCAACCCGGCGTCGTGCATGGCCTGGCGATAGCCGCGCTCGCGTTCGGCGCTTTGTCCGCTGAAATGGGTGCCGCGGATAAAGGCGATGCGCTGGTGGCCCAGGCCGACCAGGCTGGCCACGGCATCGCGCGCACCGTTGTAATTGTCGCCCAACACCACCGGCAAGCTGGTCTCGCGGCGGCAGAAATTGACCAGCACGATGGGGCTGGGGCTCGCTTCCAGCGTGGCCAGGTAATCGTCGCTCATGCGCGGCAGCACATAGATCAGGCCATCCCACAAGCCATGCAGCAAATCGCGGTGGCGGCGTCCGGCCTGCTGGTCGAGGTCGTCGATCGAGTTGTAGATGAACATGTCCATCTGGTACTTGCGCACCTCCTCGGTCAGCGCCGAGACAAAGGCGTTGACCACCACCGAGGCCAGGTCGTTGACCACCACCCCGATCACATTGGTGCGCCCGCCCTTCATCATGCGCGCCAGCGTATTGGTCGCATAGCCCAGTTCGGCGACGGCGGCCTGCACCTTGGCGCGGGTGTCGTCGGACACATAGCCTTCGCCGGAAATGGCGCGCGAGGCCGTCATCACGGACACGCCCGCCTTTGCCGCCACTTGCACCAGGGTTACCGATTTCTGCTTCATACCGCCTCATCCGAGTGATCGACCGCCTTCAGGGCGATCCTTTGTGTTAACGATACCAGCCACCTGGTTCGCCAGCAAGCCTTTTCCAGCGCCCGTACCAAAAAACCACAGGCGTTGCCATGTTGCAGGCCGCCCCGGCCGCTGTCAAGGCGCGTCCGGCAGACGGAAGCGCGCGCCCAGCGTGGCGCCGGCCGCCCCGTCCAGCGCGATGCGCAGGCGCAGTGCCGGCGCCAGCGCCAGCACGCTGACGCCGGGGCTGGCCTCCAGCAGCGCGGCGACCGGCTGGGCCAGCTGCAATTCCAGCACCCCGCCGGCGCGCGCCGGATCGGCCAGCGCCAACTCCAGCTGGCCGCCGGCCTGGCGCAGCACCACCGCGGCGGCGCCGCTGGCCTGCAGATAGGGCCGCCCGGCGCGCGGCGCGCGGCCGGCGCGCCACAGGTTGGCGGCATACACGCCGCGCGCCGGATCGGCCACGGCGGCCACCGCCTCGTCATTGGCTTCGATGCGCAGCGCCGGCGCGGCCGCTTCCGCCGCCGTCTGTTGCGCGCTGGCGCCGGGCAGCAGCACGTAGGCATAACGCC
The DNA here is from genome assembly GCF_059418605.1 of Duganella sp. GW821-FHT07G03. NCBI lineage: Bacteria > Pseudomonadati > Pseudomonadota > Betaproteobacteria > Burkholderiales > Oxalobacteraceae > Duganella > Duganella sp. GW821-FHT07G03. Next base: position 325,237 of record NZ_JBWKQE010000001.1, read on the forward strand.
CAGCGCGCGGCGCCGCGCCATGGGCGATGGCCAGGCTCTGGAACGGCGCCGCCAGCACGGCCGCGCTTTGCTGCTCGTTCAGGTCGCGCCAGCTGCCGCGGCGCTCACCGCGCTCGCTGCGCAGCGCGGCCCCTTGCGGAAACAGCATGCCCAGCGCGCTGCCTGCGGCCGGGTCGGCCAGATGGGCCCAGCGTGCGCCGTCGGCGGCGCCGGTGGGCAATGCCACGCCGTCGACCAGCAGCATGGCGCCGGCGGCATCGCCCAGCCGGCGGTTGGCCACGATGGTCTCGACCCCGGCGGCGCTGGCGCGGATGCCGGCGCCCAGCGCCACGATGCGCTGGCCCAGCAGGAACCACGACTTCTTGCCTTCCAGGTCGGAGCCGGTCACGCCGCGCAGGCTGAACGCCATGCCCAGCGCGGCATCCCGCCCCAGCGCCGCGCCGCCCACCCAGGCCTGGTCGTTGCGAGACGGGCGCCACTCCTGCGGCCGGCCGCTGCCGCTGTGGTCGGTGGTGGTGCCGGGCAGCCGGCGCGGATCGACCATGGCCCAGTAGCCGTGGCCGTACTGGGACTGGTCGGCGTCGTACAGCGCCAGCATGCCCATGCCGCTCCACCAGCCCTGCAGGTTTTCGCCATTGCCGAATTCGAAGGCGCTGATGCGGGGCGAACTCATGCTCAACACCGCGGCAAAGCCGGCGCCCCGCAGCAGCGCCCGGTCCATGGAGGGATACACTCGCGCGCCCGGCGCTTCCGGCGCGGGCGGTATGCCGGCGTCGGCGCCGATCGCCTGCAGCAGCCCCAGCTCATACGGCGCCAGGCCGGCCACGCCCGGACCGCCCGGTGCGCCCAGATACGACGGGCCGAAGCTGTGGTCGCGCACCATCCAGCCCTTGATGGCGGCGCGCAGCGCGGCCGCATCGTCGGGCCCGGCCTGCTGCGCCAGGCTGGCCAGGCTGGCGATCACGCCGCGCCCGACCAGGTGGTCGCTCAGCTCGCTGGCCGACAGCTTGCGGCCGCGCAGCGCGTCCGGCATGGCGCCATCGATCAGCCACGGCGCGAAGGCGCTGCGGGCCCAGCGCAGCGCCTGGCCGGCGTCCGCATCGCGCAAGGGCCAGGCCGAGCCATCCAGCAGATACAGCAGCCGCGCCAGGTCGGCCAGCGCCACCGCGCCGTAGCTGCCGGTGTAGGCGATGTCGCCATGCTGGACAAAGGAACCGTCGCGGTAAAAGCCGTCGCCGTGATCGACGACCTGCAGCGCGGCGCCGATGGCGTCACGGCCGGCGCCGATACGGGCGCCGTCACGCGCCAGCATGCCGTGCAGAATCGCCAGCAGGGCCTTGTCGAGCCGGTTGGCGCCGGTTTCCAGCACCGGGCCGGGGCGGCCGTCAGGCAGCGTGCGCCAGTTCGGATCGGGGACAAACCAGGCCACCGCGGCCAGCGTGCGCTGCGCCAGTTCGGGCGGCACGCGCCGCTCCAGCATGGCCAGCGCATTCAACAGATGCAGCGGGGCGCCGATTTGCCAGTCCCACCAATTGCCCACGGGCGCGCGGCCGGCACTGTAGTGCTGGCGCACCAGCCAGTCGAGGCCGGCCACGGCGGCCGCGCCCAGCGCCGCATCCTGATAGGACGGCGTGCCGGGCGTGGCCCAGGCCAGCGCCATCTGGGCCAGCCGCGCCGCGTTGGTGGTGACGCAGGCCGACGCCAGCAAGCCCTGCGGATGCGCAAACTGGGCGGCGTCATCCCACAGCGGCAGCGCCGCCTGCGGGACACGCATGCTGGCCAGCCACGCCTGGGCCTGGCGCGCCTGGGCCTGCAGCAGCGGCGCCACCAGCGCGTCGTCGCGCACCAGCGCCGGCCCGCCGTTCAGGCGCGCCTGCCAGCGCGCCAGCAGGTCGCCGTAGGGCTCGCCTGCGGTGGCGCTGGCCGTCACCAGGCTGGCGGCCAGCGCCACCCCCGTCAGCCAGCGTTGTCGATGCTTGCGCATGGTGCCGGGCTTACGGCGAGACGCTGACGGCCAACGGCGCCGCCAGCCGCGCCGCGCGGTTGGCGACGTAGGCTTCCCACGCCGCCGCGTCCGGGAAATCGCCGCTCTTGCTCCAACCGGCGCCCATGTAATAGACCAGCGGCTGGCCCGGCGTGGCCGCCGCCAGCGCCAGATATTGCCCTTGCTGGGCGACGAAGCCGGTGGCGCCCGGCAGGACGATGGCGCAGGCGGCGTTGCCGTCGGCGCCGTGCTGCGGCTCCCAATAGCTCATCCAGCCACGCCGGTCTTCGCGATACTGGCCGGCGCCGTCGCGCCGGACCATGCCGACGCCAACCGTCAACGGCGCCGCGCCCGGGCTGGCAAGGCGGCTTTCGATGCGGCTGAAATTGCTGCCGGCATCGATCGACACGCGCCGGGTTTCCTCGACCTGGCGGCCAGCCGCGTCCCAGGCCGGATAGCGCAATTCGAACACCGCCCGCAGCGGGCCGTCCGCCAGCACTTTCCAGCTGCTGTAGTTGCGCGAAACGTGCAGGCGCTGGCCGTCGTAGATGCCCAAGCCGCCGCAGCCGCGGGTCTGGCCCACGTGGTAAAAGTCCAGGCCTTCGCCGCGATCGAGATGGTAGTCGCCGCGCCGGTACCACTCGTCCAGCACCAGCCGGTGCGCCGATTTGGACCAGACATCGACGCCGCTGCTGACCAGCATTTCACGCGGGTCGGTCATGATGGCCGGGCCGTACACGCGGTGCGCGGTGCGGTCGCTTTCCCAGGCGAAGTCGTCCATGCGCTCCGGCACGAAGCGGGCGTGGGCGCGCGCATCGACCGGCGGCTGGGCCGCCAGCCGGCTGCGCGGCAACAGCAGGTAGCGGCGCGTTTCACCCGGCGCCAGGTCGGCCTGGAACAACAGGCCGCGCTCGGTGGCCTGCACCGGCAGCACCCGCGCCGTCAGGCTGTCGACCAGCGCCATGTCGGCGCCCGCGCCCGGCACTTCCAGGCTCTCCTCCTGGCGGCGCAGGGCGCCGGGGTTGGCGACCGCGACCTGCCGCACGCCGCCCTGCTCCAGGCCCATGCGGTAGATTTCGCCACCGGCCAGCAGGAAGCCGCCGACCGCGAACACATCGGTCGAGGCTGGATCAAAATGCTTGGGGTCCTGGCCGATCGGCTGCACATGCACCAGGCGGCCGTCGGCTTCGACATGCGAGCTCAGCGCCTGCCAGGCGCGCTGCACCACCGGGCCGTACACGGCGCGCGGCAGCAAGCCCTGGTTCACGCCCCAGGCCAGCGCATAGGTGTACAGCGCGGTGCCGCTGGTTTCGCGGTTCGGGTAGCTGCCCGGGTCGAGCAGGCTGGCGCGCCACAGGCCGTCGGCCTGCTGCAGGCCGGCGATGCGTTCGGCCATGTCGCGGAATTGCGCCACAAAGCGCGGCCGCTCCGGATGGTTGTCGGGGATGTACTGCAGCATGCGCGCCAGCCCACCCATGACCCAGCCGTTGCCGCGTCCCCAGAACACTTTCTTGCCATTGGCTTCGCGCTGCTGGAAGTAACGGCTGTCGCGGAAATACAGGTGCTCGCTCTGGTCGTACAGGTAGTCCGAGGTTTTCCACCAATGGCTGATCGCAAATTCCAGGTAGCGCGGATCGCCGGTGGCGGCGCTCAGGCGCGCCCAGGTCGGGGGGCCCATGAACAAGGCATCGCACCACGACCAGCGGTGCAGCACGCCCGGCACCAGGAAGTCGAGCGTGCCTTCGCGCGGCTGCGCCAGCACCGCGTCGAACTGGCTGCGCATTGGCGCCAGCATGCGCGGATCGCGCACTTGCAGATACAGTTCGGCATAGGTCTGGCCGACCACCTGGTCATCGGCATGATAACGGCTCGGCCCCAGCTGCCAGCCGGCCTGCTCGCCCCGGGCCTGCATGGCGTCGCGGTATTTGCGCTGGCCCGAGATCCCGCTCAGCGCCATGAAGCCGGCGTCGCCCACGCCTTCGGTCCAGTCGTCGGCGGGATAGGTGGTGGGATGGGCCAGTTGCCAGTCGGCCACCCGCTCCATCATCGCCAGCACCGCCTGCGGCGCCGGCACGGCCGGCTGCGCGGCGGCGCTCGCGGCCGCGGCCGGCGGCGGCGCGGTGCCGGCTACGCCCATCAGGCAAAGGCTGGCGCACAAGCTAGCCAGGGGGAAGGGAGCAAGTAAGCGGCGCGACATAGGCGATCCATCCAAGGTTAAAGGAACAAATGGGTCCGGCAGGTGTGCCGGCATCGAATAAGTTAACGATACCACATAAAAATCCAGACCGCCCCAGAAATTTTCATCCTCACGGGGGCCGGCCGCTGCACTGGATGGCTAAATGCTTGAATTGCCTATCCGTTTATGGTAACGTTAACCTCATGACTTACATTTCCACCCCCGCATGACCACATCCACCGCCGGCCAGGCCACCGCACTGACGCAGGCGCTGCGCCAGATCGACGCCCTGCTGCCCGACTTCGCGGCGTCCTTCCCCGGCGACACCACGGAGGGCCAGCACTACCGGCCGCGCCAGCTCGACGGCCATGCCGTCGGCGCCAATGTGGGCTGGACCACCGGCTTCTGGACCGGCCAGCTGTGGCTGGCATACGCCGCCACCGGCGAGGCCCGCTACCGGCATGCCGCCACCGTGCAAACGACCAGCTTCATGCGGCGCCTGGCGCATCGTGACGATCTGGGCAACCATGACATCGGCTTCCTGTACCAGCTGACCTGCATTCCGGCCGGCGTGCTGGCCGCCGTGCCCGGCGCCCGCAAGTGTGCCATCGAGGCCGCCGAGTTGCTGCTGCAGCGCTTCCTGCCAGGTGCCGGCGTCATCCAGTCGTGGGGTACCCCGGACGATCCGCAACAACGCGGCCGCGTGATCATCGACGGCGCCATGAACCTGCCGCTGCTGCATTGGGCGGCACGGACCACCGGCCGCGCCGGGTTCCACCACGCCGCCGCCAGCCACCTGGAACGCATGCGCCAGCATCTGGTCCGGCCTGACGGCGCCACCTACCATACCGTGCACCTCAATCCGGTTGATGGCACGGCGCTGCGCATCTCGACCCACCAGGGGCTGTCGGACCAATCGTGCTGGGCCCGCGGCCAGGCCTGGGCCATCTACGGCTTTGCTCTCAACCATCGCCAACTGCCGGAACTGGGATTGCTGCACACGGCAATCCAGGCGGCCGATTACTTCCTCGCGCATTTACCTCCCGACGGCATCGCGCTGTGGGACCTCAGCCTGGCGCACGACAGCGGCGAGCCGCGCGACAGCTCAGCCGTCGCCATCGCCGTCTGCGGCCTGCAGGAGATTGCGGCGCAACTGGCGCCCGGCTGTCCGCGCCGGCAGCACTACGCGCAGCAAGGCCAGCGCCTGCTTCACGCCCTCATCACCCACTGCGCGGGCGCCCGCCCCGCTTGCGACGGCTTGCTGCGGCACGGCGTATATCACCGGCTAGCGGAGGCGGGAGTGGATGAGGCGACCCTGTGGGGCGATTACTATTACCTGGAAGCGCTGTTGCGCGCTGAGAAAGGCTGGACGCCGTATTTCGCCTGAGGGACAACTCAGCGCACGTCCAGCAGTTCGACGTCGAAGATCAGGGTAGCGTTCGGCGGGATCGGGCCGGCGCCGTTTTCGCCATAGCCCATGGCGGCCGGCACGATCAGCGTGCGCTTGCCGCCGACCTTCATGCCCTTGACACCCTCATCCCAGCCCGGGATGACGCGGCCGGCGCCCAGCGGGAAGCTGAACGGCTCGCGCCCGATGGAGGAATCGAACTGGGCGCCGTGCTGCGCTGGCGCACCCTGGACGTACAGCCAGCCCGTGTAGTTGACCACGGCGGTCACGCCGGCCAATGCTTCCTTGCCGGTGCCGACCACCGTGTCGATCTTTTGCAAAGGGGTGGCGTCGGCCGCCGCAGTTTGCGGCGCCTTGGCGCGCTCGCAGCCGGCCAGGGCCAAGGTCAGGGTGAGGCCGATAACGCAGGTGGACAGCAGTTGTTTCATCTTGTACTTTCGTGTGGAGTGTAAAAACGGGAATTGATCAAGTCTCGGTGTCGCAGATCCGGTCGCGCCCGGCGGACTTGGCCTGGTAGAGGCGGCGGTCGACCCGGTCCAGGAAGACGTTGCGGTCGTCATGGGCGCCGGGCACGATGGTGCCGACGCCCATGCTGACGGTGACCGCGCGGCCGACGCCCGAGCGGGCGTGCGGGATTTCCTTGTGCAGCAGCAGTTTGCGGCAGCGCTCGGCCACGTTGCGGGCGGCGTCCTCGTCGGTGGCCGGCAGCAGCAGCACAAATTCCTCGCCGCCGAAGCGCGCGCACAGGTCGCGCGTGCGGGAGGCGCAGCTGTCCAACGCCTGGGCCACGCGGCGCAGGCACTCATCGCCCTGCACATGGCCGTAGTGGTCGTTGTACTGCTTGAAGTAATCGATGTCGATGACGAGCAGCGACAGCGGCTCGCCGGTGGCGCGCGCCTTGGCCCATTCGACCGGATACAGGGTGTCGAACATGCGGCGGTTGGCCACGCCGGTCAGGCTGTCGCGGTAGGACAGCACTTCCAGCTCGCGCTGCAGTTGCAGGATCTTGTCTTCTGCCTGCTTGCGCTCGGTGATATCGAACATGAATCCGACCAACGCATCGACGCTGCCATCGGCATGCCGCACCACGTGCACCACGTCGCGGATCCAGACCTGGTCGCCATCGCGCGTGAGCGCGCGGTAGTCCGCTTCGTGGTCCACGCCCTGTTGCGACTGGGCGACACAGAAATCGACCGTCTTCTGGCGGTCTTCTTCGTGGATACGGTCGGCCCAGTCGTTCACCGACAGCCAGCTCGACTGTTTCCAGCCCAGCAGCTCTTCGATCTGCGGACCGATGTAGGTGAAGCGCATGCTGGCCCAGTCGATACGCCAGGGGATGGCGCGGGTCAATTCCAGCAGGGTGCGATAGACGAGAGGATCGGTGTCGGCGACGGCTTCGGAGTCTGGATGCGGAGAGGTCATGAATCGCGGGAATGAGCGGGGACGGCGTCATTGTGCACTAAATGTGGTGACGCCATACTGCTATCCTATCGCGATGATCTGATTCAGTGCATCTACATGGCCCGTTCCATGTCAACGGGAACTATCCCGCGCGTGGCGTTCCATTTTCTGAAGGCGAGGATCGGAGTCGAACCGATCAAGCCCGGGGCCTTCTATCAGCTTTGGTCTATAATGAAAACATCTCAGTAGGAGAAATTTCATGAAACTCAAGACGCCCGGCTCTGCTGATCGGTTCCGTTCCCCCACTACGTTACAGGGAAATGCACCATTTCTAGGTGCGACGGTGAAGCAATGGGACAAGGCCATCGTTGGCAACATGGAACACACGCTTGCCCAGATCAAACGGCGCGCTGAATTGACGCCGAAGCGTGACGTGAACAAAGCCACTAATTTTGACGTGGCGAGCTACGCTAGTCGAAGACTGGCTGGCCAAAAATAACCACCTACTTTCTGAAAACGCGGCTTTGGTCGCGTTTTTTGCCATGACCTTCGCCCTCTGGTCGTAATGTTCGCTGGTCCGAATGGTTCTGGCAAAACATCATTAATAGACGAACTTAAGCTAACCGGCCTCGCAACCATGCGCGGCGTGGTGCCATTGCCAGAGCATTTCATCAATCCGGACCAGGTGGCCAAAGACCTGAAGGGTGAATTTCCGGATCAAAATGCCCGCGACGAGGCTGCCCAACGCGCAGCGATGGCGGCGCGCGCCGAAGCAATCGCCGGACGACTGCCGTTTGCATTCGAAACGGTTATGTCACACCCCTCTCGTATCACGACTGATGCTCGAGACAGCAAACAGGACGCAAGGTCAGCTACCCGTCGCCTATCAAGATGGAGAGTCCCTTACGGTCCGCTATTCAACCGAAAATGCTCCGCTCGTTACACGTCAGGCGCAAGCTGCAAACTGATCAGGTGGACAGCGCAACCAGTGAATGCTGCCACCGTTCTTGCAATGCAAAAAGGGCAGCCACATCGGCTGCCCTTCTACATACTGGAGCGGGAGAAGAGTCTCGAACTCTCGACCTCAACCTTGGCAAGGTTGCGCTCTACCAACTGAGCTACTCCCGCTTGGAGTTCAAATTGTCTGGAGGCGAGGATCGGAGTCGAACCGACCTAGACGGCTTTGCAGGCCGCTGCATAACCGCTTTGCTACCTCGCCAGAGGAAACTATTTACTAAGACGCACAGCGGGGTTACGCGCTGCGATCCGGAATTCTGGAGCGGGAGAAGAGTCTCGAACTCTCGACCTCAACCTTGGCAAGGTTGCGCTCTACCAACTGAGCTACTCCCGCATTGGAGCTACTGATTTTTACTGCGCCAACCAGTTTCAAAGAAACTGGAGCGGGAGAAGAGTCTCGAACTCTCGACCTCAACCTTGGCAAGGTTGCGCTCTACCAACTGAGCTACTCCCGCATTTGGAGTCCAACATCATAGCAGCTAGCGGTCATTATTGCCAGTGCTACTTAGTTCTTGATAACTTGGAGCGGGAGAAGAGTCTCGAACTCTCGACCTCAACCTTGGCAAGGTTGCGCTCTACCAACTGAGCTACTCCCGCGTCGCTGTCATCAACAACAGGCCAGCATTATAGATGATCCATGGCATCTGTCAATGGCCTTGATGCCAATCTTATCGGTTCCGCTTCAAAGGCGACGGCCGGCCCTGGTCCGGCTGGCTGTAATCGCAGACGCCGTGCGGGAATATCCGCTGCAGCCAGGCCTGTTGTTGCGCCGTCCAAGCCGCGCCGGCGGGATAGCTGCCATCCCGCAGCGCTTGCGCGACCGGCTTCAGCGCGCACTTGAAGACGTCGCCCCTGATGGACTCCCCCGCCACCATGCGTGGGCTGGAAAACAGCGGAAAGGCCTTGGTGCAGGCGCCCGCCGGCCTGGCGTCCAGGATGCCGCCCCAGACAGAGGGGCCGGCGGCGATGACGGCGCCGCCGGCATCGATGCAGCGGTCGGTGAATTCGGCCGGCGCCGGGCCTCCGCTCAGGACCCGGTCCATGACCGACAAGGCTTGCAGCACCCTGTCCCGCATGTCGGCCTCGGAGCGGGTGAACCAGATCACCTGGCGCCCGGCCTCGGCGCGGTTGGCGTCCAGCAGGCGGGCCCGCACCGAGAAGGCCTGGCGCGCGTTGTGCATGTTCAGCTCCGGCTCCAGATAGGGCCGCAGATCGATCATCGGGATGCCGAGGCGCTGACCGGTGAACACCTGGCCCGCGCTGTAGGCCTTGCGCATCGCCTCCACGCTGCCGCTGCGGCGCGGCGACGGTGCGCCCTGCGGATCGCGGCAGGTGGCGCTGCGCAGCATGTTGCGGCTGTCGTAGGGGTCGTCCTTGGCCTGCCAGTCCACGAAGTCGGCCTGCTCCTTCCAGCCGCCCACGCAGGCGTTCAGGCGCAGGAATTCATCGATGCCTATACTGCCCCGCTCCAGCGCCTTCAGGCCATACTGCACGCCCTCGTTGTCGATGGAGATGGGCGCATAGCCTTGCTTGTCGGTGCCGTAGATATCCGCCAGGTCGTTCCAGTGCGTCCATTTGACATGGTCGAAGGCGCCGGCGGGATAGCGGTAGAAGGCCGCCGCGAGGTCGTAGCGGTCATCCTTGTAGCGTGGGTTCAGCACCGTCACGATTGCCATCTTCCAGCCGTTGATGCACTCGGTCGATCCGGCGCCGCCGGTCCAGGCATGGCGCGCGCTGTCGCTGGCGTTCATGCCTTCGATCGCGATCTGATTGGTCCACCTGGCCCACGGCGACGAGGGATCGAGCGCCACCTCGTCCTTGAAGTACTGGCTCAGTAGCGGGCAATCCGAGATCGGGATGGTCTGCGTGATCATGTCCGGATAGGACTGGAGCGCAATGCCGCCATCGAGCAGGCCAGGATGGTTTTGCGCGAACAGGTACTGCTGCACCGCCCCACCCGAGCCACCCAGGCCGATGGTGAACAGCGGCGCGCCATAGGCTTCGACAAAGCGGGCCTTGGTCAGCATGGCGGTCTGCCCGGCCAGGCGCATGTTGTAATGGACGCCGGCCTCATTGCCGGACGAGCTGACGATGGCGTAGCCCTGCTCCAGCATGGGGACCATCAACTGGCGCTCGTTGCCGCTCAAGCCTCCGGGCTTGAACCACAGCGGCAAGCCTTGATGATGGCCGATGCCGACACCGCCGCCCAGCCAGTACACCAGCTTGCGGTTCCAGGCCGCCGGCGCCAGCATGGCGATGGTGTACACGAAACGGTTGATGGTGCCGACTTCCACCCGCACCACGAAGGGCACGGCCGCGCCGTTGCGCTGTATGGTCGTGAGGTCGGGTGGCGGTGCGGTGTAGCCGGTGGCGGGATCGAAAGGCTTGAAGCGGCTGCCGGCAAGGTAGAAGTACTGGACCCGCGTGGCGATGCTGCAATTGCGGCTGTAGCCGACGATGGCGCCGCTGCTTTCATCGACCACGGGGTGACCGATGCCGTCCTGGTTGTCGACGCTGGGCTGGCCCAGGCCTGCTTCCTGCGTGCGGCAGACGAAAGGTTGTTGCTGCGCCTGCGCTGCCAGGCAGATTGCGGTTGCCGCGCAAGCGGCCAGGAATCTCCAGAACGCCATGGCAGTGCTCCTGATCTGGTGTGGTGAACCTCAGCAGATCATAGCATTTTGTTACTAGCTCAGCGTGCCCGCTTTTTCCTTGATCAGCGGCCAGGCCAGGCGCAGGTAGTAGAACATCGACCACACCGTCAGCACGGCCGCCACTTCCAGCAGGCGCGAGCCCCAGAACTGGGTGTCGATGGCGCCCCACAGCACGTCATGGAACAGCAGCAGTGGAATGGCCATCATCTGCGCGGTGGTCTTGATCTTGCCCAGCGAGCTGACCGCCACCGATTTGGAGGCGCCGATTTGAGCCATCCATTCGCGCAGCGCCGAAATGGCGATCTCGCGGCCGATGATGACGAACGACAGCACGGCGTTGGCGCGGTCCAGCTGCACCAGCACCAGCAAGGCGCCCGCCACCATCAGCTTGTCCGCGACCGGGTCGAGGAAGGCGCCGAAGGCCGAGGTCTGGTTCCAGCGGCGCGCCAGGAAACCGTCGAACCAGTCGGTGACGGCGGCGACGATGAACACCAGCGTGGCCGCCAGGTTCTGATCCGCCACGGGCAGCACGGTGGTGGGCAGATAGTAGACGCCTACCACCAGCGGAATCAGCGCAACGCGCAACCAGGTCAACAGTATCGGTATATTGAAGGGCATAAGCTCGAAAATTAGTGCGGCCGTGAAAATTGTTAATGCGCCGCTAGTCTACCTTGCCGCCGCACATTAAACCAGCGCACTGTTGTTGTGCACGCCTTAATGGAGCTGGCGGTAGATTTCCTCGGCCAGCGCACTCGAGATGCCCTCGACCTGCTTCAGGTCCTCGATGCTGGCGTCGACCACGCCGCGCAGGCCGCCAAAGCGCGCCAGCAGGCGCTGGCGGCGCTTGGCGCCTATGCCTTCGATCTCCTCCAGGCGCGAGGTCTGGCGCGTCTTGGCGCGCTTGGCGCGCATGCCGGTGATGGCGAAGCGGTGCGCCTCGTCGCGGATCTGCGCCACCAGCATCAGCGCCGCCGATTCCTTGCCCAGCTCCTGCGCGGCCCGGCCATCGACAAACATCAGCGTCTCCAGGCCGACGCGCCGCCCTTCCCCCTTGGCGACGCCGACGATCAGGCTGATGTCCAGCCCCAGCTCGGCGAACACCTGGCGCGCCATTTCGATCTGGCCCTTGCCGCCGTCGATCAGCACCACGTCCGGCATCACGCCGTCGCCGTTGGCGACCTTTTCGTAGCGGCGCATCAGCACCTGGCGCATCGCCGCGTAATCGTCGCCGGGGGTGATGTCGTTGATGTTGTAGCGGCGGTATTCGCCGTTCTGCATCTGGTGGTGATGGAACACCACGCACGAGGCCTGCGTGGCCTCGCCCTGCGTGTGCGAGATGTCGAAGCATTCCACGCGCAGCGCGTCGATGTCTTCCGGCTCCAGCTGCAACGCCTCGACCAGCGCGCGCGTGCGCGACTGCTGCGAGCCCTGCTCCGACAGCAGCCGCGCCAGCGAGATCTCGGCGCCCTTCTGCGCCAGCTCCAGCCATTTGCGGCGCTGGTCCTGCGGCTGGAAGATCAGGTGAATGCGGTGGCCGCACTGCTCCTGCAAGGCCTGCATCAGCGCCGGGTGGTCGAATTCGATGTTCAGGATCAGCGTGCCGGGGATGAACTTCTCGGTGTAGTGCTGGACCAGGAAGGCGGCCAGCACCTCAAGCTCGATCGGCTCTTCCGCGATCGCGGCGGCGTCGCCGATATGGTGGGGGAAGTAGGCGCGGTCGCCCAGGTGGCGGCCGCCGCGCACCATCGCCAGGTTGACGCAGGCGCGCCCGCCCTGCACCAGCACGGCGATGATGTCGACGTCGGCGTCGCCGGTGGTTTCCATGCTTTGCTGGTGCAGCACGCGCGACAGCGACTGGATCTGGTTGCGCACCCCGGCGGCCAGCTCGAATTTGAGCTCGCCGGCGTAGGCGTGCATCTTCTTTTCCAGGTCGGCCATCACTTCGCTCTGGCGGCCGCGCAGGAAGCGCGCGGCGTTTTCGACGTCGGCCTTGTAGTCTTCCTTGCTGATCAGGTCCACGCACGGCCCGCTGCAGCGGCCGATCTGGTGCAGCAGGCATGGGCGGGTGCGGTTGGAATACACGCTGTCTTCGCAGGTGCGGATCAGGAATACCTTCTGCAGGATCTGCATCGATTCCTTGACCGCCCACGAGCTGGGGAACGGGCCGAAATACTGGTTCTTCTTGTCCACCGCGCCGCGGTAATAGACCATGCGCGGCGCGTCGCCGCCGGTGATCTTCAGGTAAGGATAGGATTTATCGTCGCGGAACAGGATGTTGAAGCGCGGGCTGAGGGCCTTGATCAGGTTATTCTCAAGGATCAGCGCTTCGGCTTCGCTGTGGGTGACGGTGGTCTCCAGCCGCGCGATGCGTTCGACCATCATGGCGATGCGCGGGCTGCTAAGGTTTTTCTGGAAGTAGCTGGAGACGCGCTTCTTCAGGTCGCGCGCCTTGCCGACGTAGAGCACCTTGTCGTCGGCGTCGAAATAGCGGTACACGCCCGGCAGGTTGGGCAGCTTGGCGACGGTGGCCAGCACCTGTTCGCGCGGATCGGGCGCGGCTTCCAGTTCAGTCATACTATTTTCTCACTGCGTTTTCTCACTGCGCTTGTTCAACGATGACGAAGGCGACGGCGTATTCTTCCTCGTCGCTGACCGTCACCTGTACCGACAGCTTATGCTTTTCCATGAATTCCTTCAGCACCCCGCTGCAGACGATCATCGGCTTGCCGCTGGGCGCGTTGAGCATCTGCGCGGCCGGCCAGGTCATCGGCATGCGCATGCCCAGGCCGATGGCCTTGGAGAAGGCTTCCTTGGCGGCGAAGCGGGTGGCGACGAAACGGATGCCGCGCGCCGCGTTCTTGGTCTTGCGCGCCAGGTACTTTTCCATCTCCTGCGGACCGAGGATCTTGGCGGCGAAACGGTCGCCGTTGCGCGCCAGCGCCGCCTCGATGCGCGGGATCTTGCAGATGTCGGTACCTATGCCGTAGATCACTTGGCCCGTCCCAGGCGGGTCGAGACCATGATGGCCTTCATCTCGCGCACGGCGTTTTCCCAGCCGACGAACACCGAATGGGCGACGATGGCGTGGCCGATATTGAGCTCGGCGATTTCCGGAATCGCGGCGATGGCTTGCACGTTGGTGTAGTGCAGGCCGTGGCCGGCGTTGACCTTCAGGCCCTTCGACACGCCATACAGCACGCCGCGGTGGATGCGTTCCAGTTCGGCGGCCTGCTCGGCGCCTTCGGTGTCGGCGTAGCGGCCGGTGTGCAGCTCGATCACCGGCGCGCCGATTTCGGCGGTGGCGTTCATCTGCGCTTCGTCGGCGTCGATGAACAGACTGACGCGGATGCCTTCGGCCTGCAACTGCTTGACGGCGGCCTGCACGGCCTTGAAGTGGGTGACGACATCGAGGCCGCCTTCGGTGGTGACTTCGGTGCGCTTCTCGGGCACCAGGCAGACGTCGGCCGGCTTGATGCGGCAGGCGAAGTCGATCATCTCCTGCGTGACGGCCGCTTCCAGGTTCATGCGGGTCAGCAGCTGGGGCGCCAGCGCGATCACGTCGGCATCCTTGATGTGGCGGCGGTCTTCGCGCAGGTGCAGGGTGATGCAGTCGGCGCCGGCCTGCTCGGCCAGCAGCGCGGCGCGGATCGGGTCCGGATAGGTGGTGCCGCGCGCGTTGCGCAAGGTGGCGACGTGGTCGATGTTCACGCCGAGGTCGATGATGGTGCCGGATGGTTGCAGGAAGCTCATTAGTCTATACCGTTTATCTAGTTATAACTGCATCAAGTCAATCAGGATCTGGCGCGTGTTCAACGGCGCGCCGCCCAGGTGGTGCGCCAGCAGGAAGCGCATCAGCTGCTTGCTCTGCGCCTGGGTGGCGGCGTCCTGGTAGTCTTCGCGTTCCATGTCGAGCAGGGTCTTGCCGGCCACGCGCGGCCACGGATCGGCGGCGCGCTCGGGGCGCGGGCCGCGTTCCGGATCCACCACGTAGACCACGTCGGCCTGCACGGCGCGGCGGGTTTCGGTGCAGCGGGTCAGGTCGGCGGCGACACCTGTCTCCTTAAGTAGGGCCCGTTCGAATTTTCTCAAGACGATGGGCGGAGGTTCGTTGTGCGCCAGCTGGTTCAAGGTGGCGACGTAGTGGTCGAACAGGCGCGGGTGCGCGTCGTCGCGCGCCAGCAGCTTGACCAGCAGCTCGTTCAGGTAGAAGCCGCACAGCAGCGCGGTCTTTTCCAGCGGCAGCATGCCGCCCACCCATTCGGCCTCGGTCAGCGTGCGCAGTTCGGATTTGCCGACCCAGCTGGACGACAGCGGCTGGAAGGTTTGCAGCACGCCGCGCAGTTGCGAGTGCGGCCGCTTGGCGCCCTTGGCGATCAAGGCCACGCGGCCGAAGTCGCGCGTGAACAGGTCGATGATGAGACTGGTTTCTTTGTAGGGATAGCTGTGCAGGACGAAGGCCGGCTGGCCTGCAACCTTGGTGCCGAAGGTGCGCTCGCGCGACGGTGCGCGCGGGCGTTTGGGAGTTGTTGGTGCTGCTGGTGCTGCGGGTGCGGGCACCACTTCACGCTCCGCCTCAGGCACGGCCTGCTGCGGTGCCGCTGCGATGTCGGCCTCTAGCGTGGTGGTGGACATCGTCCCTCGCTTTTTCTGCTATTACTCGTAGCCGTAGGCGCGCAGACCCGCTTCGTTGTCGGCCCAGCCGGATTTGACCTTGACCCAGATCTCCAGGTACACCGGGCCGCCGAACAGTTTTTCCATGTCCAGGCGGGCCTGGGTGGAGACTTCCTTCAGGCGCGCGCCCTTGTTACCGATGATCATGGACTTGTGCGTGTCGCGCTCGACCAGGATGGCGGCGAACACGCGGCGCAGGTCGCCTTCCTGTTCGAACTGCTCGATCAGCACGGTGCTGGTGTAAGGCAGTTCGTCGCCGACGAAGCGGAACAGTTTTTCGCGGACGATTTCCGACGCCAGGAATTTCTCGCTGCGGTCGGTGATGTCGTCCGGTCCGAAGATAGGCTGGTTCTCCGGCAGGAAACGCTTGATCTCTTTTTCCAGGCCGTCCAGCTGGAAGCGCAGCTTGGCCGACACCGGCACGATGGCGGCGAAGTTGAACTTGGCCGCGACCTGCTGGGCGAACGGCAGCAGCACCGCCTTGTCCTTGACGCGGTCGGACTTGTTGATCACCAGGATCACCGGCACTTCGGTCGGCAGCAGGTCCATCACTTGCTGGTCGGCCGGGCCGAAGGTGCCCGCCTCGATCACGTACAGGATCAGGTCGGACGAGATCAGGGTGTTGGTGACGGTCTTGTTGAGCGTCTTGTTCAGCGCGTTCGAGTGGCGGGTCTGGAAACCCGGCGTGTCGACGTAGATGAACTGGGCGTCGTCATGGGTCTGGATGCCGGTGATGCGGTGGCGCGTGGTCTGCGCCTTGCGCGAGGTGATGCTGACCTTGGCGCCAATCAGCGTATTCATCAGGGTCGATTTGCCCACGTTCGGGCGGCCCACGATGGCGATATAGCCACAACGGAAGTTGGCGGAGGTCGTTTCGGTATTCATTTCAGTTCTCTTTACTTGTTTGCTGCTTTGGCAGGCGGTGGCGACGGTTCATTACCGGCCTCGGTCGTCTGCACGGTGGCGATGCCGGCCAGCTTGAGCTGGGCAGCGCGCGGTTTGGACTTGCGGCCGGCGGCCGGCGTCTTCACCAACGCTTGTTCGGCCACTTCCAGCGCCAATTTGGCGGCGGCCTGTTCGCCGGCGCGGCGGCTTCCGCCGCGTCCGTAGACCTGGATGCCCAGCTTGGGCACCAGACATTCGATTTCGAATTCCTGGCTGTGCGCGGCGCCATGGGTGGCAACCACATTGTACAGCGGAAGTGAAATCTTCTTACTTTGGAGGAATTCCTGCAGCAGGGTCTTGGCGTCCTTGCCCAGGGTTTGCGGGTCCACCGATTCCAGGATGGGAATGTAGAAGGCCCGGATCACGTCGCGCGCGGGGTTGAAGCCGGCGTCGAGGAAGATGGCGCCCAGCAGCGCTTCCAGCGTGTCGGCCAGGATCGAGGGACGGCGGAAACCGCCCGACTTCAACTCCCCTTCCCCCAGCCGCAGGAACTGCGACAGCTCCAGCTTTTGCGCGATCTCGTACAGCGACTGCTGCTTGACCAGGTTGGCGCGCAGGCGCGACAGGTCGCCCTCGTCGATCGTCACGAAACGCTCGTACAGGATGGACGCCACCACGCAGTTCAGGATCGAATCGCCCAGGAACTCCAGTCGTTCATTATGCAAACTGCTGTGGCTACGGTGCGTCAAGGCTTGCTGCAACAGGCCAGCATCCTGGAACGTATAGCCTAAGCGGTTTTGCAATAACTGAAGATTCATTATACGGTTCGGTTCTTTTTTAAGCTGATTGCTTGATTTATTGATCGGTCTTGGCCGGGGCAGGCACGCCGTTTTTCGACGTGGTGCCCTGGTATTCCAACAACAGGCTGGCCGGGCCAACCAGCGGGATTTTCTTTTCGTAGGCGAAGCTGATTTCGAACTCGCCATTTTCCTTGGCGATCAGCAGATCGTGGCTGGTGATCGAGCTGATGTAGCCGGTGGTGGCGTTGGCGTCGAACGACTTCTGCATCTCCAGCACGGAACCGCCGGTGGCCTTGGCCGTGACGATGGCGTTCTGGATCGCCCGGTATTCGGTGTAGGTCGGCACGATCTTCAGCGCCAGCACGCCGACAAAGCCCAGCGCGGCCAGCACGATGATCAGTCCGACCAGGGAAACGCCCTGCTGCTGCTTCAAGCTTGATTGCATCTTAGTCCCTTTCGCCGTGGCCCGCCGAGCGTGGATGATTAATGGATGCTGCCGATGCGGCGCAGGTTACCCAGGTTCATCCACACGAAGAATGCTTTACCAACAATGTTCTTGTCCGGCACAAAGCCCCAGTAGCGGCTGTCCGCGCTGTTGTCGCGGTTGTCGCCCATCATGAAGTAATTTCCCTGCGGAACTACGCAGGTAAAGCCTTCATACTTGTAGGTGCAATTTTCGCTGTACGGGAACTTCTTCACGCCATCCAGGCTCAGCGTAGGCGCAGCCTCGTTGTTGAGGATGCGGTGGCTGACGCCGGTCAAGTCTTCCTGGAACTGCTTGTTGTAGGCCAGGTGCTCGTCGTCGAGGTAGTCGTCCAGCGGCGTGTACTTCACTACCGCGCCGTTCACCGTTAAGCGTTTGTTTTCATATGTGATTTTATCACCCGGCACGCCAATGACGCGCTTGATGTAATCCTGGCTCATGTCCAGCGGATATTTGAACACCATCACATCGCCGCGCTGCGGGTTGTTGATCTGCACGATCTTCTGGTTCAACACCGGCAGGCGGATGCCGTAGGTGAACTTGTTCACCAGGATCAGATCGCCCACCAGCAGGGTCGGCACCATCGACGACGACGGGATCTTGAACGGCTCGTACAGGAACGAGCGCAGGAAGAACACCAGCGCGATCACCGGGAAGAAACTGCCCGAGTATTCGATCCAGGTCGGCTGGCGCAGCAGCGCGGCCTCGATCGCGGCGCGATTGCCCTGGTTGTCGAGCTTGATGCCGTCGGCGGTCAGCTTGGCGTTGCGGGCGTCGTAGTCGGCCAGCGCGCGGTCGGCGGCGGCACGGCGCTGCTTGGCCAGGTAGAACACATCCAGGAACCAGATCACACCGGTGATCACCATCAGCACGAACAGGATTAAAGCAAAGTTACCTAAGATCACTTGCAGGTTCATTTGTCGTCCACTTGTAAGATTGCCAGGAACGCTTCTTGTGGAATCTCTACCGAGCCCACTTGCTTCATGCGTTTTTTACCTGCTTTTTGCTTCTCCAACAACTTCTTCTTACGGCTGATGTCGCCGCCGTAGCACTTGGCCAGCACGTTCTTGCGCAAGGCCTTGACGTTCTCGCGCGAGATCACGTTGACGCCGATGGCCGCCTGGATCGCCACGTCGAACATCTGGCGCGGGATCAGTTCGCGCATCTTGGCCGCCACCTGGCGGCCGCGATAGGCGGAGTTGGAACGGTGCACGATGATGGCCAGCGCGTCGACCTTCTCGCCGTTGATCAACATGTCGACCTTGACCACGTCGGAGGCGCGGTATTCCTTGAACTCGTAGTCCATCGAGGCGTAGCCGCGCGAGGTCGATTTGAGCTTGTCGAAGAAGTCCAGCACGATCTCGCCCATCGGCATTTCGTACACCAGCTTGACCTGGCGGCCGTGGTAGGCCATATCCATCTGCACGCCGCGCTTGCCGATGCACAGCGTGATCACCGAGCCGACGTATTCTTGCGGCATGTACAGATTGACCGTGACGATAGGCTCGCGGATCTCGTTGATCTTGGTCGGCTCAGGCATCTTCGATGGATTGTCCACCTTGACGATGCTGTCGTCGCGCATGACCACCTCGTACACCACGGTCGGCGCGGTGGTGATCAGGTCCTGGTCGAATTCGCGCTCCAGGCGTTCCTGGACGATTTCCATGTGCAGCAGGCCGAGGAAGCCGCAGCGGAAGCCGAAGCCCAGCGCCTGCGACACTTCCGGCTCGTACATCAGCGCGGCGTCGTTCAGTTTCAGCTTTTCCAGCGAGTCGCGCAGCGCGTCGTACTGGTTGGCTTCGACCGGGAACAGGCCGGCGAACACCTGCGGCTGCACTTCCTTGAAGCCCGGCAGCGGCGCGGCGGCGGGACGGTTGGCCAGGGTGACGGTATCGCCCACCTTGGCGGCCTTCAATTCCTTGATGCCGGCGATGATGAAGCCCACCTGGCCGGCCGACAGCTGCGGCAGCGAGACCGAGCGCGGCGCGAAGATGCCGACGTCTTCCACCAGCTGCAGCGAGTCGGTGGCCATCAGCTTGATCTTGTCCTTGGGCTTGAGGGTGCCGTTCATCACGCGCACCAGCATCACCACGCCGACGTAGGCGTCGTACCAGGAGTCGACGATCAGCGCCTGCAGCGGCGCGTCCGGGTCGCCCTTCGGCGGCGGCACCTTGGCGATGATCGATTCCAGCACGTCTTCCACGCCCAGGCCGGTCTTGGCCGAGCAGTGGACGGCGTCGCCGGCTTCGATGCCGATCACGTCTTCGATCTCGGCGATGGCGGTCGGCGGATCGGCGTTCGGCAAGTCGATCTTGTTGAGCACCGGCACCACTTCCACGCCCAGGTCGAGCGCGGTGTAGCAGTTGGCCACGGTCTGGGCTTCCACGCCCTGGGAAGCGTCGACCACCAGCAGCGCGCCTTCGCAGGCTGACAGCGAGCGCGACACTTCGTAGGAGAAGTCGACGTGGCCGGGGGTGTCGATCAGGTTCAGGTTGTAGATCTGGCCGTCGCGGGCCTTGTATTTCAGGGCCGCGGTCTGCGCTTTGATCGTAATGCCGCGTTCGCGCTCCAGATCCATCGAATCGAGCACTTGCGACTCCATCTCGCGTTCGGACAAGCCACCGCACAATTGAATGATACGGTCCGCCAGGGTGGATTTACCGTGGTCGATGTGGGCGATGATGGAAAAATTGCGTATGTTGTTCATTAACAAATATTCAAAAACGGGTTTGAAACGACGGGGGCGCGGAAACCGCGCGCAATACGAAAAAAGCGCTCCGAGCGGGGCGGTAATGCCCTGGCGAGCGCCTTGATGACAGCCACTAAAAGCAAAACGTAAGCTTTTCTACCCCCGCATTTTACCGGATTTCAGAGGGGAAAGGCCGACTTATGCGGTGTGAAATGCATATTGCTTAAGGTCCGGGGGCAAAAAATGTCGCGAGGATGCTTATTTATTAAGCAGATTTGAGCAGTTGCCGCACTTTTGCTTCGTCCAGGAAGTAGTGGCACAGCTCGGGCTGGGACAGGTCGGCGTACAGCACCGGCACCAGTTCGTCGAAACGGGCCACCAGGGCGTCGTCGGCATCGACGTCGATCACGTCGACGGTGATGGGCCGTTCCGGCGTTTGCAGGCGCATCAGGGCGTCCAGCATGTCCTGGCACAGGTGGCAGTAGCTGCGGGAGTAGAGGGTAAAATGCATGACTGGCGCCCCGCCGCGCCGAAACGGGCGGGGCGAACTCCTTACTTGGCGCTAGGACGCACGGAAACGAACTGCGTGACGTCGCCGCGGCGCACCAGCAGCACCGAGGCCTTCTTCGCGTCGAGCTTGGCCACGGCCGCGTTGAACTGCCTGGCGTCCTTGATTTCAACGTTATTCAATTGCAGCAGCACGTCGCCTTCCAGCACGCCGGCGCGGCCGGCCACGCCTTCGGCCGAGTCCACCACCACGCCGCCGTCAACGCCCAGGTCCTTCTTCTGCTCGGCCGTCAGGTCGCTGACCTTCAAGCCCAGCGCGTTGGCCTTGACCACCGCCTCCGGCTCGGTCTTGCCGGCCTTGGCCGTCTTGTCCGCCTGCAGCTCGGCCACGGTCACCGCCAGGTCCAGCTGCTGACCCTTGCGCCATACCGTCACGGTGGCCTTGCTGGCCAGCGCCGTGCCGCCCACCAAGCGCGGCAGGTCGGACGATCGGTTCACCGGCACGCCGTTGAACTTGAGGATGATATCGCCCGCCTTGATGCCGGCCTTGTCGGCAGGACCGCCCGGCTCCACCAGCGACACTTCGGCGCCCTGCGCGCTCTTCAAGCCCAGCGATTCCGCCACTTCCTTGCTGACTTCGCCGATCTGCACGCCGATGCGCCCGCGCGTGACTTTGCCGCTTTTCTTCAGCTGCTCCGACACGCGGATCGCCTCGTCGATCGGCACGGCGAAGGAAATGCCGTTGTAGCCGCCCGACAGCGTGGCGATCTGCGAGTTGATGCCGATCACCTCGCCGCGCATATTGATCAGCGGGCCGCCCGAGTTGCCGGGATTGACCGCGACATCGCTCTGGATCAGCGCCAGGTAGTCGCCGGTGTCGCGCTGCTTGGCCGAGATGATGCCGGCGGTGACGGTGTTTTCCAGGTTGAACGGCGAGCCGATCGCGATCACCCATTCGCCGACGCGGATCTTGTCCGAATCGCCCATGAGCAGGAACGGCAGCTTGTCGCCCTCGATCTTGAGCACGGCGACGTCGGTGCGGGCGTCGGCGCCCAGCACCTTGGCCTTGAACTCGCGCTTGTCGGTCAAGGTGACGAACACCTCGTCGGCGCCGTCGACCACGTGGGCGTTGGTCATCACGTAGCCATCGGCCGACAGGATGAAGCCGGAACCGACGCCGCGCTGCACCGGCTCGTCGGACGGCGCCTGGCGGCGGCCGCGCGGCACGCTCTTGCCGCCGGGATTGCCCGGCTGCGGCAAGGCGCCGCCAAAGAAGCGGCGCAGGAATTCCTGCATTTCCTCTTCGCCCGGCTGGCCGTCGGCGTTGCCGCGGCTGCCCAGCTTGAGACGTTCGGTGGTGCGGATGTTGACCACCGCCGGGCCGACGCGGTCGACCAGGTCGGCAAAGTCCGGCAGGCCGATGACGGCGCCGGTGACCGGCGCGGCGGCCGTCGCAGCCGCCATGCCGAGCACGGCCGGCGACATCCATACGCTTGCGCTGACCAGCAGCGCGGAAAGAGTTTTACTACCAACAGAGAAATTATTTTTCATGGAAAGTATCGGTCTCTATAAAGTTCTGGAACGCACGTACCCCTCGGGCGAGCCGCGCGAGGCTAAGGCTAGCGTATGGTAAGCGAAAAGTCGCCCGACGGTGCGTACGCAGATGTTAAAAGCGTATGCTTTTCAAGGCAAGATGACGTCCGCCGGTGACTCGGCCGGATCGGGCGCCAGAGGGCCGGCTGCGCGGCCCGCCGGTGCGGCATCGGGGACATGGGCAGGTTCGGCCGCCAGGCGCGCCGCCAGCGAGGCGCTGAAGCCTTCGCTCAGCTCGCCTTTGGCCTGGTCGCGCAGCACGTCGCCGGTCAGATGGTAGGCGCGCCAGGCGGCTTGCCCTTCCGGCGTGTCCAGCGCCGCCAGGGCCAGTTCGCGCTCGCTGTCCGCCAACTCGCCGTCGGCCAGCGCCGAGATGTTTTCGTGCAGTCTTTTCTGGGTATCCATCGCGTTTCCCGCCATGTCAAAACAAGTCCGCCGCGCCAGCCGCAGGCGCATTGCCAGACGCCAATAAGAATTGCCATCATTCGCCGCTTACCAGCGCTTGTCAACCGGCAAATCCAGCATAGGCCTCAATTTCTCGGCGATGACTTCGCGGGCGCGGAATATGCGACTGCGCACCGTGCCGATCGGACAGGCCATGATGTCGGAAATTTCCTCATAGCTCAGTCCCTCGATCTCGCGCAAGGCGATCGCGGTGCGTAAATCCACGGGCAAGGCGTCCATCGCCGCGTTGACGGTTTGGGCGATTTGCTTGCTTGCCAGCATGGATTCCGGCGTATTGATGTCGCGCAAATGCTCGCCATCGTTAAAGGCTTCGGCTTGTTCGGCGTCGGCTTCGGTCGACGTGGGCGTGCGGCGCCCCTGCGTCGCCAGAAAATTCTTGGCGGTGTTGATGCCGATGCGGTACAGCCACGTATAAAAGGCCGAGTCGCCACGGAAATGCCGCAGCGCGCGGTAGGCCTTGATAAATGTCTCCTGCACCACATCCTCGGCTTCGGCCGGATCGTGGACGATGCGCGACAGCAGGCGCATCAGCCGGCGTTGGTATTTCGCCACCAGCAGATCAAACGCCTGCTTGTCACCATCCCGTACCCGGTCCACCAGCACCTGGTCGCACTCACGTTCTGTCGTCACTCCTGCATTCCTCGGTGGCATGCAGCGTGGCCGAATAATATAGCCATATGCTATAGAGTTAGCCCGCTGCAAGAAGTTCACAGTGTTCGCGTTTTTATTTCAGCCCGTGCGGCGATGGCCCGGCAAGCCAGCGACAAGGCGCGCCAATCGGCGGGCGTTACACTGTCGAGCAACACCGTCACCAGCCGCACGTGGCCGTCGCCGTCGCCCAGCCGCAAAAGCAGCAAACCCGGCCATATGGTCGAGCCTTCCAGCAGGCGCAGCGCCATCCCCGTCTCCCGGTATACCGTCAGCCGCAATTGGCCGACAGCGGAAATATCAAGCTGACGTGCAAAACGATACGGACGTCCATGCCACAGGCCAAATAGCCCGGCCAGCACGCAACACAATGGCGCGTACCAACCGGGACAGGCGGCAGCCGACACCATCGCGCAGCAACACGCGCCGGCATGCAGCAGGCGCAAACCGGACGAGGGGCGAACGATGACGGAAACCGCGATCGACATGACAGCAGCGTGCGTTCAACAACGGTGCAACAAAACAGGGAATAACAATCGGAAGCGCCGACCGCGAAGGCCGGGCAATTCTGGCGCCGGCGAATGCCGGCGCCGAATCCACGCTCACCCTGTTTTGACAGGGATCGCGGGGATTAGTTCAACGCGAGGTCGAACTTTTTACGGACTTTAGATCTTGCCGAACACCAGGCTACCGTTGGTACCGCCGAAGCCGAACGAGTTCTTGACTGCATACTCGATCTTCATCGGACGGGCCACGTTAGCGCAGAAGTCCAGGTCGCAAGCAGGGTCCTGGTTGAAGATGTTGATGGTCGGAGGCGACACCTGATGGTGTACCGCCAGTACCGTAAACACTGCTTCCAGGCCGCCGGCGCCGCCCAACAGGTGACCGGTCATCGACTTGGTCGAATTGATCACCATGTTCTTGGCGTGCGCGCCGAAGGTGCGCTTGATGCCCTGCACTTCCGCCACGTCGCCTTGCGGGGTCGACGTGCCGTGTGCGTTCAGGTAGTGCACCTGGTCCGGATTGATGCCGGCGTTGGCCAGCGCTGCAATCACGGACTTGCTGCCGCCGCTGCCATCTTCCAATGGCGAGGTCATGTGATAAGCGTCAGCGCTCATCCCGAACCCCAGCAGCTCAGCGTAGATCTTGGCGCCGCGGGCCTTGGCGTGCTCGTACTCTTCGAGCACCATCACGCCAGCGCCTTCGCCCAGCACGAAACCGTCGCGGTCCATGTCCCAGGGGCGGGACGCGGTCGCTGGATCGTCGTTGCGGGTCGACAGCGCGCGGGCCGAGGCGAAACCGCCCAGACCCAGTGGCGACACGGTCGATTCCGCACCGCCTGCCACCATGACGTCGGCGTCGCCGTACTCAATCATGCGGGCAGCCGCGCCGATGCAGTGCAGGCCGGTGGTGCAGGCCGTGACGATCGACAGGTTAGGACCACGCATGCCGTACTTGATCGACAGGTTGCCCGAGATCATGTTGATGATCGAGGCAGGCACGAAGAACGGCGAAATACGGCGCGGACCGCGCTTGTCGTACTCTTCCTTGGTTTCTTCGATCAGCGGCAGGCCGCCGATACCGGAACCGATGATGACGCCGATGCGATCGGCGTTCTCTTCGGTGACGACGATGCCGGAGTCTTGCACCGACTGCATGCCGGCCGCCATGCCGTAATGGATAAACGTATCCATGTGGCGCGCTTCCTTGGCGGGGATGTAATCCTCGATATTGAAGCCTTTGACTTCACCGGCGAACTTGGTGGTGAAAGCTTGCGCATCAAACTTGGTGATGTTGGCAATCCCGGATTTACCCTCGGTGATCGCGGCCCACGATTCGGCAACAGTATTGCCGACCGGAGTCACGGCGCCCAGGCCGGTGATGACAACACGACGGTTTTTAGAACCTCTCAAGCGATTCTCCTAAAGTCGATCGGGCAGAAATTACGCCTTGACGTGGGCGGTAGCGTAGTCGATCGCTTGCTGCACGGTGGTGATCTTTTCTGCTTGTTCGTCAGGGATTTCCATTTCGAATTCGTCTTCCAGGGCCATCACCAGCTCCACGGTGTCCAGGGAGTCAGCGCCGAGGTCGTCGACGAACGAGGATTCGATCTTGATGTCTGCTTCGGCGACGCCCAGTTGCTCAGCGACGATTTTCTTAACGCGTTGTTCGATATCCGACATGTTATGGCTCCATTTTGTTTGTTACGGAAAGCGCGCATTTTATCAGGTTTGCGCACTGAAAAACTAATTTCGGTAGCTGCTGCGTATTTGCCTACAACTAGTCCGAAATCACTGCTAAAAGACGAGATCCGGTGAATTTTACGCCACCGGAACACATCAGTTCATGTACATCCCGCCGTTCACGTGCAGGGTGGTACCGGTAATATACGCCGCCTGCGGCGACGCCAGGAAGGCCACGGCGGCGGCGATGTCCTCGGGCTTGCCCAGGCGCGCCAGCGGAATCTGGGTCAGCAAGGCGGCATGCTGCTCTTCGCCCAGCGCCTTGGTCATGTCGGTGTCGATGAAGCCCGGCGCCACGCTGTTGACGGTGATGTTGCGGCTGCCGATTTCACGCGCCAGCGCGCGGCCCATGCCCTCCACGCCGGCCTTGGCGGCGGCGTAGTTCATCTGGCCCGGATTGCCGGAGGACGCCACCACCGAAGTGATGTTGATGATACGCCCGGTCTTGGCCTTCATCATGCCGCGCAGCACGGCGCGCGACAGGCGGCCGACCGAGCTCAGGTTGGTGGCGATGACGCTGTCCCACTCCTCGTCCTTCATGCGCATGGCCAACTGGTCCTGGGTGATGCCGGCGTTGTTGACCAGAATGCCGACGGCGCCCCAGGTCTTGCTGATTTCGTCGATGACGGCGGCGCAGCGCGCGGCGTCGGTGACATTGAGGACCATGCCCTTGCCGGCTTCTGCGCCGAGCTCGGCCAGATAGGCCGAGATCGCCTCGGCGCCGGCTTCGGTGGTGGCGGTGCCGATCACGCGGGCGCCTTGACGGGCCAGCTCCTGGGCAATGGCCTTGCCGATGCCACGCGATGCGCCCGTTACCAGGGCAATTTGATGTGCTAAATTCATTTGTATCCTTATACGTTGAGGGAGTGTGCCTGAAAACCCGGCCGCTTATTTAAGCAGGGTCAACACGCGCTCCAGCGAGGCTTGGTCGGTGATGGCGTCGCCCACCAGCGTGGCGTCGATGCGCTTGGTCAAGCCCATCAGCACCTTGCCGGGACCGCACTCGACCACTTGCGTGATGCCTTCGGCGGCGACTTTCTGCATGGTCTCGACCCAGCGCACCGGCGCGGCGGCCTGGCGCACCAGCGCATCCTTGATGCTGGCCGGATCGTTCAGCACGGCGACGTCGACGTTGTTGATCAACGCGATCTGCGGCGCCGAGAACGTCAGGCCATCCATGTACTCGCGCAGGCGGTCCGACGCCGGCTTCAGCAGCGACGAGTGGAACGGCGCCGACACCGGCAGCTTCATGGCGCGCTTGGCGCCCTTGGCCTTGGCGATCTCGCAGGCGCGCTCGACGGCGATGGTGTCGCCGGCGATCACCACTTGCAGCGGCGCGTTGAAGTTGACGGCCTCGACCACCGCGCCGACCACGGCGGCGGCGGCTTCGGCGCAGGCGGCGCGGACGTCGTCGTCCGACAGGCCCAGCACGACGGCCATGGTGCCCATGCCGACCGGCACGGCTTCCTGCATCGCCTGCGCGCGGAAGCGCACCAGCGGCACGGCATCCTTGAACGAGATCACACCGGCAGCCACCAACGCCGAGTATTCACCCAGGCTGTGGCCGGCAACGATGGACGGCAGCGGACCGCCGGCGGCGATCCAGGCGCGGTAGACAGCGACCGCGGCGGTCAGCATCACCGGCTGGGTATTGGTGGTCAGGTCGAGCTCTTCCTTCGGACCTTCGGCCATCAGCTTGCCCAGGTCGAATTGCAGGGCATCGGACGCTTCGGCGATGGTTTGCGCCACCACCGGATTACCGGCGAAGCCGTCCATCATCGCGATCGCTTGCGAACCCTGGCCTGGAAATACAAAAGCAAATTTAGTCATACTTCATCCATCTCATTTTTATTGAACGCTACGCTAGCATGCCATCGTGACAAGCTTGCTACCGCTGAGCCCGTTAGAACTCTAATTCTAATTCAGGCCGTTAAAACTTGGCCTAGTCCTGGCGAACATCAGGAAGGCCATTCATCTTCACCAGGACGGCGCCCCAGGTAAAGCCGCCGCCCACACCTTCCATCATGATGTGCTGGCCCTTCTTGATGCGGCCATCGCGCACGGCCACGTCCAGCGCCAGCGGGATCGACGCGGCCGAGGTATTGCCGTGCTGGTCGACGGTGACGACCATCTTCTCAACAGGCAGGCCCAGCTTCTTGGCGGTGCTGTTCATGATGCGGATATTGGCCTGGTGCGGAATCAGCCAGTCGATCTGGTCGGCGGTCATATTGGCCTTGTCCAGCGCTTCGTGCGCGACTTTTTCCAGTACCGACACAGCCAGTTTGAACACGGCGGGGCCATCCATGTAGAGGAAGGCGCTGCCGGCAACCGCGCCGCCGTCGACCGAACCCGGCACGCTGAGGATGTCCGAATAACGGCCGTCCGCGTGCAGCTTGGTGGCCAGGATGCCCGGCTCTTCCGATGCGCTCAACACGATGGCGCCGGCGCCGTCGCCGAACAGCACGCAGGTGGTGCGGTCGTCGAAATTGAGGATGCGCGAGAACACTTCGGCGCCGATCACCAGCACGTTCTTGTGCACACCGGCGCGGATGAAGGCGTCGGCGGTGGAGACGGCGTAGACGAAGCCGCTGCACACGGCCTGCACGTCGACCGCCGCGCTGTTGTTGGTGATGCCCAGCTTTTTCTGCACGATGCAGGCGGTGCTGGGGAAGCTGCCGAAGAAGTCCGGCGTCGAACTGGCCAGCACGATGAGGTCGATATCGTTCGGCTCCAGGCCGGCCATCTCCAGCGCCTGCTTGGCGGCGTTGACCGCCAGGTCGGACGATTTCTGTTCAGGCTCGGCGAAGTGGCGCGCCGAAATACCGCTGCGGCTGACAATCCATTCGTCCGAAGTCTCGATGCCTTTGGCGGCGAGTTGGTCAGCCAGATCCTGGTTGCTCACCCGCTTTTCCGGCAGATAGCTGCCGGTGCCTATAATTTTGCTGTACAAAGTCATGCCGTCTACCGTCCACTAAATAGTTGAGCTAGGTACTTCCGGAGTATCCGTGTTGCGCGGCATGAGCTCGGCGATCATTTCCGAGATATGTCCCAACACATCATTTTTTGCAGCATCATACGCTCGTCGGATCGCCCATTCAAATGAATAGGCGTCGGCGCCGCCGTGACTCTTGAACACCAGGCCGCGCAGGCCCAGCAGACTGGCACCATTATGACGCGATGGCTGGAAGCGGTCTTTGACCGCCTTCAGCGCGCCGCCACCGAACAGGGCGCCCAGCATGGTCAACAGGTTACGCTTGAATTCGGTGCGCAGCGTGTCGCCGAAGAAGCGCGCCACGCCCTCCACCGCCTTCAGGGTGACGTTGCCGACGAAACCGTCGCACACCACGATGTCGGTGGTGCCCTTGAAGATGTCGTTGCCTTCGACGTTGCCGTAGAAGTTGAGCGCGCCGCGCTCGTGATCGAGCTGCAGCAGCTTGCTGGTGGCCTTGACCACTTCGTTGCCCTTGATGTCTTCGGTGCCGACGTTCAGCAGGCCGATGGTGGGGCGCTCGATTTTTTCCATGGCGGCGACCAGCACCGAGCCCATGATGGCGAACTGGTGCAGGTGATGCGGTTCGCAATCGACGTTGGCGCCCAGGTCCAGCATATAGGTCGGACCATTTTTCTGGTTCGGCATGATGCCGCAGATGGCCGGACGGTCGACGCCGGTCATGGTCTTGAGCACGTAGCGCGACACCGCCATCAAGGCGCCGGTGTTGCCGGCCGAGACGCAGGCCTGGGCCTTGCCGTCCTTGACTTGCTCGATGGCGACGCGCATCGACGAATCCTTCTTGCGGCGCAGGGCCACTTCGAGCGGATCGTCCATGGTGACTTGTTCGGAAGCGTGTTGCACGGTGATGCGCGGATGCGCGTCGGCGTGCAGCTTTTTCAGTTCCGCGCGGATGACATCCTCCAAACCGACCAAGATCAGTTCAGCGTCAGGCTCACGTTTGAGGAAGGAAACAGCGGCGGGGATAGTGACCGACGGGCCGTGATCGCCACCCATACAGTCGATAGAAATTTTGATTGTCATTTGCTTTGATTCAGTACCACGCTCCAGCCTTTACGAGGCAAGCTGCGGCAAGCTGCGGACCAACACTTTCCAGGTCTACGCGTTTCAAAATGACGGTGTGCAAAAGAGGATTGCAGCCGATGATAAAGAAAAAGCGATGCTTCGCGAGTTATCCACGTAGCACCGCCTATTTCCGGGTCCAGCAAAAGCGTCGATTACTCGTCGTTTTTGGTTTTCAGGACTTTACGACCACGGTAGAAGCCGTTAGGGCTGATGTGGTGACGCAGGTGGGTTTCACCGGTGGTTGGCTCGATGCCCAGTTGTGGAGCAACCAGGAAATCGTGCGAACGGTGCATACCGCGCTTCGAAGGGGACTTCTTGTTCTGTTGAACTGCCATGTTAATGACTCCTAATACATAAGTTCTAAAATTTTAACACATTCGACCAGCAAATACATGCGAATCGAGTATCCTGCCGGCAAAACTGAACCGGCATAGTTAAACTGAGATTTACTACATTTCACTGCTGACTTGCCATACTCGATTTACTACACGCGTTTGACACGTTCTTTACAACACTACATATTCGGTACTGCTTTATTCGGATTTGAGGCCCTTGAGGGCGTCGAACGGCGACAGCTTCTCGCTCTTTGCCTTGTCCAGCAGAGCGGTATCGGGGCAGACTGCGTGTTTCGGCGTGTGCGGCAGGGCCAGCAACGCTTCGTCTTCCACCAAATCCATCAACTCCATGCTGCGGCTGCCGACGATCACATCGATCGTTTCGTCGCTGAGCATTTCTTCGATCTCGTCAGCCTGCTCATCGTCCTTGCCCAGCATCAGCACCGTTTGGGCATCGATGGTGTGCGCATACGAGGTCAGGCAGCGCTGGCAGACCAGTCGCACGGTGCCGGAAACCGACAGCGTCAACTGCGGGAAGCCCATCTTGCTGGTACCCCCTGCTGCCGTCCAGGTTATCGTGCCCGACGTATCGGCACAATCCTTGATCAAACGGGTCATTTCGGCAACAGGCGTCACGCCGTGCTGGCTGCCGTTGCTCCGACAAAAATCAAAGGCGTCGATCACAATAGCATTCATTACAGAAATTTCCCCGGAAAACCTGCGATAATAACAGGGTTTTCATCGTCAAGTCAAAGCCTTAGCGTATTTTTCGTTCTTTTTGTGCCGCTGGCACTACCGGCGACAGAGCATATAACATTCCCCACATGACATCAAGTTTACTCGTACTCGCCTCCAGCTCCGCCTACCGCAAGGAACTCTTATCACGGTTGCAACTGCCGTTCGACGTGGCGGTGCCGGACATCGACGAAAGCCCCCTCCCCGGCGAGTCGCCCAGCGCCACCGCGCTGCGCCTGGCGCGCGAAAAAGCCGCCGCCGTGGCCGCCAAGCTGCCGGGCCGCGTCGTCATCGGCTCCGACCAGGTCGCCACCTTGGACGACCGGCAAATCGGCAAGCCGGGCGACCACGCCAACGCGCTGGCCCAGCTGCAGACCATGCGCGGGCGCGAGGTGGTCTTCCACACCGCGCTGTGCGTATGGGATGGCCGCGACCAGAGCTTCCAATTGGAAGACATCCAGACCGTCGTCAAGTTCCGCGACCTGCCCGACGCCGAGCTGGACGCCTACCTGCGCATCGAGCAGCCCTACGACTGCGCCGGCAGCGCCAAGAACGAGGCGCTGGGCATCGCCATCCTGGAACGCATCGACAGCAGCGACCCGACCGCCCTCACCGGCTTGCCTTTGATCGCGCTGACAGGCATGCTGCGCAACATCGGCGTTTCTTTTTTTAATCTTTGACTGTTTTTATGCCCGGCACCCTCTTTTTAATACCGAACACCCTGGGCGAGACTGAAGCGCTCGCCTCCGTGCTGCCCGAACAGGTGCAGCAGATCACCTCGCAGCTCGACTATTTCGTCGCCGAGAACGCCAAGACGGCGCGCGCCTTCCTCAAACTGGTCAACGCCCAGCATCCGCTGGCCAAGCCGCTGCAGGAGATCACCATCTCCGAACTGAACGTCAACACCCCCGCGGCCGCGCTGGCGGGCCTGCTGGCGCCGCTGCTGGCGGGGCGCGATGGCGGCCTGGTGTCGGAAGCCGGCGTGCCGGCGGTGGCCGATCCCGGCGCCGACCTGGTGCGGCTGGCGCATCAGCACAACATCCCGGTGCGGCCGCTGGTGGGGCCGTCGTCCTTGCTACTGGCCGTCATGGCGAGCGGGCTGAACGGCCAGAGCTTCGCCTTCAACGGCTACCTGCCGACCGACGCGGCGCAGCGCACCACCCGCATCAAGGAACTGGAGCTGCGCTCGCGCAAGGAAAAGCAGACGCAGCTGTTCATCGAGACGCCCTACCGCAACGCCGCCATGCTCGAAGCGCTGATCGCGGCCTGCGCGCCGGGCACGCTGCTGTGCGTGGCGACCGACCTGAGCCTGCCGTCGGAAACCATCCGCACCATGACCGCGTCGCAATGGAAGAGCGCCAAGGCGCCGGACTTCCACAAGAAGCCGACCGTGTTCCTGCTGCTGGGCCAGTAAGCGGTGGCCCGCCACCTGCCGTACGAATGGCTGATCGGCGTGCGCTATGTGCGCGCCGGACGGCGCGGCGGCCGCAACAGCTTCGTCTCCTTCATGTCGCTGGCGTCGATCACCGGCGTCGGCCTGGGCGTCGCCGCGCTGATCGTGGTGCTGTCGGTGATGAACGGCTTCCAGCGCGACGTCAGCGCCCGCATGATCTCGGTCCTGTCGCACATCGAAGTGTATGACGCGCGCGGCCTGATGCCCGACTGGCCGGCGCTGGCCGCCGCGACGGCGCGCAACGGCGCGGTGCAGGCCAGCGCTCCCTTCCTCGAACTGCAGGGCATGCTGCTGGAGGGCGACCGCATGAAGCCGGCCACCCTGCGCGGCGTGCTGCCGGCGCAGGAAGCCAAGGTGGCCGAGTTCATCCAGGGCGACAACGCGGCCGGCTTCGCCGCGCTGACGCCAGGCGCCTACAACATCGTGCTCGGCGCCGACCTGGCCAGGGAACTGCACGTCAAGCAGGGCGAGCAGGTGATCCTGGCCCTGCCCTCGCAGCATTCGTCGCTCAGCAACATGATGCCGCAGACCCGCCGCTTCACCGTGGCCGGCACCTTCGAGATCGGCCACTTCGAATTCGATTCCGGCATGGCCTTCATCCACCTGCAAGACGCCGAGCAACTGCAGCAGGTCGACGCGCCGGCCGGCCTGCGCTTGCGCATCGCCGACGCCAACCAGGCGCCGCAGGTGGCGCAGGCGCTGAAGCAGACGCTGGACGGCCAGTACATCCTGCGCGACTGGACCCAGCGCAACGCCACCTGGTTCGCCGCGCTGCGCAGCCAGAAGACCATGATGTTCATCATCCTGTCGCTGATCGTCGCCGTGGCGGCGTTCAACGTGGTGGCCATGCTGGTGATGTCGGTGACCGACAAGCGCGCCGACGTCGCCATCCTGCGCACCCTGGGCGCGCGGCCGCTGTCGATCATGAAGATCTTCATGGTGCAGGGGCTGCTGTCGGGTCTGCTAGGGGTGGTGGCCGGCACCGCCGTCGGCGTGCTGATCGCCTGGAACCTGGGCGCGATGGTGGCCGCCTTCGAGCACCTGAGCGGCGCCCACCTGCTGGCCAAGAACATCTATTTCATCAGCGCCGTGCCGTCCGAGCTGCGTTGGGACGACGTGGCCGGCGTGGTCGCGGTGGCGGTGGCGCTGTCCTTCCTGTCGACGCTGTATCCGAGCTGGTGGGCGACGCGCAGCCAGCCGGCCGACGCCCTGCGCCATGAATAGCGGGCCGCCGCGCCAGTGACTAGACGCTGCGGGTGTAGTCGGTGACCCACTCGATCGCGGCCAGCTGGATCGCGTACAGCTCGGCCGGGGTCAGCTCCAGCTGGTGCAGCATCTGCGCCAGCTGCTTGCCGTCGCGGTTGCGCTCGATGTGCTCGATCAGGCTCAGCATGCTGCCGTAGTCGCCGCTGCGGTGCAGCAGCGCGGCGCGCACCTCGTCGAGCACGTTGACGCTTTCCAGCACGTCGCGCATGTGGATGGAGAACAGCGTGTCCATCAGCGACATCACCCCCACCGTGAAGCCGATGTCGGCGCTGACGCGCTGCCCCGGCCGCAAATGTTCGACCATCAGCTCCATCGTCTTGCCGCGCGTGGTGGCCAGCTGCAGCAAGGGCGAGGTGAATTCCTGCGCGCCGCCGCTCTTCACGTAC
Organism: Duganella sp. GW821-FHT07G03; assembly: GCF_059418605.1. Classification (NCBI taxonomy): domain Bacteria; kingdom Pseudomonadati; phylum Pseudomonadota; class Betaproteobacteria; order Burkholderiales; family Oxalobacteraceae; genus Duganella; species Duganella sp. GW821-FHT07G03. Next base: position 359,109 of record NZ_JBWKQE010000001.1, read on the forward strand.
AACAGGATCTGCAGCCAGCGCTTGAGCTGGCGCCGCCCCAGCACCATCAGCGCATGGCCAACCGAGTTGATGCGGTAGCGCGCGCCGACCGCCGGCGTGTTCACCAACCGCAGCAAATTCAAGGTGATCAGCGCGTCGTGCTTGACGCTGCGCTCGATCTCGTGGCTGCTGGCGTCGGTGTTGAGCAGGTCCAGCAAATGCAGCACGCTGCGCTGCGACGGCGAAATCTTCTTGCCGCTGAGGATGACGGGGCGCGCGAAATAATAGCCCTGGAAATATTCGAAGCCCAGCTCCATGCACTGCTGGAACTCCTCCATCGTCTCGACCTTTTCGGCCAGCAGCTTTTGCCTGGGGTTCTTCAGCACGCGCGTCAGCGCCGGCAAGGTGCCGGGCTGCATCTCCTTGATGTCGACCTTGATGACGTCGCACAGCGGCTGGAATTTTTGCACGTCTTCGGACTGGCCGATCACGTCGTCCAGCGCGAACTTGAAGCCGGCCTGCTTCAATTCGCGGATGCGGTCGAGGATTTCCGGCGTGGCTTTGACGGTCTCCAGGATTTCCAGGATGACCTTGTCGTTCGGCAGAAAACGGATGAAGTCGCTCATCAGGCCGATGGCGTCGACGTTGACGAAGGCCATCTGGTCGCCCACCACGTGCTCCATGCCCAGCTCGGCAGCGTGGGCGATCACGGTCGCGGTGGCCTCGGCGTCGTCGGTGATGGTGGCTTCGTTGCGAACGCGGGCGTCGCGAAAGAGCAGCTCGTATGCCACCAGCCGCTGTCCCCGGTTGAGGATGGGCTGGCGCGCAAGAAAGAAATTATCGGCTAGCTTGGACGGCATCGTGGACGGCGCGATCATCATGGGAAACTCCCAATCTGCAATCTGCTTTTATTCGGTTTGCCGTCTCAAGCGGCAATCCGCTAATTACGAGACTATACCTGCCTATACCGTCCTGACAACATTTTTCTAGCGCGTAACTGGCCGGCGCACCGCATTGTTGCGTACACCCGTCGGTTTGCCGCTTTCCAGCGTGAACCGGGCGCCGGAATCCTTGCCCAGCACCTTGACCAGGTAGGGCGTGACTTCCTTCAGCATCGGCTCCAGCGTGTACGGCGGGTTCAAAATGAACATGCCGCTGCTGTGCAAACCGAAGCCGTCCGGCATCGGCGTGTTGGTGGTCAGCACGACGTTGAGCCAGTCGCTGCATTGCAGCTGTTTGAGCTTGTCGGCGAACTGGCGCGACTCCATGCGATGCAGCAGCGGATACCAGACCGCGTAGGTGCCGGTCGGGAAGCGCACCAGCGCCTCGGCCAGCGTGTCCTTGACCTTTTTGTAGTCCTGCTTGTCTTCATACGGCGGATCGATCAGCACCAGCGCGCGGCGCGACGGCGGCGGCAGCAGCGCCTTCAGCGCCTGGAAGCCGTCGCCGCGGGTGACCAGCACGCGCTTGCCGCGCGTGGTCGAGCGGATGCCCTGCTGCGCGGCATGCTCGTCGAGCTTGCGGAAGTTATCGGCCAGCAGCTTGGCGTCGGCCGGGTGCAGCTCGAACAGGCGCAGGCGGTCCTGCTCGCGCGCGACCTGGTCGGCGATGTAGGGCGAACCCGGGTAGTAGCGCATCTTGCCGCTCGGGTTCATGGCGCGCACCAGGTCGACGTATTCCTTGAGCGCCGCCGGCATGTCGGTGCGCTCCCACAGCGGGCCGATGCCGGTGTCGTACTCGGCATTCTTGGAGGCGAAGGTGCCGTCGAGCGCGTAGACGCCGGCGCCGGAATGGGTGTCGATATAGCTGTACGCGGTATCTTTTTGATTCAGATACTGCATCAACTGGATGGTCACGAAATGCTTCAACACATCGGCGTGATTACCCGCGTGAAAACCGTGGCGGTAACTCAACATAACTTTGGTACTTCCTAAATGAGATGGTGCGGAACAATCCGGCATTATCCACTAGAAAGCGCCTGCCGCCAAAAAAGCGCCCATATCGTTTGCGTCAAAGCGTGCACCAGCATGGTGACTAAGATGGAACAGCCGTGCTGCATCCGCAGGCGCGGTGACCTTTCATGGAGGAGATTATGGCATTCAACAACGTAGGTCCGCTGACCTTCCTGGCGCCGGGGCAAACGGCGTTCTGGAGCTACAGCTATCCCAGCGACCATGGCACGCAGTTCGCCTCGGCCGACGTCAAGGCGCCCAACCTGGGCGCGGTCCACATGGCGGACCAGCAAAGCAAGCGCAAGGAAAACAACGGCAACGCCACCTATTTCGTCCAGATCCACAACAAGGGCATAGGCGGCGCCTTCCACAACCTGCAAGGCGGAGGCATGGTATGAAAATGACGATCATTACGGACGACCAGAACAACATCCTGGGCGCAGTCCAAGGCCATTCGCTGACCGACAAGCAGGGACAGGTGGAAGCGAGCGTATCGTTCGCGCCCGGCCACACCACCCACATGCTGGAGGTTGACGACGACCTGGGCACCATCAACGACATCGACGACTTCCAGGGCCGTCTGAAACAGCATCTGGATCAGCACCTGGCCGGCAAGCCCTGAAGCAATAACGCGGCGCGGGCAAGCTGCTGCCAGCCTGCGCCGCGCCGCCCAACTCAGGCCACCTTCTTGTCGAAGAATTGTTCATCCTCGGTCGAACCGTGCAACGCGGTGGTCGACGACTGGCCGTTCTGGATGCACTGGGTCACCGCATCGAAGTAGCCGGTGCCCACTTCCCGCTGGTGCTTGACGGCCGTGTAGCCCTTCTCGGCGGCGGCGAATTCCGCCTCCTGCAATTCCACAAAGGCCGACATCTGGCGCCGCGCATAGCCGTGCGCCAGGTTGAACATGCCGTAGTTCAGCGCATGGAAGCCGGCCAGCGTGATGAACTGGAACTTGTAGCCCATGGCGCCCAGCTCCCGCTGGAACCTGGCGATGGTGGCGTCGTCCAGGTTTTTCTTCCAGTTGAACGAAGGCGAGCAGTTGTAGGCCAACATCTTGCCGGGGAAGCGGGCGTGCACGGCTTCGGCGAACCGCTTGGCGAAGGCCAGGTCGGGCTTGCCGGTCTCGCACCAGACCAGGTCGGCGTACGGCGCATACGCCAGCGCGCGCGAGATCGCCTGCTCCATGCCCGGCTTGACCTTGTAGAAGCCCTCCACCGTGCGTTCGCCGGTGCAGAAGGGTTTGTCGTTGTCGTCCACGTCCGAGGTCAGCAGGTCGGCCGCTTCGGCGTCGGTGCGGGCGATCACCAGCGTCGAGACGCCCATGACATCGGCCGCCAGCCGGGCCGCGGTCAGTTTTTCGATGGCTTCACGCGACGGCACCAGCACCTTGCCGCCCATGTGGCCGCATTTCTTGACCGACGCCAGCTGGTCTTCGAAGTGCACGCCGGCGGCGCCGGCCTCGATCATGGATTTCATCAGCTCGTAGGCGTTCAGCACGCCGCCGAAGCCGGCTTCGGCGTCGGCCACGATGGGCGCGAAGAAATCGATGTCGTCCTTGCCTTCGGACCACTGGATCTGGTCGGCGCGCTGGAAGGTGTTGTTGATGCGCTTGACCACCATCGGCACCGAGTTGGCCGGATACAGCGACTGGTCGGGGTACATTTCGCCGGCCAGGTTGGCGTCGCCGGCAACTTGCCAGCCGGACAGGTAAATCGCTTTCAGGCCGGCTTTGACTTGCTGCATGGCCTGGTTGCCGGTCAGCGCGCCGAGCGCGTTGATGTAGGGCTCATTGTTGACCAGGCTCCACAGTTTTTCGGCGCCGCGCTTGGCCAGGGTGTGCTCGATCTGCAAGGAGCCGCGCAAGCGCACCACGTCTGCGGCGCTGTAAGTACGGGTGACGCCCTTCCAGCGAGGGTTGCTGTCCCAGTCCTGTTGCAAGGCTGCGATTTGCTGTTCACGGGTTGCCATGGTGCTCTCCTATTTAAAAACGAAATCCGTTAATCAAATAGTAGACCTCTTTGTGCCATGCACCAATAGTCTTATATAAGACATATAACTAAATATATCTCATTAAAAATCATGTACTTATGTTTATTTTTTTATGATGCGGGATGACATTTCTTGGAATGGAAGAGAAAAAGGTATCCGCCAGTCACCTATTCCCGCGATGTGAAATGAATGCCCCGCCAGATGAAAAACACCCCGTCCGCCGCGTGGCTGACGGGGTGTCCAGGAACTGCACGATCGGGCTCAGGCAAGCATTTGCTGCGCCACCAGAATGCCGTCGGCGTCGGCGTAGATCCAGTCGCCAGGCTGCACCGGCACACCCTGGATGTGCACCCGCACGTTGCGCTCGCCAACGCCCTTCTTGTTGCTCTTTTGCGGATGGGCGGCCAGCGCCCGCACGCCGATTTCGCAGGAATTGATCTCATCGCAGTCGCGGATGCAGCCGTCGACGATGATGCCGGCCCAGCCGTTGTCCTGGGCCAGCAAGCCCAGCTGGCCGCCGACCAGCGCGCGGCGCAGGCTGCCGCCGCCGTCGATCACCAGCACGTTGCCGCCGCCCTGGGTTTCCAGCACCGACCGCACCAGCGCATTGTCCTCATGTACCTTGAGCGTGGTCACGCGGCCGGAAAAACGCCGCTGCTTGCCAAAGTGCAGGAACACCGGCGGCAGCACGGCCAGGCGGCCGTCCTCCAGCAGCTTGGCGTTGTCGTCGCATAAATCGGTGGTGGCAAAGCTCATGGCGGTCCCGTGCGTGTTGGTTAAGATAGCAAGGATTCTAAGCTGTTTTGGGCATGCCCACCACGCGGGTCTTGCTGCCGACCCCGATCGCGGTCAGTATCACCAGCGCCTGGAACACGGCGATGCCGATGAATACGCCCGACGGATGGTTGGCGTCCATCAGCGCGCCGAACAGCAGCGGCCCCAGCGCCAGCCCGCTGTCCAGGCCGGAATACACGACGCCGAACACGCGGCCGGTGGCATTGGCCGGCGCCGCGCCGCGTATCAGCAGATCGCGCGACGGCCCCGAGATGCCGGTCACCAGGCCGATCAATCCCATCAGCACCACCGCCATCCAGGCCGGCACCACGGCGGCGGCCAGCACCAGCGCCAGCAGCGCCGCCGAGCCGAACGCCAGCATGATGATGCGGTCGTGTTGGCGGCTGCCGGCGCCCAGGAAGCCGCCGTACAGCATGCCCACCGCCGAGGCCAGCATATAGGCGGTGTAGGCCGTGGTGGCCCACGCCAGCGACATGCCGTACAAGCTCACCAGGCTGGTGGCCGCGAAGCTCTGGATGCCGGCCAGCGCCACCGCCGAGATCAGGAAGAAGGCAAAGCACATCCACACCACCTCCAGCCGCAGGAAGCTGAACGCACTGACCTTGCCGCCGCCGGCCGGCCCAGCCGCCGGCGCCGCGACCGGCTCCGGCCGCAGCGCGTGGCGGTTCCACACCAGCAGCGCCAGCACCGCCAGCGGCAGCAGGGCCGCGCTCAACAGCGCCGTGCGCCAGTCCGTGCGCGCCGCCACGAAGGTCAGGAACAGCGGCGAAATCGCCCAGCCGATATTGCCGCTGATGCCGTGCACCGAAAAGCCGTGCGTCAGCCGCGCCTTGGACACCCGCTGGTTCAGCAGCGTGTAGTCGGCCGGATGGAACACGCTGTTGCCGCAGCCGGCCAGGAAAGCCCCCAGCATCAGCTGCGCGTAGCTGTGCGCGCTCGACAGCATCACAGCCGACAAACCCAGCAGCGCGATGCCGCTGAACAGCACCGTGCGCGCGCTGTAGCGGTCGACGATGAAGCCGGCCATCGCCTGTCCCACGCCGGAGACGGTGAAAAACACCGTCATCAGCAAGCCCAGCTCGGCATAGGAAAGATGGAATTCCGGCTTCAGCCAGGGGATCAGTGCCGCCAGGATCACGTGGTAGAAATGCGAAGTGCCATGCGCCAGCCCGACCAGGCCGATGACCCTGGCGTCCTGCCGCAGCAACGATGTGTGGTTCATGCCGCCTCCCTGTTTCAAAAAAAGAAAGCATAGTGTAAGCATTTGGCGCCAGGCCGATTTAAGATAGCGGGTCAACATTTGTCGAGAATCCGCCATGCCGATACCGGTCGTCACACACACGCAATTCAACTGGCATTGCGACTTCCCCACCCCGGCCCGGCCGCTGACCATGTCCGGCCGCGACCTGCCGGCCGCCGCCGTGCTGCTGCCGCACCACCATCCGTGGGGCCAGTTCACCTACGCGATGCAGGGCGTGATGCGGGTGACAGCCAACCACAGCAGCTGGATCGTGCCGCCGCAGCGCGCCATCTGGATCGCGCCGGACGTCGAGCACGCGATCACGGTGCTGGAGCCGAGCCGGCTGCGCCCGCTGTGCGTGCACGCCAGCCGCTCGCCCTTCCCCGACGCCTGCAAGGTGGTCGAAGTGTCCAGCCTGCTGCGCGAGCTGATGGCCGCGCTGGAGCAGCACGACCAGGGCGAGCAATCCGGCCGCGAGCGGCTGCTGGGCGAAATGATCCTCGACGAACTGCCGCGCTGCGCCGGCCGGGCGCTGCGCGTGCCGCTGCCGGAGGACAAGCGCCTGAAAACCCTGTGCGACGCGCTGATCGCCGATCCCGGCGCCGAGCACACGCTGGAAGACTGGGCCGGCCGGGTCGGCGCCTCCGAGCGCACGCTGACCCGCCTGTTCGAGCGCGAGCTGGGCATGAGCTTCAGCCAGTGGCGCCAGCAGGTGCGGCTGGCCCACGCGGCGCCGCTGATCGCGCGCGGCGTGCCGCTGTCGCAAGTGGCGGCGCAGCTGGGCTATGCCAGCCAGTCGGCCTTTTCCGCCATGTTCAAGAAGACCTTCGGCAGCACGCCGACCGCTTTTTTCGCTGAAAAATAGATAAACGATCAAGTTTTCGATTTATGCACCGTTAATGTTGTCTTGGACGAAAGTACGGTACATTAGTGGAAACTCAACAACTGGAAAAGCGCTATCGCATGACGGACGTGTCTCTCTTCTCGAGCGAACAGATCGCGGCACTGCTCGCCGCGCTGCCGGACCCGGCATTTATCCTGACGCGCAACGGCGCCTACGCCGCCATTTTCGGCGGCACCGACGCCCGCTACTACCACGACGGCAGCACGCTGGTCGGCAAGCGCATCCCCGACGTGCTGCACGCCGAGAAAGCCGCCTGGTTCCTGGCCCAGATCGCCGTCGCGCTGGCCAAGCGGGGCTTGCATGTGGTCGAATACCAGCTGAACCGCAAGGATGTGAAGGGCCTCGACAGCGACGGCCCGGAAGACACCATCTGGTTTGAAGGCCGGGTGCAGGCGCTGGACTACCAGGTGCTGGGCGAGGACGCCGTGCTGTGGGTCGCCAGCAATATCACCGCCAGCAAGAATCTGGAAGCGCTGCTGCGCATGCAAAGCGAGACCGACTCGCTGAGCGGCCTGGCCAACCGCCGCAAACTGATGCAGGCCCTCAGCGACAACCACGAGCTACACGCCCGCTACCAGACGCCGGCCTCGGTGCTGATCTTTGACATCGACCATTTCAAGGACATCAACGACAAGTACGGCCACCTGAGCGGCGACAAGGCGATCCAGACCACGGCCGAAGTCTGCCGGCGCGAGCTGCGCGCCACCGACTTTCCGGCCCGGCTGGGCGGCGATGAATTCGTGATCCTGATGCCGCACACCAGCTGGGCACAGGCGGTGCCGATCGCCGAACGGCTGCGGCTGCGCATCGCCGGGCAGTTGCGGGAACTGGGCACGCTGGGCCAGGGCGCCACCATCAGCGGCGGCCTGAGCGAGATGCAGCCCGGCGACGGCTCCAGCGAGGAAGTGTTGAAACGGGCGGACGATGCGCTCTACCGCGCCAAGCGCGACGGTCGCAACCGCATCGTCCACCACGAGGCTGAGCGGCGTTAGCTGAAGTCCAGCTCGCCGTTCGCGACACCGATGTGGATGGTGTCCTTGGGGCCGAAGCGGCCTTGCAGGATCAGCTTGGACAGCGGATTCTCGATCTGCTGCTGGATCGCCCGCTTCAACGGCCGCGCGCCATACACCGGATCGTAGCCCGCCTCGGCGATCTTCTGCAGCGCGTCCTCGGTGATGGTCAGCGTCATCTCCATCTTGGCCAGGCGCTGCTCCAGGATCGCCAGCTGGATCTTGGCGATGGCGCCGATGTTCTTCTCGTCGAGGCCATGGAACACGACGATTTCATCGATGCGGTTGATGAACTCGGGACGGAAGTGCGAGCGCACCTCGGCCATCACCGCCAGCTTGACCACGCCGGGATCGGATTCCTCCATCGCCTGGATCTTGTGCGAGCCCAGGTTGGAGGTCATGATGATGACCGTGTTCTTGAAGTCCACCGTGCGGCCCTGGCCGTCCGTCATGCGGCCGTCGTCCAGCGCCTGCAGCAGCACGTTGAACACGTCCGGATGCGCCTTCTCCACCTCGTCGAGCAGGATCACGCTGTACGGCTTGCGGCGCACGGCCTCGGTCAGGTAGCCGCCCTCGTCGTAGCCGACGTAGCCGGGCGGCGCGCCGATCAGGCGGGCCACCGAATGCTTCTCCATGAACTCGCTCATGTCGATGCGTATCATCGATTCCTCGGTGTCGAACAGGAAGCCGGCCAGCGCCTTGGACAGCTCGGTCTTGCCGACCCCGGTCGGCCCCAGGAACATGAAGGAGCCGTACGGGCGGTTGGGATCGGACAGGCCGGCGCGCGAACGGCGGATGGCGTCGGACACGGCGGCGATCGCCTCGTCCTGGCCGACCACGCGCTCGTGCAGCTTCTCTTCGATATGCAGCAGCTTGTCGCGCTCGCCCTGCATCATGCGCGACACCGGGATGCCGGTCGCGCGCGACACCACCTCGGCGATTTCCTCGGCGCCCACTTCGGTGCGCAGCAGCTTGGGCCTGGCGGCGTCGCCGGCCTTGAGGTTGACGTTCTCGGCCTGCTTGAGTTGCGCTTCCAGCTCGGGCAGGCGGCCGTACTGTAACTCCGACACGCGCTGCCAGTTGCTCTCGCGCGTGGCCTGTTCCATCTGCAGCTTGACGCTCTCGATCTCTTCCTTGATGTGGGTGCTGCCCTGCACCACCGCCTTCTCGGCCTTGAGGATTTCCTCGTAGTCGTTCAGCTCCCGGCCCAGCTTGACGATCTCTTCGTCGATCAAGTCCTGGCGGCGGCGCGAGGCCTCGTCCTTTTCCTTCTTGACGGCTTCCTTCTCGATCTTCAGCTGGATCAGGCGGCGTTCCAGCTTGTCCATCACCTCCGGCTTGGAATCGATCTCGATCTTGATCTTGGACGCGGCCTCGTCGATCAGGTCGATCGCCTTGTCGGGCAGGAAGCGGTCGGTGATGTAGCGGTGCGACAGCTCGGCCGCGGCGATGATGGCGGCGTCCGAGATGGCGACCTTGTGGTGCAGCTCATACTTGTCCTGCAAGCCGCGCAGGATGGCGATGGTGGCCTCGACCGACGGCTCGTCCACCAGGATCTTCTGGAAGCGGCGCTCCAGCGCGGCATCCTTCTCGATGTATTTGCGGTATTCGTCCAAGGTGGTGGCGCCGACGCAGTGCAGCTCGCCGCGCGCCAGCGCCGGCTTGAGCATATTGCCCGCGTCCATGGCGCCGTCGGCCTTGCCGGCGCCGACCATCGTGTGCATCTCGTCGATGAAGACGATGGTCTGGCCCTCGTCCATGGCCAGCTCCTTGAGCACCGACTTCAGGCGCTCCTCGAACTCGCCGCGGTACTTGGCGCCCGCCACCAGCGCCGCCATGTCCAGCGACAGCACGCGCTTGCCCTTGAGCGAATCGGGCACCTCGTTGTTGACGATGCGCTGCGCCAGGCCTTCGACGATGGCGGTCTTGCCGACGCCGGGCTCGCCGATCAGCACGGGATTGTTCTTGGTGCGGCGTTGCAGCACCTGGATCGCGCGGCGGATCTCGTCGTCGCGGCCGATCACGGGGTCGAGCTTGCCGGCGCGGGCGCGCTCGGTCAGGTCCAGCGTGTATTTTTTCAGGGCTTCGCGCTGGCCTTCGGCCTCGGCGTTGTCCACCTTGGCGCCGCCGCGCACGGTGTCGATGGCGGCCTCCAGCGATTTGCGGGTCAGGCCGTTCTCGCGCGCCAGCTTGCCGGCGTCGGATTTGTCCTCGGTCAGCGCCAGCAGCACCATCTCGCTGGAAATGAACTGGTCGACGCGCTTCTGCGCTTCCCGGTCCGCCAGGTTTAGCACCGAGACCAGCTCGCGGCCCGCCTGCACATCGCCGCCGGTGCCGGACACCTTGGGCAGCCGCTCCAGCGAGGCGCCCAGCGCCTTGGTCAGGCCGCCGACATTGACGCCGGCACGCTGCAACAGCGAGCGCGCGCTGCCGTCGTCCTGGTTCAGCAGCGCGGTCAGCAGGTGGACCGGCTCGATGTACTGGTTGTCATTGCCAACTGCCAGGCTCTGCGAGTCCGACAAGGCTTCCTGCAGTTTGGTGGTGAGTTTGTCTTGCCGCATGGAATTGCTCCGATAAATTTAACTTATCGCATACATAGGGGTTTGCGATCCGTTTTCAAGGAGACACCCTTTTAAATGACAAATCCATGCGCTACATCAACTACGGCTCAATGCTCCATTTTTTCAGCGCGACGTCGTCGCTGACGCGGGCGTCCACCCAGCGCGCGCCGGCCGGGGTTTGCTCTTTTTTCCAGAACGGCGCCTCGGTCTTGAGGAAGTCGATGATGTATTCGCAGGCGGCGAAGGCCTCGCCGCGGTGCGCCGAGGTCACCGCCACCAGCACGATCTGCTCGAGCGGCTTGAGCGGGCCGACCCGGTGGATCACCAGCGCGCCGAACACCGGCCAGCGCTGGCGGGCCTGCTCGATGATGGCCAGGATGGATTGCTCGGTCATGCCGGCATAGTGCTCCAGCTCCATCTCCGCCACGCTGGCGCCCTCGTTCAGGTCGCGCACGGTGCCGACGAAGTTGACGATGGCGCCCACCTTGGGGTTGGCGGCGCGCAGCTGCGCCAGCTCGGTGCTCAGGTCGAAGTCTTGGGTCTGGATGCGGACCTGGAAGTGATCGCCCGCGCTCATGCGCGCTCCGCGGCGCCGATCCGGCGGAACAGTTGCTCGATGCGGCTGGCGGTGCGGTCGTCGGCCAGGGCCGGCATCGCGCACAGTTGCAGGTAGGCGGTGCCGGCGCTCTGCGGCTTCTGGCCGGACTTCAGCGACGATTGCAGCACTTCGACCTGCATCTTCAGGCGCTCGCGCGCGAACTCGGCGCCGCTGTCGACGCCGGCCACGATCTCCAGCCGCAGCACTTCATCGAGCAGCTTGGCGCGGTTGCGCTCCAGCTGCTCGGCGTAGGCGCTGCGTCGCTTTTCGTCAACCTTATCCAGCGCGCCCAGCGCCGCGTTGAAGCGGCCGTGCAAGGCGCGCTCGTAATCGGCGGCCAGCGGCGGCAGCGCCGACCAGCGCGACTGCCAGTCCGCGCCGTCGATGGCCGCGCCGTCGGCCGGCGTGCCGAGCGCGCTTTCCAGCGCCTGGCACAGGCGCAGCTTGTCACGCAGCGCGTTGGCCTGGGCGGCGCCGGCGCGGCGCTTGATCGCGTCGGCCTGGCCCTGCACCTTCGCCACCGCCGCCTGATAGCGCTGCGTGATGCGCGCTTCGGACGCGCGCGGCACGCCGCCGGCCGCATGCCAGGCCGCCGCCGTGTCGCGCAGCGTCTTGGCGATGGCCGCCAGTTGCGCCTTGTCGTCGCCGCTGAAGGTGGCCGTTTCCAGTTCATTGCACAGCGCTTCGCGCGCGTGCAGATGGGCCTTGCGTTCGTGGTCGGCGGCGTGCGCGGACTCCTTGCGCTTGGCGAAGATCGCGTCGCAGGCGGCGCGGAAGCGTTGCCACAAGGCCTGCTCGATCTTGCGCTCCAGCGGCAGCGCCTTGGCCTGCTCCTGCCAGCGCTCCTGCAGGCGACGCAGATTGTCCAGGGTGTGGCGGTCGCTGGCCTGCATCTGTTCGGCCTCGGCGATCAGCAGCTCGCGCTTGGCGCTTTCGATCTTGCGCTGCTCGGAAAGCGGCGCCAGCATCTGCCCCAGCGCCTTGTCGAAGGCCTGGTCGAGCTTGCGTTTATCCTTGCGGTCGATGGTGCCCAGGCGGCCCCACACCTGGCGCAGGCGCTGGCCGGCGGCGGCCACGTTCTTCAAGTCCGCGCCCTCGCTCGCTGCGGTGGCGGCCATGTTGCGGGTTTCGTCGATCAGGGCCTGGGCCTTGGCGGCGTTGGCGTGGCGCTCGTCGGCCAGTTGCTTGAAGTGGGCGGCGGCCGGCGCGTAGGCGGCGGTGCAGGCGCTGTCGAAGCGCTCCCACAAACTCTTGGGCGCGTGGCCGGAGACCGCGTCCAGCGACTTCCAGCGCTCGCGCATGCTGCCGACCTTCTTGGCCAGCTCGCTCATCGCCAGGCCCAGCGCGGGCAGCTCCTCCACCGCCTTGACCAGTTCCTCGCGCGAGACATTGCCGCCCCAGCGCGCCCAGTCGCCCAGGCGCTTCAACTCGGCGCGGACGTGATTCAGGCGGTCGGTCTGGGCCGGCGTCAAACGGGTCTTGTGTTCCTTGAGCCATTTGTCGTGGTCGGCGGCGGCGTGCAGCAATCCCTGCTCCAGCGCGGCTTCCATCGCATCCAGCGTTTCCAGGAATTTCTTGTCGGTTTCCTTGGCCACGGCCGGCTTCTTCGGCTCGCGCGCGGCGGGTGCGGGCGCAGCGGCGGCTGGCGCAGGCCCTGCGGCGCCGGCTGGCGCTGCGGCCGGCGATTCTGCCGCAGGCGCGGCTTCCGGCGCGGCGGCGGGACGCTGGCTGGCGGCCGTCAGCGCGGCGCGGCTGTGCTCCAGCACCTGCGCGAAATCGCTCAGCAAATGCTTGGGCAAGGCCTTGTGTTCCGGCGCTTGCTGGTATTCGGCTTGGGCGGCCGCGTGACGCTCCAGCGCCTGCTGCGCCTCTTCAGGCGGCAAGCCGGCGCTCGGCAGCTGGCGCAGCGCCGCCATCGCATCGATGATGGCCCGCTGCAGATTGACTTGCGCCTCCAGCCGCGCAGCCAGCGCGGCGCGCGCGTGGGCGAACGGCTCGGCCAGCTGCGGCACGGCGGCGGTGACCTGCCATTGGCGGTCCAGGTCGGCGACCTGGTTGGGCGTCAGCTTCTCATCCTGCAACAAACGCTGGGCCTGGTCCAGGCAGGCCTGGGCCTTGTGCTGCTCGGCCAGCCGGTAACGGATCGCGTCCAGCCGTCCCTGCATCAGCTTGGCGACGCGGCGGTCGGTATTGCGCATCGCCTGCAACACCTGCTCGAGATGGGCTTGGGACTGGACGTGTTCGGCGGCGGCCAGGCGCACGCCGGCAAATTCGCTGTGCAGTATCAGTTCGACGGCGGCGGCCTCGTCGCCCGCCAGCGCGGCGGCGCGCTGCGCCTGCTCCTCGCGGCGGCTGGCCGATGCGGCAGCGGCGGCGCCCTGCTCGGGAGTGGCCACGGCGGCCTGCTGATCGGCCGCCTGGTCGGTAGTTCGCTTGAAGATGAAATCGAACATGGATGCGCTATGAGATGGCTAAAACCACCATCATAGCAAAGCGAGGGGAATTTGCCCGATGCGTATGCTAATTGGGCGGTTATTTCATCGCCGGCAACTGCCGGGTCGATCGGACAAGGCTGGCGGGCGCCGTTTGCGCCGCGCTTTCCTCGATGCTTACTATCGGCAACACCTGCAAACCGGGAATGCTGATCTGGCCGTCGTCCACCACGCGCACCGCACCGGCCAGGTTGCGCGCGGCCACCGCCTTGGGCTTGGCCGCCTCGACCGCCTCGACCGGCGTCACGCCCGCGCGTTTCATTTCTTCCAGATGCTTGTCGTGCATCATCAATTGATTCGCAATGGAAAACCATGTTTCGCCGGCGATGGCGTTGCGGGCGATGGCGAACAGTTCCTGCTCTTCCTTTTCCAGCCGCTTCAGCAGCGAGGAGCAAAAGGTTTCGATGCTGTCGCAAATCAGGTTGACCTGTTCGTCGCGCACCTCGGCCACCGAGCCCAGCCGGTCTTGCAGCATGCGGATCGACAGCAGCGCCGACTGGTTCAGACGGTTGAGCTCGTCCAGCAGCTGGTCGGCGCGCTCGGTCGCCTCGCGCAGCGCGGGGATCAGGTACATCTCGGTTTTACGCCAGTGGCAAGCCTGGTACAGGCTGTTCAAGTTCTCGCAGGCATATTCCAGCTGCGACAGGGTGATGCTGTTCTGATGCATCAGCGTGGAGCGCACATACTTTTGGAACGATAACAAACTGAGGCGGACACTTGCGTGCTCCACCGACAGTGCTACCAGAGTATATGTGGCAGTTAACATTCTGACTCCCAAAACTGAAGTTGCGCGCGCCCGGATGAGCGGCAAGACCGGAAGTAAAAGTGTAAATAAAGCCGACAAACACGCTTTGAGCTAGAACAAACCCTGGCCGTAGCGCTATACACACCAATATATAACAAGCCGGCCGCGAATGCTATCGTAAAGACAATTGAAGCCGCACCATTCCCGCCTCCGGATGCGGCAAAACCACGCCGCCAAAATGCCGCACCAGTTTTTGCACGCCCAGATTTTCCGACAAGGCATCGCCGACGATTTCCGCCGTGCCACGGCTGCGGAAATAATCGACCAGTTTCTGGAACAGGATGTAGCCCAGCCCATGCCCTTTCAGGTCGGAGCGCACGATGACGGCAAATTCAGCGGACTGATTGTCCGCATCGGCCACGGCGCGCACCACCCCCAGCGTTTCCGGTTCGCCGCCGGGGCCGTTGCGGGTGGCGATGAAAGCCATCGCGCGGTCGTAGTCGATCTGCGTCAGCCGCGCCAGCTGCGACGGCGGCAGCTCGCGCATGGCGGTGAAGAAGCGCAGCCGCACATCGTCCGGGTCGAGCGCGGCGAAGAACACCTGGTGCTGCGGCGCGTCCTCCGGCCGGATCGGCCGCAGCAGGATGCGGCCGCCGTCCCAGTCCAGCTCCTGCTCCAGTTCCAGCGGATAGGGACGGATGGCCAGCGTGTCGTCGCTGCGCGCCGGCGCCAGCCGCACGCGCGCGGCCAGCGCCACCACGCCGCCGCCCAGCGCCAGCAGCGGATTGAGGTCGAGTTCGGCCAGCTGCGGCAGGTCGGCCACCATGTCGGCCACCTGCACCAGCGTGCGGCACAGGGCGTCGGCGTCGGCGGCGGTCTGGCCTTGCGCCAGCAACCGCGCCACGCGGGTGCGGCCGACCATGTCGCGCGCCAGCACCATGTTCAGCGGCGGCAGGCCGGCGGCGCGGTCGGCCGCCACCTCCGCCGCGATGCCGCCCTGGCCAAAGAACACCACCGGCCCGAACACCGGATCGGTGGCGATCTGGATGCGGGCCGCCGCCAGCGTCGGCCCGGTCAGCGCGGCCTGCTGCGGCGTGGCCAGCGCGATGCCGTAGGCCGACAGCAGCTCGCGCGCGTCCTGGTCGGACAACTCGCCGCGGCCGGCCGCCAGGGCCGCGATCACCAGCGCCTGGGCCGCCGCGCGTTCCGGCGCGGCGGTGGCAGGCAGGCGCGCCGGCACTTCCATCAGCAGGTCCTGGTTGCGCCGGTACTGGGCGATTTGCAGGAAGCCGTGGATCGCCTTTTCCGGCGTGTCATATGTAGGCAGGCCGGCGTCGGCGAACACCTGGCGCGCGGCCGCCACCGAACGGCCGCCCAGCCAGCAGGACAGCACATTCTTCGAGGCGTTGCGCATCAGCGGCGCCACCGCCGCCGCTATCAGGCTGCTGGGCACCATGGCGGTGGGCGCGTGCAGGAACAGCAGCGCGTCGGCCTGGGTTTCGCGCAGCAGCGCCTCCACCGCGCTGGTGTAGCGCTCGACCGGCACGTCGGCCAGCAGGTCGACCGGATTGGTCAGCGGCGCGGCGGCGCGCTTGAGCAGGCGCAGGGTCTCGGCCGACAGCGGCGCCAGTTGCGCGCCGCCGCATTCGAGCGCGTCGGCCGCGATCAGGCCCAGGCCGACGCCGTTGGTCAGCACCGCCAGCCGCTCGCCGCGCTGCGGCCGTTGGCGCGCCAGCGTTTCGACGGCGTCGAACAGGTCTTCGGTGGAATGCACGCGCAGCATGCCGGCGCGGCGGATCGCGGCGTCGAACACCAGGTCGGCGCCGGGGGCGGCGTCGCGCCCCACTTTCAGCACGATCACCGGCTTGCCGCGCGCCGCCAGCCGTCCGGCCGACATGAACTTGCGCGCGCAGCGCACGTCCTCGATGCACAGCAGGATGGCTTCGGTCCCGGGGTCGCCCGCCAGGTAGTCCAGCAGGTCGCCGAAATCGACGTCGGCGCCCTCGCCCATCGTGACGAAGCGCGAGAAGCCGATGCCGCGCAGGCTGGCCCAGTCCAGCACCGCCGCGCCCAGCGCGCCCGATTGCGAGACGAAGGCCAGCTTGCCGGGAGCGGCGGCGAGGTGGGTGAAGCTGGCGTTGAGCCCCAGCGCCGGCGATTGCAGGCCGACGCTGCCCGGCCCGAGGATGCGCAGCAGATGCGGCTTGGCCGCGTCCAGCGTCGCCTGCTGCAAGGTGCGGCTGCCGGCCCGGATGTCGGCCAGCCCCGCCGTCATGACGATGGCGGCGCGGGTGCCGCGCGCGCCCAGTTCCGCGATCAGGCCAGGGATGGTCGACGGCGGCGTGCACAGGATGGCCAGGTCCGGCGCCGCCGGCAAGGCCGACACCCGGGCGTAGCACGGCAGGTCATGCAGCACCTGGTGCTTGGGATTGAGCGGCCAGAGGGCGCCTCCGTCGCCGCCAAAGCCGGCTTCCGCCAGGTTGGCCAGCACGCGCGCGCCAATGCGCTGCGGATTGTCCGATGCGCCGATCACGGCCACCGAGCGGGGTTGGAACAGTCGATCGAGATTCCTGATGCTCATGGCGGCCCTACCTTTTTACCAGCGTGAAGCGTGGTCCTCGGTCACGCCCATCATCTGCGTGACCATGCGTTTCGGTTGGTCGGGCGCGCTGCGCACCCAACCGGTGAAGGTGCCGATCGGCTGCAGGTAGCGGCTGGCCGCCACCACCAGGTTCTTGTTGTCGCGGCGCGCGCCTTCCGGCGTGAAGTACAGCTCCAGCAGATCGTCCTCGGTGAAGATGTGCCACTGCGACAGCGGATCGCTGCTGTCGTAGATGAAGTGCACCGGCGCCAGCGCGTGCACCTGGCCGTCCAGCCACAGCGCGTTCTCGTTGCCGCCGAAGTAGCCCGACTGCAGGTTGAAGCCCATCTCCAGGTTGTGCGCAGAAGCCCAGCGCCAGGCGGTGTTCCGCGCCAGCAGGCCGTTGGAGTAATCGAAGCTGGCGACGCCGCCGGCCAGGTTGTAATCCTCGCGGAAGGTGCGCACCTCGCCGCTCAGCGGCAGGCCGGACGACTTCTGCGTCGCGTGCACCGAGCCTTGCGCCACCGGCCCGGTGGCCAACAGCAGCGGCGAGGCGCCGGGGCCGAATTCGGCGTCGATCTCCAGGTAGTCGCAGCGCAGCGTCAGGGCGTAGCTGCCGTCGTCGCGGCTGTCGATGGCGATGCTGCTCTTGCGCGTCTTGAAGCTGCTCGACGCGCCGGCATGGTCGGCCAGCCGCGCCGACAGGCCGGGCAAGCCGTCCTGGCCGAAGTTGGCCAGCATGTCGCCATCGCTGCGGTCGAAGGCGTAGGCGAAGGCGGTGCTGGTCCAGCCCAGGTCGACGATGGCCACCGCGCAGAATATCTGCTCGGTGCACAGCGCCACGTAGTGCCAGCGCTTGTGGTGGAAGCGGCGCCACAGGCGGCCGCGCGCAAACGGCGCGGCCAGCTGGCTCCAGTCGATATGGCCAACCTGGCCGGCGTAGCGGCCGAACAGCGGCTGGCCGTCTGGGCTCAGCAGGCTGGCGGGGGCGGCGGGCAAACTCATTGAACTCCCATCATGCAGCTTCCATTTCCTTGGTGTTGTTGGCCAGCGCGGCGCGCAGCAGCGGCGCGAAACTGTCCGGCGTGGCCTGCGTAATCTGTACATCGGGGCACTGGTGCCAGTTGGCCAGACGCTGCAAGGCGCCGGCGACATCGCGCACGAAGCGCTCGCTGACGCGCACGCCCGGCTCCAGTTCCAGTGCTTTCAATTCGAACACGCCGCCGCGCCGGTGCGCCTTGGCGTCCACCCGGCCGACCAGCGCGCCGCGCCGCAGGATCGGCAGCGTGAAGTAGCCGTAGCGGCGCTTCTCCGCCGGAGTGTAGCATTCAAGCCGGTAGTCAAAGCCGAACAGCTCCAGCGCGCGGCGCCGGTCCCACACCACCGGGTCGAACGGCGACAGGATGGTGGTCAGGGTCGGCGCCAGCGTGCCGGCGGCAGCGGCGGCCAGCAGTTCGGCGTGGTCGGGGTGGATGTAAATCGGATCATCCCAGTCCTCGACCCAGGCGCGCAGCAGCAGGCCCTGCTCCACCAGTTCCGCCGGATCGAGGCGCGGCGGCTTGGTGCGGAAGTAGTCGCTGATCCAGCCGGCGCGGGCGCAGCCCATCGCCTTGACCGCCTTCAGCACCAACGCGCGGCGAGTGTCGTCGATGTGCGGCGTGCGGCTGTCGTCCCAGCCGGGCAGCACCCGCTCGGCCAGGTCGTAG
The DNA here is from genome assembly GCF_059418605.1 of Duganella sp. GW821-FHT07G03. Taxonomy (NCBI): domain Bacteria; kingdom Pseudomonadati; phylum Pseudomonadota; class Betaproteobacteria; order Burkholderiales; family Oxalobacteraceae; genus Duganella; species Duganella sp. GW821-FHT07G03. The sequence continues at coordinate 377,664 of NZ_JBWKQE010000001.1, forward strand.
ATGCGCTGGAAGTTCTCGCGCGCGGCGATCATCAGCGCGCCGGACGTGAACAGCACTTCCAGCGAGCGCTTTTCCGGCTTCCAGCTCCACCAGCCGCCGCTCTGGCCGTCGGTGCGCTCGAAGTCCGAGGAGCGCGTCGGGCCGTTGGCGCGGATGTGGGCCAGCACCGCGTCGACGTCGGCGCGGCGTTCGACCATCCAGGTCTCGGAATACTTCCAGCCCATCGCGGCCGGGTCCAGCATGCGGTGGCGATACAGGCCGTAGTCTTCGATCGGCACGAAGCAGGCCTCGTGCGCCCAGTACTCGAACAGCTGGCCGCCAGCCAGCGCCTGTTCCAGCCACGGTTGCGGATAGTCGCCCAGGCGGCTCCACAGCACCAGGTAGGGACTGCGCGCCACCACGTGGATGGTGTCGATCTGCAGCACGCCCATTTGGCGGATCGCCTCCACCACATCGGCCTGGCGCGCCTTGCGGCGGCGCGCTTGCAGCAGTCCCTGCGCCGCCAGGTGCAGCGCCCGCGCCGCGGCCAGGCTGATGATCAATTCGTTCATGAACGCTATTCTAATAAAGAAATCAACATTGCCTGTGATCGGAAAGCGGTTTTTTTTGACCCGCCAGCCACAAACGTGACATTTCCGTGCAGAATATCCACACATGGCAAGCAGCTTTCAATTCGCGGGGAACGTAGATTTTCGATGAACTATTTCGCCACTCGCCCGTTCGTGATGTATTTACGCCACCTGTATCGCGCGATACTGCTGCCGGTGTTTGCACTGGCGCTGCTGGCAGCCCTGTGGGCCGCCGCGGCCTACCAGATCGGCCAGGAGAAACTGACCGCCCATTACGAAGCGGTGCTGCATAGCCAGTCGCTGGCGCGCACGCTGGCCGAACACACCAACCACCTGCTGCGCCAGATCGACCACGCGACGCAGCTGTTCAAGCTCAAATACGAGGAAACCGGCGGCACGCTGCGGCTGGCCGAATTCACCCGCAGGAACGGCCTGCTCGATTCGCTGCTGCCGTCCAAGCTGGACCTGCCGCTGGCACTGGTCGGCGCCGACGGCCGCCTGCTCGACAGCCGCAACGGCTACTTCGCGCCGGACCAGCACCAGCAAGCCTTCTTCAGCCAACTCGCCAACAACACCGCCGATACGCCGCTGGTGACGACGCCGGTGGTCGAGCCGCGCACCAAGAAATGGCAAATCCAGATCTCCCGCCGCCTGAACAACCGCCAGGGCGAATTCGCCGGCGTCATCATGGTGATGATCGATCCCGCCGCCTTCGTCGAGGACTACGACCGCCTGAACGTCGACCCAGGCGGCGCGGTGCTGCTGATCAGCCGTGAAAACGGCATGTCCACCGCCCGCGTCGACGAACAGGTCATCATCAGCGATTCGATCGACTTCACTGTGGCGCAGGGCGGCCGGCAGCAATCGGACGAGCTGCTGCTGGCGCATCCGTTCGACGCCGTCGAGCGCATCTACGGCTACACCGAGATGCCGCGCTACCTGATGCTGGCGGTGGTCGGCAACCCTGTCACATCGGCGATGGCCACCTTCGAGCACCGGCGCGACATCTATTACAAGGCGGTGGCCGTCGCCTCGGTGCTGGTGCTGCTGTTTGTCGGCTTGTTGATGCAACAGGCGCACCGCCTGCGGCGCAGCGCGCGCATGGTCACCGAAGCGCAGACCATGCTGCGGGCCGCGGCCGACGCCAGCATGGACGCGGTCTACCTGTTCAAGGCCTGCCGCATGCGCGGTCCGGACAAGCAGGTGATCGATTTCACCATCGCCGACCTGAATGAACGCGGCGCGGCGCTGCTGGGCTCCACCGCCGAAGAAGTCAAGGGCAAGCGCCTGATGGAAGTGCTGCCGGCGCTGCACACCAAGGGCTTCCTCGACAAGTACAAGGCGGTGCTGGCCAGCGGCCGGCCGCTGGAGGAGGAATTCGAAGTCGACTTCCTGCCGGGCGGCGCCCATCTGTGGCTGCACCACCAGATCGTCGCCATCCACGAAGGCGTGGCCGTGACCACGCGCGACATCACCCCGCGCAAGGAAAGCGAACTGGCGATGCGCAAGAACCAGGCGGAACTGGCGGCCGTCAACGACGCCTCGCCGCTCGGATTGATACGCGCCGATCCCACCGGCCACTGCACCTACGTCAACCGCACCTTCGAATTCATCACCGGCCTGACGCGCGAAGAGGCGCTGGGCGACCAGTGGATGCGGGCCGTCCATCCCAGCGACCGCCCGGTGCTGAAGGCGGCCCTGAACCACATGGCCAAGACTCGCGTGCCCTACCAGGACACGGTGCGCTGCGTGCACCCGGACGGCATGATGGTCTGGATCTCGTTCAAGGTCGCGGCGATGGTGGTGGATGGCCAGATCTACGGCTACGTCGGCACGGTGGACGACATCACCCACGTGCGCAAATCGGTGATGGCGCTGCGCGAGAGCGAAGCGCGCCTGCGCACCATCGCCGATACCCTGCCAGCGATGGTGGCCTATGTCGACTCGGAGGAGATCTACCGCTTCCACAACGTCGCCTACGAACGGGAATTCAACCGCAGCGGCTTGACGGTGCTGGGCAAGTCCATCGAGACGACCATGGGCCAGGAGCGCTATCAATTCCTATCCCCCTACATCAAGCGCGCGCTGGCCGGCGAAACGCTGACCTTCGAAGAGGAGGATCCCGACAGCACCGTCGGCCGCACCTTCGAGGTGGTGTACATCCCGCAGATGGACGAAGACGGCGTGACCGTGATCGGCTTCCACGTCATGCGGCAGGACATCACGGCGCAAAAACGCGAGAAGCAGCGCCTGCTCAAGCTGTCGCAAGTCGATGCGCTGACCGGGCTGACCAACCGCGCCGGCTTCCTGCAAAAGCTCCAGGACACGATGGCCGCCTGCCGCGAGAACGTGGGCCTGATGGCGGTGATGTACATGGATATCGACCGTTTCAAGCCGGTCAACGACACCTTCGGCCATAGCGTCGGCGATGCGCTGCTGAAGGCTTTTTCGGGGCGGCTCACGCACGCGGTGCGCGGCTCCGACACCGTCGCCCGGCTGGGCGGCGACGAATTCACCATCATCATGGAGCGCATCGGCCGCATGGACGCCGCCGATGCGCTGGCAGCCAAGATCGTCACCGCGATGCAGGCGCCGTTCGACCTTGATGGCACGGTGGTGTCGATTTCCGCCAGCATCGGCATGGCCTACTACCGCGGCGAGGATGTCACGCCGGCCGAGCTGCTGAACCGCGCCGACGTGCTGCTGTACGAGGCCAAACAGGGCGGCCGCAACACCTATCGCGCCGGCCCGGCCCTGCCGGCGACGGCCAGCAACGCGGCCTAGCCGGCCGCCGATCCACTTTTATCAACTCATCCGGCGCCATCTTGCGCTATATTGTGCGCTTCCCGGCTGTTTTGATTACACATCTTCATGCGTCTGCTGCACACCTCCGACTGGCATCTGGGCCAATCCCTGCATAATTTCGAGCGTACTTACGAGCACCAGCACTTCCTGGACTGGCTGCTCGACACCGTCGCCGCCGAACAGGCCGACGCGCTGCTGATCGCCGGTGACATCTTCGACAACGCCAATCCCTCGGCCTCGTCGCAGAAGCAGCTGTATCGATTTTTGCAGCGGGCCAGGGAGCGGGTGCCGCATCTGAACCTGGTGGTCATCGCCGGCAACCACGATTCGCCGGGACGGCTGGAGGCGCCCGGACCGCTGCTGGAAGCGCACGGCACGCGGGTGGTCGGCAGCGTGCAGCGCAAGGCGGACGGCGAGATCAACCTGGAACAACTGGTGCTGCCGCTGACCGGCCGTGGCGGCGCGGTGGAGGCCTGGTGCCTGGCCGTGCCCTTCCTGCGCCCTGGCGACGTACCGCGCGTGGCGGCCGACGAAGGTGCCGATCCTTGCGCCGACCCTTATCTGGCCGGCATCGCCCTGCTCTACAAACAGGCGCTGGAACTGGCGCTGGCCAAGCGCCAGCCAGGCCAGGCGATACTGGCCATGGGCCATTGCCACATGGTCGACGGCCAGATGTCCAACGATTCGGAACGCCGCATCGTCATCGGCGGCACCGAGATGCTACCGGCAGGGATCTTCGACCCGGCCATCGTCTACGCCGCGCTGGGGCATTTGCATCTGGCGCAGAGCGTCGGCAAGCAGCAGCACATCCGTTATTGCGGCAGCCCGATTCCGCTGTCGTTCGCGGAGGTGGGCTACCAGCACCAGATCCTGCGCATCGACATCGACGGCGGCGAAGTACGCGAGATCGCGCCGCTGATGGTGCCGCGCGCGGTCCAGCTGCTGCGCATTCCGGCCAAACCGGCGCCGCTGGCGCAGGTGCTGGAGGAACTGGCGGCGCTGGACGCGCAGCCGGCGGAGCCGGAGCAGCAACCCTTTCTGGAGGTGCGGGTGCGGCTGGACGCGCCGGAGCCGGGCCTGCGCGCGCGCATCGAGGCGGCGCTGGACGGCAAGCCGGTGCGACTGGCCAAGATCGAGACCTCCAGCGCGGCGCGCAGCACCTCCATCGACGACGAGGTGATGACGCTGGACCAGCTGGAGCAGCTCAAGCCGGACGATATCTTCCGCCAGCTATACCGGCAAAGGTTCGACAACGATGCGCCGACCGACCAGTTGAGCGCCTTCGCGGAACTGATGTTGACGCCGGGGCAGCCATGAGAATCCTGAAAATCGGCGGCAAGAACCTGGCGTCGCTGGCGGGCGAATTCGGCGTGGACTTCGAGCAGGAGCCGCTGGCGTCGACCGGCCTGTTCGCCATCAGCGGCCCGACCGGAGCCGGCAAGAGCACCCTGCTCGACGCGCTTTGCCTGGCGCTGTACGACGCCACGCCGCGCCTGTTGAAGGTCGCGGGCCGCAGCTACCTGACCGACGTCGGCGCGGAGACCATCTCCACGCAGGACCCGCGCACGCTGCTGCGTCGCGGCACGGCCGAGGGCTTTGCGGAAGTGGATTTCGTCGGCAACGACGGCGCCTCGTACCGCGCCCGCTGGAGCGTGCGCCGTTCGCGCACCAAGGCCGAAGGCGCGTTGCAGCCGACCCAGATGACGCTGCATCTGCTGCCGTCGCTGCAGGCCATCGGCGGCACCAAGACCGAAGTGAAGGTGGAAATCGAGAAGCGCATCGGCCTGTCGTTCGAGCAGTTCACGCGCGCCGTGCTGCTGGCGCAGAACGAGTTCTCGGCCTTCCTCAAGTCCGAGGACAATGAACGTGGCGAACTGCTGGAGACCCTGACCGGCAGCACCGTCTACAGCGAAATCTCGATGCGGGCCTTCGAACGCGCCAAGCTGGAACAGGCCGCGCTGCAAAGACTGAGCGCCCGCCTGGCCGACCAGAAGCCCCTCAACGCCGAACAACGCGGCGAGCTGGAAGCGCACAGCGCAACCGCCGCAGCCGAGCTGCAATTGCTGGAGCAGCGCAAGGCCGAGCTGGAACAGGAACTGCGCTGGCACAAGCAGGCCGAGAAGCTGGCGGAAGACGAACAGTCGGCGCAGCAGGCCTGCCGGGCCGCAGTCGCCGAAGTGGAAGCGTCAGCGCCGCGCCGCACCGCGCTGGCGCGCATCGCCGCAGTGCAACCGGCGCGTCCACTGGCCGCTGAAATTGAACGCATCGCCGCCGACATCGCGGCCACGCAGGCAGCCATCGCCGCCAGCACGCAGGATGCCGCGTCCGCAGCGCAGGCGCTGGAGCGCGCCACGGCGGCGCAAGCGCAGGCCGCGACGCAGGTGCAGGAATCGGAAACCGCCCAGCGCGCAGCCGCGCCGCAGCTGGACCAGGCCAAGGCGCTCGACGCCCGCATCGAAGCCCTGCTGCCCGCTTACCGACAAGCCGCCGCCGCGTGCGAAACAGCCGACCAGGCGGATGCCGTGGCCAGGGCCGCGCTGCAAGAACGGCAGGACGAACGCAAGCGCCTGGGCGTGCAGCATGAAGCAGGCGTCGCCTGGCTGGCGCAGCACAAACAATGGCAGACGATGGCGCAATCCTGGGAGCGCTGGGATGTGCTGTTCGTACAGGCCGGCCAAGCCGCCTCCCAAGCCGAGAAACTGAGCAGCGCGCTGGCCCGCGTGCAGCGCAACGCCAAGGCGCATCGCGACGACGAGGCCGACGCCAGCGGCAAGCTGACCGCCTCCAGCGTCGCCCTGCAAACACTGGAAGCGCAACGCCAGGACGCGGCGCGCGCGCTGACGGCCTTCCCGGTCGAGCAGTTGCAGACATCGCGCCACGACCTGGAGTTGCGCCGCGATCAGTTGGCGTCTGCGGAAAAACTCTGGATCGATCTCGATGCGCGGCAATCGCGATATACGCATATCCAGGCGCAGTCCGCGCAGTTGCGACAGGCCGTGGAAGCGGCCGAAATCCAGTTGAAGGCGGCGCTGCAGGAAAGCGTCGGCATGCTGGCCGCCTTCTCGCAGGCGGAACGTTCGCTGAAGCTGGCGGAAGCCGCCTGCGCCAAGAACGTCGAATCCTTGCGCGCCGCGTTGGAGGACGATACGCCTTGCCCAGTGTGCGGATCGAACGAGCATCCATACCGGCACGATAACGACGGCCTGCACGACATGCTGGCCGAGTTCCAGGCGGAAGTCACCCGCTGCCGGCAGCAGATGGAGGCCAACGTCAACCAGCAGGCGGCGCAACGCGCCACCGAGCAGGCCAGTCTTGAGCAGCTGAACGCGCTGGCCAGCGAAGGCCGCACCGTGGCGCAGGCGCTGGAACGCGTCGCGACAGCGTGGCACAGCCACCTGCATGCTGAGGGCCGGGACGAGGCCGCGTCGCAGCTTGCGGCATCGCTGCCGCCGGAGCCTGAACGCACCGGCTGGTTCGTCGCCCAACTGGAGATGGTGCGCGACGCGCTGCAAGCCATCGAGCGGCAGGAGCGCGCCCTGCATACGGCCCGCATCGCCCGCGACCAGGCGCAATCGGCTTACGACCTGGCGGCGGCCGAGCACACGCGTTTGCAGAGCGTCGCCTCGCACGCCCAGACCGCGCTGGCGCAATCGAACACGGAATACAAGGCGCTGGACGACCAGCGCATCGAAGTCGCCCTGACGCTGAGCGCCCTGCTCGCGGACCTGGACCCGGCCTTCAGCGGCAGCGACATCCCGAGCGACGACTGGAAGGACGACTGGAAGGCCGGCCCCGCCCGATTCCACGAAGCCCGCCAGGCCGAGAGCAGGCAATGGCTGACGCAGCGCGCCGCCTACGACGAACGCGCCGCCGCCATCGCCACCGTCGATGTGGAGGTGAAGGCGCTCGGCGAAGCGCAGGCCAAGGCCGGCCTGGACGCCGTCAACGCCCGCGTTATCTACAGCAGCGCCGACGCCGCGCTCAAGGACATGCAGCAGCAACGCATGGCGCTGTGGGGCGGCAAGGAAGTGCGCGACGTCGAAACGGCGCTCAACGCCGCCATCGACGCCGCCAGGGAGCGCCTGGCCGGCCTGCAAACCGCAGCACAGCAGGCGGCCCACGCGCGCGCGCGCGCGGACGAGGCGCAGGCCCAGGCGGCGCAACGGCTGGCGGCGCTGCACGGCGCATCGTCATCGGCGGCGGCCGCGCTGTCCGACTGGATCGCCGCCTTCCAGCAGCGCCAGCCCGACGCCGGCCTGCGCGACCTGGAGCACCTGCACGCACTGCTGGCCCACTCGGCCGAACAGGTCGACGCCGAACGCGCCGCGCTGCAAGCCATCGACCGCGCCGCCGACAACGCGGCCACCGTGCTCAATGAACGCCAGCGCCAGCGCGAACAACACCAATTGTCCGCGCCGCCGGAGCGCGCGCCGGCAGACGAGCAAACGCCGATCGCGCTGCTGGCCGCCGCGCTGAACGAGCTGGCGGTCGAACGCAAGACCGCCCACGACAGCGCCACCGCCCTGCAACTGGCGCTGGCGCAGGACGACGCCAAGCGCCAGCAATCGCAAGCCATGCTGGCCGAGATCGAGCTGCAGGAAGCAATCGAACAGCGCTGGGCGCGCATGAACGACCTGATAGGCTCGGCCGACGGCAAGAAGTTCCGCAACTACGCCCAGCAATTCACGCTGGACGTCCTGCTGGGTTACGCCAACGCCCATCTGAACCACCTGGCCCGTCGCTACCAGCTGGAACGCATCGACAACCCGGCCAGCCCGTCGCTGGCCCTGCTGGTGCGCGACCAGGACATGGGTGGCGAGATGCGCTCGGTGCATTCGCTGTCCGGCGGCGAATCGTTCCTGGTGTCGCTGGCGCTGGCGCTGGGACTGGCCTCGCTGTCGTCCAACCGCGTGCGCGTCGAATCGCTGTTCATCGACGAAGGCTTCGGCAGCCTGGACGCCGAGACCCTGCGCGTGGCGATGGATGCGCTGGACGGCCTGCAAGCGATGGGCCGCAAGGTCGGCGTCATCTCGCACGTGCAGGAAATGACTGAGCGGATCGCCGTAAAAATCTTGGTACAACCTTCGGCGGGTGGCAAAAGCGCGGTCACAGTGCAGTAGAATGGTGTTTTATTGTTAATTCAGGCTGGCTCATGAAATTATTGCTCCGTCTGTGTTTTTGCTTATCCACCGCACTGCCGCTTGCCCATGCCGCGCCTTGCGCCGCGCCCTACACGCAAGGCGATGGCTGGGAACTGGCGGCGCCTGAAGCATCGGGCTTCAACGCCAACGCACTGTGCGTCACGCTGACCGCGCTGGCCCAGGGCAAGGACAATATCCACGGCATCGTCATTGAACGCCACGGCAAGCTGGTGGCGGAGATGTACCGCACCGGCAAGGACCACTCGATCCGGCGTGGGCTGGGCGTCTGGCCGCCGTTCGCGCCGACGGTGGAATTCGGGCCGGACACGCTGCACGACGTGCGCTCGATCGGCAAGAGCGTCATCGGCCTGCTGGTCGGCATCGAGAAGCAGCGCGGCAAAATCGGCGCGCTCACCACGCCGGTGCTGGACTACTACCCCGAATATCAGGACTTGCGCACGCCGCTGCTGAACGCCGTCAACCTCGAACATCTGCTGACCATGAGCGGCGGCTGGAAGTGGGACGAAGGCGCACAGCCCAACAACGAGCTGCGGCTGTTCTGGAAATCCGACCAGCTGCGCTATGTGCTGGAGCGGCCCATCGTCGCGCCGCCTGGCGCGGTGTGGAACTACAACGGCGGCGGCACCACCATCCTGGCCGACATCGTCAGCCGCGTCAGCGGCCAGCCGTGGATCGAGGTCGCCCGCAAGGACTTGTTCGAACCGCTGGGTATCCTGCAGTGGGAATGGGTGACCGACTTGCGCGGCCGGCCGGCGCCGTTTGCGGGACTGCGCCTGCGTCCACGCGACATGGCCAAACTGGGACGGCTGATGCTGAACCACGGCCGCTGGAACGGCCGCCAGATCGTGACCGAGGAATGGGTGGATGCATCGCTGAAGCCGCGCCTGAGCGTGGGCTTCAGGAGTCCGGGCAACCAGCCGGACGAGCTGCATTACGGCTACCAGTGGTGGGACGGCACGGCGGCCTGGCACGGCCATCGCACGCCGTGGAGCGCCGCTTTCGGCAACGGCGGCCAGCGCATCTTCATCGTGCCGGAGCTCGATCTGACGGTGGTCATCACCGCCGGCGACTACGGCTCCGATGCGATGGGCGCGAAGGTCAACCAGCTGCTGCACACGCTGATCGCCACCGTCAGCGACTAGAACATCCTAGCGTTCGCGCCGCTCCTTTCGCTCCAGTTTGAGCATCTCCCACCCCAGCTCGCGGCGGATTTGCTGGGCGTCCGGCGGCGGGCGCCGTTCCGCGATTTGCGTCTGCAACCACTGCCGCACAGATTCTTTGCTCGGTTGCTTCTTTTGGTCCATGGTCTTGCCTCTTTGGTGGAAGATGATCCCCAGTAGACCTTCAACGCGGGCGCGCCGCGCCAGTTGACCTGCGGGCCGCCGCTAATTTGCAACCATTTGCTACAGATTTGCTATCATTCAGATGAGCAGGAGGCAATGCGCACCACCATGAGCACAGGCGCCATATCACCGAGTTCCGCCAGCCAGCCGCCGGTGCGCGCGACGCCGCCGGTTCAGGTGACGTCGTCGGTCACGCCTGCAGGTCCGGCTTCCGCCTCGACCAGCTCGTCCCCGAACACCAATTTTTCCGGCAGCGACTCCGTCACCAACCTCACGCCCGAAGCGCTGGCCCTGGTCGCCCAACTGAAAACCCGCGACACCGAAGTGCGCCAGCACGAGCAGGCGCACCTGGCCACCGCCGGCGGCCTGGCCACATCCGGCGCTTCCTACACCTACCAGCGCGGACCGAACGGAGTCGATTACGCCATCGGCGGCGAGGTGCATATCGATACATCGCCCGGCCGCACGCCGCAAGAGACCATCGAGCGCGCCCGCACGATACAGGCGGCGGCCTTGGCGCCGGCCGATCCCTCCGGCGCCGACCGCGCGGTGGCGGCCCAGGCGGCGCAGCTGGAACTGCAGGCCCGCGCCGAACTGGCGACGCAGCAGGTGGAACAGGCGGCGGCACGGGTCCACGGACAGGGCTCTGACGATGCCGCCAAAGTCCGCCGCACCTACGAAACGCCGCCGCTGGTGCCGCCCAAGCTGGACATCTATGCCTGAGTGATAGAATCCCGCCTTTACCAGTCCAGCCAAGAGCAACCATGTTAAAAGCACCACGCACCCTGACCTTCAAATGCGCCAAGTGCGCCAAAGCCGTGCAAGTCCGCCTGCAAAAGGTGTCGGCCTGCTCGCACATCCAGCCTTACCTGGGAATTTGCACCTGCGGCGAAGTCAAACACCACGCCATCGGCCAGAAAGACGCCGTCGCCTCCTACCTGGCGGCGCCGGAAGGCTGGACCCATCATCATTAATCTTCGCGCAGCCCTCAAGAAATCTCCAGCGGGACCGTTATAGAAGTACTATCAAATGGAATCCGCTGGAACCTGCCATGTCTATCCTACCTGCTCTCGGCCCCCGCGCTTTGCCAGCGCCACTCTATGGCGCCAACACGCGCAACGACGGCAAGACGACCGGCGCGGCCGCCGCCACGCCCCTGAAAGCCGCCAGTTCTTCGCCGGCTTCGCTGTCCGACGACGCCCTGGCGCAGCATGTGGCCTCGGTCGGCAACGCGACGGTCGATTTCGCGCAGGATTTCGTCAATAAGTTCGCCACCTCGCTGTTCGGCGACGCGGGCAAGGGCGCGACCATCAGTTTCGACTCGGCCAGCCTGGACACCTCGTCCAGCTTTGCCGTGGGCGTGCAGCACACTTCGGGACCGAACAGCAGCAGCGACGCTGCCGCTTTCGACCTGACCGACAGCTCGCACTTCATCGGCAAGGGCACGATCACCACCGCCGACGGCCGCAAATTCGATTTCGAAGTGGAAGTGCAGTACGACGCTGAACTGAGCGGCGCCGCCAGCCAGGAAACCAGCAACAGCAAGCCATCCAGCGACGCCGCCAGCAAGAAACCGGTGGCCGCCGATGGCGCCAGCACCGACAACCTGCCGTCGGTGCAGGTGCCGAATATCGACTTCCCTGGCACCTTGGCCGACCTGTTCCAATTGATCGGCCGCGACCTGCACTCGGCGCTGTCGACCGGCGACAGCTCCCCGAGCCAGGCCAGCAACGGCATCGACCGCAATACGCTGCGCAACCTGTCGCTGCGTCTTCTCAGCCTGGTCAACAGCAAGGACACCAACACCTACAGCGCGCCAACCGCCGCCGACAAGGTCAAGCCGGCAAGCGACGCCAACGGCGTGCAAGCCGTGTCGGACCCCATCAAGGCGGGACCGGCAGGCGTCAGCGCGACGCCCGCGCTGGCCGACGACCCGATCTCGACCACCGCCGCCAACGACGCCGCACCGAGCGCCAAAGACGCCACCAGCTAAGCGCCAAGTATAATAAGCGCCTCAACACCAAAACGCCGGCAGGGATGGACACCATCCCCGGCGTTTTTTGTGCTTCCGCTTATTACACCTACCGATTGCCCCGACATGTCAGCACAAACCACCGCCTCCCCGACGCCACAACAGATCCACTGGGAGGAGAACGGCGTGCAGTGTTCCGCGCGCTGGCGTTCCGAAGCCGGCATGGCGCCGCCGAAACGCGTCGTCCTCGCCGACGACCGCACCAATGCCGACGTGGCCTACCGCCTGGCCTGCGAAGGCACGGCGCTGCTGTGGCGCGGCGACTTCCAGAACGCCCGTCAGCTGCTGCAAGCGCTGGCGCGCCGCGCCGACCACAAGGCCAAGCCGGCCAAGAAAGCCAAGCCGGCCAAAGTGCCTGCCACGCCGACCGAAGCCTTCCACCTGCATCGCCAGGCGCAGTCGCAACGCGCTCGCACGCTGGCCATGCTGTTGATTCCCTTCGACGCCGCCTACGCCATCCCGCTGCGCCGCGCGCCGGACGTGCAGCTGGCCTGCAACGAGGCCTACGGCCGCTTCGAGGAACCGTTCGTGGCTTCGCTGCGCGAGCTGCTGGGCGTGATCGGCGCGCACGAATGGCGCCGCACCGGCGTGGAGATCCCGGCGCTGGACGCGCGCATCCACCCGCATTACGGCGTGTTCTCGCCGGTGCGCGGCGAGTATGTGGAACTGGTGGCGAATACGCCGCTGCCGGCCGGCGTCAAGCTGGCCTACGACATCGGCGCCGGTACCGGCGTGCTGTCGGCGGTGCTGGCCAAGCGCGGCGTGGCGCGCGTGATCGCCACCGACCAGGATCAGCGGGCGCTGAGCTGCGCGCGCAAGAATCTGGCGCGGCTGGATCTGGACGGCCAGGTCGAGCTGCTGGAGGCGGATCTGTTCCCCGAAGGCCGGGCGCCGCTGGTGGTGTGTAATCCACCGTGGGTGCCGGCGCGTCCGAGCTCGCCGATTGAATACGCGGTCTACGATCCGGACAGCCGCATGCTGCGCGGCTTTCTGGCCGGCCTGTCGGACCATCTGACGCCGGGTGGCGAGGGCTGGCTGATTTTGTCGGACCTGGCCGAGCACCTGGGCCTGCGTCCGCGCACGGACCTGATGGAATGGATCGCCGCCGCCGGCCTGAAAGTGATCGACCGCCACGACGTGCGCCCTACCCACCCGCGCGCCGCCGACGCCACCGATCCGCTGCACGCGGCACGCGCCGCCGAGGTCACGTCGCTGTGGCGCCTGGCCGCCGCGTAACACCGCCTTGCGGCAGATCAGACTTGTATCGAGTGGCGTTTGACTCTGTTTAACATCCAGAGCAGACTTTCCTAAGAAAGCGGGGCCACTCATGCAAACAGTTGAGATCCTTCAAGCGATACGCAGCCTTCTGGAGCAACTTCAGGAGACAAAATCCGACAATTTCGCAGAGTTGTCGAGACACTTAAGTCAAATGCAGGAGTATTTTGACGCCACACTTTCGCGCATCCACTCCGGCGAAGCCGAAGATGCTCTCGACCTCGACTTCAAAATCGACGATGCACTGGCACTAGCCAAGCAAGTTATCCGAGAAACCTACAAACGAGCTGTCTTGCCCCTCCTCAGGGAAGCTGCGAGAGCCGCCTATGCCTCCGCCACCAATCTGCAGTGGGAACTTGGCGAGCACGACATACCGTTCTCTCCCCGCAAACCCGGGTATGTAGCAAGCACGGCAGAGGAAGTAAATCAGGTATTGGACCGGATTGAGTCCGAGAGATGAGTTCGGAGAGACTTATCCGAACGCTCAACTGTGATCTACCTCGGTTTAAAAACAGTTTTCAGCGGCTTAAACCGGACATCAAGAAAGAGGCAAGGCGCGCTCTCGGCGACATGATTTTGATAGACATTGATAACCCACCAGCTAAGCTGCACCTGCATACTCTGACCAACAAGCAAGTTAGCTCGGCACTGGACCCGACGAAAAAAGTCAACGTCTACACGGTTCACCTCACTAGCAACGACGCCTACAAGGCGAGCTTCACCTTTGAAAGCGGCTGTGCATATTTGAGGGACTGCGGAACCCACGCAGACATCGACAAGTTCCCGTAGTGATGCCATAAGCATAAGCCGAACTTAAAAAATCTGGAGAAATATAAGTAGCTCTTATTTTGACCCTTGCGGAATACAAAAGGTCTATGTATAATTCGGGCCTCAGACGCGGGGTGGAGCAGTCTGGCAGCTCGTCGGGCTCATAACCCGAAGGTCACAGGTTCAAATCCTGTCCCCGCAACCAGATTCGATAAGCCGTTGATTTCTTTCAGGAATCAACGGCTTTTTCTGTTTACGGCGCCGATCCCCCTGGCGCGCAGCCCCATCGCCGATATACCCAACCCGTCACAAAACTGTCACAATTGCTCTTTTTGGTTACCCAGGGAGACGCGTGTGAAGGATCAAGTTCAGGTTACAGCCCAACAGGAGCAGGATGCGCCCGCCAGTCCATCGCGCCGCCGCATCTTCCAGGCCGCCGCCGCTACCGGCATGGCCGCTTCCCTGCCTGCCCTGAGCGAAGCCGCCGCCGCCAAGCCGGCCGCCGCCAAAGGCTCGCTGGACGCCAAGCTGCAAGCCCACATCAAGAACGTGGTCGTGATCTACCTGGAAAACCGCAGCTTCAACAACCTGTTCGCCAACTTCCCCGGCACCGCCGCGCCTTTGTCGGCCGCCACCGCAGCGGCCTGCCAGCAGCGCGACTTCGACGGCTCGGTGCTGCCCACGCTGCCGAAAGTCTGGGGCGGCATGGTGCCGAACACCCAGGACATCGGCGGCAAAAAATACGCGCTGAAGGAAGACGACGTCAAGAACCTGCCGAACGGCCCGTTCAAACTGGTCGACAGCGATGGCAAACCACTGCCTGAAGCCGTGATCACGCGCGACCTGTGGCACCTGTTCTACCAGAACCAGATGCAGATCAACGACGGCAAGAACGACGGCTTCGCGGCCTGGGGCAACACCGGCGGCATGGTCATGGGCTACTACGGCGAGACCAGCAAGAACCTCGGCCTGTGGAAGATCGCCGAACAGTACACGCTGTGCGATAACTTCTTCATGGCGGCCTTCGGCGGCTCCTACCTGAACCACCAGTTCCTGATCTCCGGCCGCACGCCCGAATACTTCAACGCCAAGGACACCGCCGCCAAGAAAAAGATCGCGGTGCTCGACGACGGCCCAACCGGCATGCGCCTGTCCGTGACCAAGGACAGCCCCGCCTCGGCGATGGACGGCCATCCAATCTACACCAACAACGGCGCCATCACGCCGGACGGCTACGCGGTCAACACCATGGCCCCGCCCTACCAGCCGAGCTATATCCGCCCGGCCTTCGACGGCGATCCGCTGCTGGCCGATCCCAAGGACTCCGGCACCCTGCCGCCGCAAACCTACGACACCATCGGCGACCTGCTGTCGGCCAAGAAGGTCAGCTGGGCGTGGTACGGCGGCGCGTGGCAGGCGGCGCTCGACGCGCGCGGCGGCGGCGAGAAGCCCAACTTCCAGTACCACCACCAGCCGTTCAACTACTTCAAGCAGTTCGCGCCCGGCACCGCCGCGCGCGCGGAACACCTGCGCGACGGTGGCCTGGGCGACAGCCCGATCTCGAACAAATTCCTCGCCGACGCCATCGCCGGCAAGCTGCCAGCGGTGACCTTCTACAAGCCGCAAGGGAACCTGAACCTGCACGCCGGCTACTCGGACATCGAGTCGGGCGACGCCCACATCGCCAACGTGATCGAGCACCTGAAGAAGTCCCCGCAGTGGAAGGACATGGTCATCGTGATCACCTTCGACGAAAACGGCGGCTGGTGGGATAACGTGGCGCCGCCCAAGGGCGACCGCTGGGGCCCAGGCTCGCGCATCCCTGCCATCGTGGTCTCGCCGTACGCGAAAAAAGGCCAGGTCGATCACAGCTTCTACGACACCACCTCGATCATGCGCTTCATCACCCGCCTGCACGGCCTGCCGCTGCTGGAAGGCCTGAAGCTGCGCAACGACGCCTTCGCGGCCCGTAATGCGCTGCCGCCGGGCGATCTGACGGGGGCGCTGAGCTTCCGATGAGTTGATGCCGCGGATGTGCTGGAGACGGCACCTCTGTGTTACAATCCGCGACTTACTTACTGAGCCCGACTGCTGCAGCCGGGCTTTTGTTTTGAGCGGCGCATTTTCACCAGTGCCGTGGGCACGAGATTTAAGAATGAGAGATAAAAAAGATAACGCCACGTTCGACCTGCCCGGCTTCAGCCCGGCCGCGCCGCTCGAACCGGAAGCGAAGCGCCCACCGGCGCCACGCGGCAAGCGTCCCACGCTCAAGCAAGTGCAGCTCGAACTGCTCGACGCCACCGACAACTCCGGTCTGCCGGTCTGGGTGCGCGACGAAAACCTGGACCTGACCGGCTTGCCGGTGTGGGCGCCAAACTAATACCAACCCGATATCACAGCGTCAGCGAGCCTGTTAGACTGTGACCACGTCCTTTTTGAACAGGTCTGACACCATGACATCCACCGCCTCCACCGCGTTTTCCAGCCTGCCGCTGACCACCGCCCTCCTGGACAATCTCGAATCGCTCGGCTACAAGGAGATGACGACGATCCAGGCGCAAAGCCTGCCGTCGGTGCTGGAAGGCCGCGACCTGATCGCCCAGGCCAAGACCGGCAGCGGCAAGACCGCCGCCTTCGGCATCGGCATCCTGGCCAAGCTCAATCCGGCCTGGTTCGCCGTGCAGGCGCTGGTGCTGTGCCCTACCCGCGAACTGGCCGACCAGGTGGCCAATGAGCTGCGCCGCCTGGCCCGCGCCACCGGCAACGTCAAGGTGCTGGTGCTGACCGGCGGTTCGCCGATGCGTCCGCAGATCGCCTCGCTGGAGCATGGCGCCCACATCGTGGTCGGCACGCCGGGCCGCGTGCGCGACCACCTGGGCCGCGCCACGCTGGACCTGTCGAAAGTGGAAACGCTGGTGCTGGACGAAGCGGACCGCATGACCGACATGGGCTTCTACGACGAAATCGCCGGCATCGTCAGCGCCTGCCCGAAACGTCGCCAGACCTTGCTGTTCTCGGCCACCTACCCTGACGACATCCGCCGCGCCACCGATTCCTTCCTGGCCGATCCGGTCGAAGTGACGGTCGAAGCGCAGCACGACAACAGCCAGATCGAACAGCTGTTCTTCGAGATCGGTTTCGACGAGCGCACCTCCGCCGTGGCGCGCCTGCTAGGCCACTACAAGCCGGTATCGGCCATCGCCTTCTGCAACACCAAGGTGCAATGCCGCGAGCTGGTGGAAGAGCTGCAATCGAAGGGTTTCTCCGCGATGGCGCTGTACGGCGAACTGGAACAGAAGGAACGCGACGAGATCCTGGTGCTGTTCTCCAACCGCAGCTGCTCCGTGCTGGTGGCCACCGACGTCGCCGCGCGCGGCCTGGACATCCCTAACCTGGAAGCGGTGATCAACGTCGACGTGTCGAAGGACACCGAGGTGCACATCCACCGCATCGGCCGCACCGGCCGTGGCGCCGAACAAGGCCTGGCCTTGTCGCTGTGCGCGCCGAACGAGAAGAAGTGGGTCAAGCTGATCGAGGAATACCAGAAGGCGCCGGTCGAATGGTTCGACCTGAAATCGCTGGACGACAACGAATACGGCGTCGATCCGGCACCGATGATGACGCTGGTGATCTCGGGCGGCAAAAAGGACAAGCTGCGTCCGGGCGACCTGCTGGGCGCACTGACCGGCGATGCTGGTTTGAGCAAAGAACAAGTCGGCAAGATCAACGTGTTCGAGTTCCAGACCTACGTGGCGATCGACCGCCGCGTGGCCTACGATGCCTTCGAGCGCCTGAGCAAGAACAACCCGCTGGGCGGCGACTTCGGCGCCATCAAAGGTCGCAACTTCAAGATGCGCTTCATCGAGTCCTGATTCGATTAGCGGTGCGGCTGCTCGATATGCGGCAGCAGCACCGTCAGGATGCCCAGCAGCGGCAGGAACGAACAAAGCTTGTACACATAGGCGATGCCGGCCACGTCGGCGATATGCCCCATGGCGGCGGCGCCGATGCCGCTCACGCCAAACATCAATCCAAAGAAGATCCCCGCAATCATGCCAACCTTGCCCGGCATGAGCTCCTGCGCGAACACCACGATGGCGGAAAACGCCGACGAGATCACAAAGCCGATCACCATCGACAGCGCCGCCGTCCAAAACAGGCCGACGTAGGGCAGTGCCAGCGTGAACGGCGCCGCGCCAAGGATCGAGATCCAGATCACGCGCTTGCGGCCAATGCGGTCGCCGATCGGCCCACCCATGAAGGTGCCCGCCGCCACCGCCGCCAAAAACAAGAACAGATACAACTGCGCCGACGATACCGACAAGCCGAATTTATCGATCAGGTAGAAGGTGTAGTAGCTGCTCAAACTGGACATGTAGACGTACTTGGAGAAGACCAGCAGCGCCAGCACCGTCAGCGCGCCATAAACGCGGGCTTTAGATAAAGGCGATACGGCGTGCGATGCGGCTTTGCGCGGCAGTCCGGCCAGGTGCGCGCTATGCCAGCGGCCGACATGCACCAGCACCGCAATCGCCACCACCACCACCAGCACGAACCAGGCGATATTGCCCTGCCCCCGGCCGATGATGATGGCCGCAGCCAGCAAAGGCCCAAGCGCCGAGCCGACATTGCCGCCGACCTGGAACAGCGATTGCGCAAAACCGAACCGCCCACCCGAGGCGATGCGCGCCACGCGCGAAGCCTCCGGGTGGAAGGTCGAGGAACCGACGCCGATCAACGCAGCGGCTATCAGCAAAGCCGGGAAGCTGCTGGCGACGGACATCATCAGCACGCCGATCAGCGTGGCGACCATCCCCAGCGGCAGCAGAAATGGCATCGGGCGACGGTCGGTGTATAGGCCTATCCACGGTTGCAGCAGCGAGGCGGTGCACTGGAAGACCAGCGTGATCAGGCCGACCTGTGTGAACGTCAGGCCGAACTGCGCCTTCAGCATCGGGTAGATCGACGGCAGCATCGCTTGCGTCAGGTCGTTCAGCAGATGGACCAGGGCGACGGCGCCGAGGATGGAGATAACGGTGTCGCCGTGCGGGCGACTGGCGGGAGCAAGTGTGGATGTATTCATGCCAGCCAGTGTAATATGGTCGAAAACCCGATCTATTCCATTTTTCGTCGAATAAGTGACAATGAAAGCTCTCCAACGCAGCGGCGACCATCGCGATTATCAGCGCGTGCCACGCGTGGTCACGGCAATGGCGCGCGACGCGGTGCACGGTGTATCGGCGGCCCCGCACAGCCACGAACGCGCGCAGCTGCTCTATGCCACCGAAGGACTGATGAAGGTGAAGACCGCCTTCGGCGTATGGCTACTGCCGCCGCGCCGCGCGCTGTTCATCCCGCCGGGCGTGGTGCATCAATGGACCTCGCTGAGCCGCGTGACGATGCGGACCATCTACATCGAGGCCGCAACGGCACAGGCTTTCGGCGACAGCTGCCGCGTGATCGAAGTCAGCCCGCTGCTGCGCGAACTGATACTGTCGTTGCTGGACGAGCCGATCGAATACCCGCTGCCCGGCCGCGGTGAACATCTGGCGATGCTGATCCTGTCCGAACTGGCGGCGGCGGAGACGGTGCCGATCGCGATCCCCTGGCCGCGCGACCGGCGCCTGCTGGCGGTGTGCGAAGCCATCGTGGACGATCCGGGCAGCCCGCGCACCATCGAGGACTGGGCCACCGAAGCCGGCGCCAGCGCGCGCACCTTGATCCGTCTGTTCCCCAAGGAGACCGGGCTGCATTACCGCCAGTGGGTGCAGCAGGTGCATCTGGCCGAGGCGTTCGGCCGGCTGGCGCGCGGCGACAGCGTGGGCGAGATCGCGGCGGCGCTGGGCTACGCCAGCCCGAGCGCGTTCAGCGCCATGTTCCGCCGCATACTCGGCAAAACACCGCAACATTATCTGAACAGCTGGCGCGCGCCTTTGCAGCAGGCCTAAGCCGTCGCCAGCGTAAAACGGAAGACGGCGCCCCGCTCCGGCACGCGGACCAATTCAATGCTGCTGTCGTGCAGTTGCAAGATGCGGCTGACGATCAGCAGGCCCAAGCCCCCTTCCCTGTGTTCGCCGCGCAGCGCGAATGGGCGGCGGAACAGTACTCCCTCCATATCCACCGGGATGCCTGGGCCGGTATCGCCGACGGTGATGCGAACGTGACCTTGCCCACCCGGCTCCACCGTGATCTCGACGGTGCCGCCGGGCGGCGTATGGCGGATCGCGTTGTCGAACAAATTGGTCAGCACGCGCTCGATCATGCCCAGGTCCGCGCGCACCATCGGCGCCGGATGCGGCAGCACGGCATTCAGGCGCAGCTGCTTTTCCTCGGCGCGCAGCTCGAATTTCTGGAACACGTCCTGTATCAGATCGCTGAGCGAAAAGGCTTCAATCTCCGGCTCCACCGCGCCGTGCTCCAGGCGCGCCAGCTCGAACAGGGCCTGCGCCAGGCGTCCCACCTTGCGGCTCTGCGCCAGCGCGATGCCGAGGTAATGCTGGCGGCTCGCCGCGTCCAGCGTTTCATCCTTCAGCGACAAGGTCTCCAGGTAGCCGTGCAGTGAGCCAAGCGGCGTGCGCAGGTCGTGCGAAATGTTCGCCACCACTTCGCGGCGTTCATGATCCAGCTGACGCATGGTCTGCCATTGTTCGTTGATGCGCTCCGCCATTTCGCCATAGGTGCGCTCCAGGATCGCGATCTCGTCGCGCCGCCCGCCGGCATTGGGCGGCGGCAGCACCAGCTGCTCGGCCTTGGTGTCGAGCTGGCGCATGGTGGCGGCCAGGCGATGCAAAGGCCGCGTGATCAGGCGGAAGGCAACCAGGCCGGCCAAGAGACCTAGCAAGGCCACGATCGCCATCGACCACAAGGTCGTGCGCAGCACCGAACTGGCGGTGGCGCGGGCGGCAAGGCGGTCATGCTCCTCGCTTTGCAGAATGACGTAGATGTAGCCGACCTTGCGTTCATCCATGCGCAGCACGGCCGCGCTGAAGACCTTGCGGCCGCTGTCGCTGCGCGGGTCGTCGCCCTGGATCGGCAAGGGCTGGTTGTCCAGCAGGCGGCGGATCGGTTCAAGGTTGACATGGTCGCGCTTCAGGTGGCCGGCCGGCGCGGCGTGGCCGACGATGCGGCCGTCCATGTCCAGCAGATAGACCTCGACGTTGGGATTGACCACCATCAGCTGGCCGAACAGGCGACGCACCGTTTCGGGGCCGAGGCCCACACTGGCCGGTACGCCGGGCGCTGGCGCGGGATCGCTGTTCGCATGCATCAGCTGCGCATCGAGCGCGATGCTGCGCGCCAGTCCGCGCGACAGGCCCTGCACCACTTCCTTCTCATGCATGATGTTGGCGCGGATCTGCAACCACGCGGACGCGCCGCAGCAAGCCAGCAGCAGCACAGAGAACACCAGCGACAGCCGCTGGGAAAGGCTCAGGTTCATTCCGCGGGCCCGCCGTTGGCAAAGCGGTAACCCTTGCCCCACACGGTCAGGATACGGGCCGGGTCGGCGGGATCGGCCTCGATCTTGGCGCGCAGGCGGTTGATGTGGGTGTTCACCGTGTGCTCGTAGCCGTCGTGCTGGTAGCCCCAGACCTGGTTGAGCAGGTCCAGCCGCGAGAACACTTTTTCGGGATGCTTGACGAAGAAGTACAGCAGGTCGAATTCGCGCGGCGTCAGGTCCAGCGGGCGGCCTTCGACCTGGGCTTGCCGGGTCAGAGGATCAAGACGCACACCGTTCAGTTCCAGCGCGCCGGATTCGTTGCGCTGGTTGCGGGCCATGGCGTCGGCACGACGCAACAGCGCCTTGACGCGCGCCACCAGCTCCAGCACCGAGAACGGCTTGACCAGGTAATCGTCCGCGCCCAGTTCCAGGCCGAGGATGCGGTGCACTTCGCTGGAGCGGGCGCTGGTGATGATGATGGGCGTGTAGGTCGCCATTGCCCGCGCCTGGCGGCAGATTTCCAGGCCGTCCACGCCGGGTAGCATCAGGTCGAGGATCAGCGCATCCCAGCCACCGGTGCGCAGCTGGGCCAGGCCCTGGTTGCCGTCGGCGCAATGGGTGACCTGGTAGCCCTCGTCCTGCAAATGCAGGCGCAGCAGGTCGGCGATGGGCATATCATCCTCAACGATCAGGACGCGTTTTGGTAAATCCATAGTCAGTCGGGCCGGGTAAGAGTCTGGGTGCCGCCATTGTGCGGGATTCCTGCCTTGAAAAGTATCACATTTAATTGAAGTTTACGTGAGGATTTCGCCAGCCCTTCCCGGCCACAATGGCTGCATCGACATTCCACTTTATGGAGCTCTTATGACTTCCAGACGTAAATTTCTCCTGACTAGCGGCGCCGCCCTGATGGCAGGCGCCGCAGCTTTAAAATGGCGCGCCGCCCATGCCGCGCCAACTCCGGCCTGGGAAGTGACCCACACGGACGCCGAATGGCGCGCCCTGCTCTCGCCTGCGCAGTACGAAATTTTGCGGCGCGGCGGCACGGAGCGGCCGTTCAGCAGCCCGCTCTACAAGGAGCATCGCACCGGAAAATTCTTCTGTGCCGGCTGCCAGAATCCTTTGTTCTCGTCCGCGACCAAGTTCGATAGCGGTACGGGCTGGCCCAGTTTCTGGAAGCCGTTGGAACGCGGCGTCTACACCAGCCGCACGACGTCGCTGGGCTTCCGTGGCGCGGAGGTGCAGTGCCGCCGCTGCGGCGGGCATCTGGGCGATGTTTTCGATGACGGCCCGGAACCGACCGGCCTGCGTTACTGCATCGACGGTCTGGCGCTGACCTTCACGCCCGGCGCGGCTTAACGGGAGGGTGATCGTCATGTTGCTGATACTTCTTTCTTATCTGGGCGGCGCGCTGACCATCCTCAGCCCGTGCATTTTGCCGGTGCTGCCGTTCGTGTTTGCGCGCACCGGGCAGCCGTTTGTGCGCAGCGGCCTGCCGATGTTGGCCGGGATGGCACTGACCTTTGCGCTGGTGGCCACGCTGGCGGCGGTCGGTGGCGGCTGGGTGGTGCAGGCCAACCAGTACGGACGCTGGCTGGCGATGGCGCTGATGGCTTTCTTTGGTTTGACCTTGATGCTGCCGCATCTGGCGGATCGCCTGACCAAGCCGCTAGTGGCGCTGGGCGACAAGCTGTCCAGCAAGGCGCATGCGTCGGATGCTGCAACTGGTGACGGTGCATGGTCCGGAGCGCGGGCGTCGTTCCTGCTCGGGATTGCGACCGGTCTGCTGTGGGCTCCCTGCGCCGGTCCGGTGCTTGGCCTGGTGCTGACCGGCGCGGCGCTGAACGGCGCCAGTGCCGGGACTACCTTGCTGCTGCTGGCTTATGCGGCTGGCGCGGCGACTTCGTTGGCGTTGGCGCTGCTCATCGGCGGTAAGGTCTTCAGCGCGATGAAGCGCTCATTGGGCGCGGGCGAATGGATACGGCGCGGCTTGGGCGTGGCGATGCTGGGCGGCGTGGCGGCCATCGCCAGCGGGCTCGATACCGGGCTGTTGACACGGGTGTCGACCGTGGCGACGGCGGGTCTGGAGCAGAAGCTGATCGATAAGCTGTCGCCCCGCGAACCGCAAGGCGGCGCGATGATGGCCGGCGGTGCGATGATGTCGCGCACCGCGATGACCGGCAAGGGCGCTGCCATGATGGCCATGCACGGCGCAGCGTCGAACGATGACACGCTCCCGGTGGAAGGCAAGCTGCCGCCGCTGACCGGCGCCGTCGACTGGCTGAACTCCGCGCCGCTGACCGCAGCCCAGCTGAAAGGCAAAGTAGTGCTGGTCGACTTCTGGACCTACTCCTGTATCAACTGCCTGCGCACCATGCCTTATCTGAAAGCTTGGGCGGAAAAATATCGCGACCAGGGCCTGGTGGTGATCGGCGTGCACGCTCCCGAATTCGCCTTCGAACGCGATATCGGCAACGTCCGCAAGGCGATCAAGGATCTCGGCATCACCTACCCTGTCGCCGTCGATAACGACTACGCCATCTGGCGCGCCTTCGGCAACCAGTACTGGCCGGCGCACTACTTCATCGACGCTAAGGGCCAGATCCGTCATCACCATTTCGGCGAAGGCGAATACGCCCAGTCCGAGCAGGTGATCCAGCAACTGCTGGAGGAAGCGGGCCGCAAGAACGTCGCCAACACGGTAGTCAGCGCGGAAGACGCCAAGGGCGTGCAGCAGGCCGCCGACATGAGCCAGGTGGCTTCACCGGAGACCTATCTGGGCTACGAACGCGCACGGAACTTCGCCTCGCCGGAAGGTCAGGCAGCGGACAAGGCGCGCAGCTACACCGCACCTTCGCAGCTGGCGCTGAATCAATGGGGCCTGGCCGGGAACTGGCTGTCGCAGCCCGACCAGGTCACACTGAGCCAGGGCACGGGGCGCATCGTCTACCGCTTCCATGCGCGCGACCTGCACCTGGTGCTCGGCCCCGGCAAGGACGGCAAGCCGGTGCGCTTCCGCGTGACGGTAGACGGCGCCGCGCCAGGCGCCAGCCACGGCACCGACGTCGGCGCCGACGGCAGCGGTACCATCACCGGGCAGCGTTTGTATCAGCTGGTGCGGCAGTCCGGCGGCATCGCCGACCGCACCTTCAGCATTGAATTTCTCGATCCCGGCGCGCAAGCCTACGCCTTTACCTTTGGTTGAAATGGAGAGCACATCATGAACAGTATCCTGAAAAATTGGGGCGGTCCTGCGGCTCTGGTCGGCGCGGCCATCTTCGGCGTGGCACTGTGGCAGCAGCCGGCGGAATCGGCGGAGGTCGCGGTGGTGATCGCCCCGCCGGCGATCGATGAACCGGCCGGCGCCGGGCATGCGGCCACCGCGATCTTTGCCGGCGGCTGCTTCTGGGGCGTACAGGGCGTTTTCCAGCATGTGAAAGGCGTCAGCAACGCCGTCTCCGGATATGCCGGCGGCGACAGCCGCAGCGCCAACTACGACGCCGTCAGCGGTGGCGACACCGGCCACGCCGAGAGCGTAAAGATCACCTACGACCCGGCGCAGGTCAGCTACGGCAAGCTGCTGCAGATCTTCTTCTCGGTGGCGCACAATCCGACGGAGCTCAATCGCCAGGGACCGGACAGCGGCACGCAATACCGTTCGGCGATCTTCCCGCAAACGCCGGTTCAGCGCAGCGTGGCGGAAAAGTACATCGCCCAGCTGGATGCGTCGCACGTGTTCAAGAAACCGCTGGCGACCAGGATCGAAATGGACAAGGCATTCTACCCGGCCGAGACCTATCACCAGAACTTCCTGACGCTGCACCCCAGCCATCCGTACATCGCCTTCAACGACCTGCCAAAGGTCGAGAACCTGAAGCGTATCGCGCCGGATGTGTATCGCGCCGATCCGGTGCTGGTCCGTAAAGGGCTGTAGTACTGGCTGTAGTACAATTACAGCAAAATACTATGCGGCCAGGCGCCATGGATACCAGAGACGATCCCTCCCCCGATTCACCGCTGCGCCGCCGGCTGCTGGGCGGCCTGCTGTCCGCCGCCGCGCCCGCGCTGCCGCTGATTTTGCCGTCCAGCGCGCGCGCGGCCGATGCCCCCATCCAGGTCGGAGGATTGCCCGTCACCTGCAATCTGACGCTGCCGGTTGCCTGCATGGCGAAGGCCGCGGCAGCGGGCAAACCGGGCGCGCTGCCGCGCGGCTTCGAATACAGCAAATACAACGGCTGGCCAGAGGTCAAGGAATCGCTGATGACGGGCCGCATCCAGGCCGCCTACATGCTGGCGCCGCTGGTGATGGACCTGGCCGACAAACGCATCCCCGTCAAGATCGTCTCGCTGGGCCACCGTTCGGGCGCCGTCATCATGGTGCGCACCGACTCCACGCATAAAAAATTCTCCGACCTGCGCGGCAAGCGCATCGCCATACCAAGCCGCTTCGCGGTGGACTTCCTATTCCTGCGTAAAATGCTGGCGCGCGAGAAGATGACGCCCAAGGATATCGAGATCGTCGAGATGGCGCCGCCGGACATGCCGGCCGCGCTGTACGCCAAGGCGGTGGACGGCTACTGCACCGGCGAACCTTTCGGCGCCGCAGCGCAGCGCGCCGGCTACGCCCGTCCGCTGGCGATGACGCGCGACGAGTGGCGCAACTACATCTGCTGCGTGCTAACGGTACGCGAAGAGCTGATCAAGGAAAACCGCCCGCTGGTGCAGGAGCTGGTCAACTACGTGCAGGCCGCCGGCAGCTGGCTCGATTCCACGCCGGCCAGCCGCGAGAAGGCGATCACCATCGCCGCCGGCCGCAAGTACTTCAACCAGGACCCGAACATCCTGCGCTTCGTGATGCAGAACCCGACCGACCGCGTGACCTACGGCGACCTGCGCATGATACGCGCCGAGTTCGACGAGTTGATGCAGTTGTCGATCGAAGCCGGCACCATCAAGCACCCCATCGCCTACGAGTCCTACGTGGACGAGAGCTTCGTCAAGGCCATCAAGCCGGTCGCCATCAACATATGAGCAAGTGGAGCGTAGCGTTACTGGCGATGTCGATCGCGTTCGGCGCGCAAGCCGCCGACACCCTTGGCTTGAAGGCCGGCGTATTCGATCCGCCGCGCATGGCGCCCGACTTCACGGTGCGCGGCTCGGACGGCAAGGAGCTGAAACTGAGCCAGTACCGGGGCAAGCTGGTGCTGCTGGAATTCGGATACACCTCGTGCGTGGATGTGTGCCCGGTATCGCTGGGGATGCTGGCGGAGGCGCGCCGGCAGATGGGCGCGCAGGCCAGCCAGCTGCAGGTGATTTACGTCACCGTCGATCCCGAGCGCGACACGCCCGAGCGCATGCGGAACTATCTGCGCGCGTTCGACCCGACCTTCGTCGGCGCCACCGGCACGCCGCAGCAAATGGCGCGCGTGCGCCAGGACTACGGCATCACCGCGACCAAGAAGATGATCGACGGTAGCAAGACCGATTACACCGTCGGCCATTCCTCGTACCTGTACTTCGTCGATCGCAAGGGAAGCTTGCGCGCGCTGCTGCCGTTCGGACGCACCGCCGCCGACGTGGTGCATGACGCCACGCTGCTGCTGAAGAATTGAGTACGCAACGCCTACGCAAACCGGCCGTTATCGCGCTGGGCCTTGCCGCTACCGGCGTCGTAGCCCTGTGCGCATGGGCCGCGCTGGCACCGCTCGCCCTGCCCTCACGCGACGAGCTGTTTGAAATCCCCAACGGCACCTGGGCGCGCCGCATGGCCGGCGACAAGGTGGAGATCCTGCCTTCCGAAATCCATCTGACGCAGGGTGCGAACGATGTGCTCCTGCTGCGCAACAAGGACAGCGTGCCGCAGATCTTCGGGCCGGTGCTGATCATGCCGGGCCAGAGTTTCCGGCTGCCGTTTGAAACCGTCTCCGTCAACGACTTCGCCTGCACCGCACACGCCAGCGGCCAAATGCGGGTGGTGGTCGACGCCATGCCGCCCGTCGGCTGGCCGCGCCTGAAGTGGCGCGCCCTGCGCATCTGGGCGCGCGCGCCGCATATGTTCTCAACCTAATTGGACGTTATGGAAAAACTCAAGAAAATCCTGCCGCCGCTGGCGGTGCTGGCCGCGCTGATCGCCCTGTGGTGGATCGTGGTGGTGCAGACCGAGAGCGTGATCTTCCCGACGCCGCTGCAAGTGGTGACCGGCACGCTGGAACTGGCCGAAGACGGCACGCTGTGGGAGCATATCGGCGCCTCGCTGTTCCGCGTTGGCACCGGCTTCGGGCTGGCGGCGGCGGTGGCGATTCCGCTGGGCTTGTGGATGGGCCGCGTGGACGGCGCCTACATCACGCTCAACCCCATCTTCCAGATCCTGCGGCCGATCTCGCCGATCGCGTGGATACCGTTGGCGATCCTGTGGTTCGGGGTCGGCAACCTGTCGCCGATCTTCCTGATCTTTATCGCCGCCGTGTTTCCGATGATCGTGCAGACCGCGTCCGGCGTGCACACCATCGAGCGGCGCTACCTGCGGGCGGCGGAGAACTTCGGCGTTTCCAAAACTACGCTGTTCCGGCAGGTGATCATACCGGCGGTGCTGCCGGAGATTATCATCGGCATGCGCATCGCGCTGGGCGTGGCGTGGCTGGTGGTGGTGGCGGCCGAGATGATCGCGCTGCGCTCCGGCCTGGGCTACCTGATCATGGACTCCCGCAACGCCGGCAACCGCTATGACCTGGTCATCGCCGGCATGATCATCATCGGCGTCATCGGCCTGATACTGGACGCGGTGATGCGCAAACTCGAAGGCCTCAAATCGGTAAGGTGGCGCTATGGACGCTAAGATCGTCGTCAACGATATCAAGAAAAACTTCAAGGAGCTGCCGGTGGTCGGCGGCGTCAGCCTGGATGTGAAGGATGGCGAATTCGTCGCCATCGTCGGGCCGTCCGGCTGCGGCAAATCGACGCTGATGAAGATCATCGCCGGCTTCGAGCAGCCCAGCGAGGGCGAGGTGCGCATCGACGGCACGGTGCGGCGCGGGCCGAGCCCCAAAGGCATCGCGATCTCGCAGCATGGTTCGGTGTTCCCGTGGCTGACGGTGCAGCAGAACCTGATGTTCGGCCTGACCGGCAACGGCCATGGCGACAAATCGGCGCTGGCCGATCACTATGCGGAGATGGTGGGCTTGAAGGGTTTCGAGAACAGCTATCCGCACGAGCTGTCGGGTGGCATGTTGAAACGGGTGGAGCTGGCGCGGGCCTTCGTGGTCAAGCCGGAGATCCTGTACATGGACGAACCCTTCTCCGCGCTGGACGCGTTGATGAACCTGAAGATGCGCACCGAGCTGCTGCGCATCCTTTCCGAGGAACGTCACACGGTGATCCTGATCACGCACGATGTGGAGGAAGCGCTGTTCATGGCGGACCGCATCCTGGTGCTGTCGCCACGGCCGACGCGGATACAGGCGACGTTCGAGGTGCCGCATCCGCATCCGCGCAAGCTGTCCCGTCCCGAGTTCCAGGAGATGAAGGAACAGATCCTGCGCGAATTGGGTGTGACTATTTGACCTGTGTGAGCACTTCCAGCACGGCCTCGGTCACGGCTTCCGGCTTGTCGACCTGAATCCCGTGGCCGGCGCCGGCCACGATACGCTGCGTGCCGCGCGTGGACAGCGCGGCCATCTGCTTCTGGATCGCCACGTTCTCGTCTTCCATCGCTTTATTGAGCGCACTTTGCGGCTGGTTCGGCACCGCATACGGGCTCACGCCGCGCGTCAGCACCACGAGCGGCAGGTCGCCGAGCGGGCGGCGCAAGGCGCGCAGCTGCTCGTCGCTGTCCTTCATCGCATTCCATTCCGCCACCGTGGTGCGCCAGTAGGTCGGCTTGCGCTCCTGCGCCAGCACCACCGGTCCCAGTGCAGGGCCGAAGAAGGTCGACGGATCGCCGATGCAGTTCTTCTGCTGCTGGCTGCCGGCGGCGATGCCCTTGCCTTTGCTGGCGGCGGCCAGGCAGTACTGGTTCTGCTGCTCGACCATGCCGTAGATCTGCTTGATCTTCCCATCGGTGACTTTATCGAGGCGGCTGGTTTCGTCTTCATGCTGCGCTTCGACCAGCACCAGGCCTTTGACCTCGTCCGGATAGCGATAGGTGTAGACCTGCACATTGGCGCCGCCGAGCGAATTGCCAACCAGGATATACGGCGGCTTGACGCCGGCGCCGTCCAGCAGCTTGTGCAGATCCTCGGCCACGTTCTCGGAAGTGTTCGGACGCGTTGCGGGGTCGCTGAAACCGTAGCCGGCGCGGTCGAACACGCAGGCGCGCGTGTGCTTGGCCACTTCCGGCTGCACCTTGAACCAGGCCCAACCTGCGTCACCGGACGGCGAGTCGAACAACACGGTGGTGTCGCCCTCGCCGCTGCAATGCAGATTCATCTTGCGACCGCCGACATCAATCAGCTGCTGCGGCTTGGCAAACGCACGGCCGCCATCGCTCTTCACGGCGGAAGCCGCCAATACCGGAGAAAGCGCGCCGGCAACCAGCGCCAGCAATGCAAAACGGAACAAAGGTTTAATCATTCAATTCCTCCTTAAAATTAGGGTCAAGTCTGACATTCGGACACGAGCTCAAGCTTAGCAACTTTACTACAGTTGTGCCCGTGTCCGAATGTCAGACTTGACCCTCTTTTTAGCGGACGGCGAGGGAGACGCTGGCGGGGAATTGCGGGGCGCGACGGTGTAGCGTCGCTTGTTCGTAGGAGTAGGCCATGCGGATCAGCACGGCTTCGCTGTAGGCGGCGCCGACGAACGACAGGCCTACCGGCAGGCCGTGCACATACCCCGCCGGCACCGTGATGTGCGGGTAGCCCGCCACCGCCGCCGGCGACGAGAAGCTGCCGCCGAAATGGTCGCCGTTGATGAAGTCGGTCAGCCAGGCCGGGCCGCCGGTCGGCGCCACCAGCGCGTCGAGCTGGTGCTCGCGCATCACCTGGTCGATGCCTTCGGCGCGCGCGTAGCGCTGGTTGTTGGCCAGCGCATCGCGGTAGGCCGGAGTGTCGAGATCGCCCTTCGCTTGCGCGCGCTCCAGATATTCCTGGCCGAAGTACGGCAACTCTTGTTGGTGGTTTTTCTGGTTGAAGGCGATCACGTCGGCCATGTTGGACACCGGCGCGTGCGGCGCATATTCCTTCAGGTAGGCCGCCAGGTCGGCCTTGAATTCGTACAGCAGCACTTCGGTTTCGCTGTCGCCATATTTGCTGATGTTGGGCACTTCGGTGTCGACCAGGATCGCGCCCTGCGCCTTCAAGTCCAGCAGCGCTTTTTCGATCACTGCGTCCAGCTCGTCGTTGGTGCCGAAGAAGTTACGGGCCACGCCGATGCGCTTGCCCTTCAAGCCGCCCTTCTCCAGCGCGGCGCGGTAGTCGCCGGCCTTGCCGGCGCCTTGCTGCGTCACCGGGTCCCTGGCGTCGACGCCGGTCATCGCGGCCAGCATCAGCGCGGCGTCGGCGACGCTGCGCGCCATCGGGCCGGCCGTGTCCTGCGAGTGGGCGATCGGGATGATGCCGCTGCGGCTGACCAGTCCCAAGGTTGGCTTGATGCCGACCAGGCCGCAGATCGAGGCCGGCGACACGATCGAGCCGTCGGTCTCGGTGCCGACCGCCAGCGTGGCCAGACCGGCGGCGATCGCCGCGCCCGAGCCGGAGCTGGAGCCGCTGCAATTGCGGTCCAGCGAATACGGATTCAAGGTCAGGCCGCCGCGCCCGCTCCAGCCACTGACCGAATGCGTCGAGCGCATATTGGCCCACTCGCTGAGGTTGGTCTTGCCGATGATGACGGCGCCGGCCGCGCGCAGCTGCGCCGCAACGTGGGCGTCGCGCGCGGCGCGGATGCCGTTCAGCGCCAACGAGCCGGCGGTGGTGCTCATGCGGTCGCCGGTGGCGATGTTGTCTTTGAGGAGGACGGGGATGCCGTGCAGCGGGCCGCGCACGCGCTTGAGGTTGCGCTCACGGTCCATTTCCAGCGCGATCTTCAGCGCTTCGGGATTGATTTCGATGATGGCGTTGAGGCGGGGTCCGGCTTTGTCGATGGTCTTGATGCGGGCCAGGTATTGCGAAGTCAGCGAGTGCGAGGTCAGCTTGCCGGCCTCCATCATCTGCTGCTGTTCCCAGACGCCGGCATCGAGAATGCCGCCAGGGCCATGCTTGGACGCCGCACTCGCCGGCGCCGCCAGCACCCGGTTGCTGCCCGCCGCGGCACCCGCCGCCACGCCGATACGAACGAATTCCCTGCGATCCATGCCATCCTCGTGAGTGGTTTGAACTGATCACCAATGCGCACTATTTATTGCGTTGCATAAATATATCAGCGTGTTGCCAGCCACACTACAAAAATTATTACAAATCAGCAAATAATTACCAATTTCCAATAAAAAAAGCACGCCGGCATGTGTTTAACATGCTTGGGCGTGCTTTTTTAGCACTAAAACCGATTAGTTACGAACGATACGCTTGTATTCGTTGGTACGGGTGTCGATTTCGATGACGTCGTCCTGGCTCACGAACAGCGGCACTTGCACGGTGTGGCGATGGGCTTCGATGGCGTTTTCGATCTTGGCTTCTTTCAGGACGTTGCCCGAAGTGTTGCCCTTGACCGCAGGCTCCGAGTACACGACCTGGCGTGCGATGGTGGTTGGCAGTTCAACCGAGATCGCCTTGCCGTCGTAGAACACGGCTTCGCATTCCATACCGTCTTTCAGGTAGTTCAGCGCTTCGCCCAGGTTTTCTTCTTCGATTTCGTATTGCTCGTAGTCGGTGTCCATGAACACGTACAGCGGATCGGCGAAGTACGAGTAGGTCACTGGCTTCTTGTCCAGAACCACCACGTCGAACTTGTCGTCGCCGCGGAATACGTTTTCCATCGGGGTGTTGGTCAGAAGATTCTTCATCTTCCATTTGTACGTGAAGCCCGTGCGGCTCGAACCGTTGACGTCGGAGCGCAGAACGATCATAGGCTTGCTGTCAACCATGATGATGTTGCCAACACGAATTTCTTTTGCAGGTTTCATAGAGAGTGTACGTAAAAAGTAGGTTGCGTAAAAATCATCTGTCGCCAGGTGCTAGGCCCAAAGCTCACGGTTGATCAGGTAAAAATGCGCTAAAGATTAACCCGGCATTATACCCGGCTTTTCCCGCGCCGCCTATCTCAGCGTGGCGGCGAACGCCATCAGATTGGCGGCCAGGTCGCCGTTGGCCAGCATTTGTCCCTGCCACTCGGCGGCGCGCGCGCTCATCGCCGGCATCTGGCGCGCGAACGCCTGCCACAGCGACGCCCAGTCGCTGCCCTCGCCCGCCGTCGGCGCGCCGTTCCAGCGCAGCGAAAATTCGGCCAGCGCCGCCAGCTCCGTGGCGTAGCGCTGCAGGAAGGCGCGCAGTTTTTGGTGGTGCAGGTCTTCCTCCTGCGGATAGATGTGCCAGACGAAGGGCTTGCCGGCCCACTGCGCGCGCACGAAGGAATCCTCGCCGCGTACAAAGTTCAGGTCGCAGGCCCACAACAGCTTGTCGTAGTCCGGCTGCGGCACGAAGGGCAGCACGCGCAAGGTCAGCGCGCCGTCGGTGGCGCTGGCGCCGGCGATGGCGTCGGCGCCGAGGAAGGCTTGCACCGACTCGGCCGCCACGCCTTCCGGCACCAGGCAGGTGATGGCCGTATCGCCCTGGCGCCAGACGTCCAGCAGCGCCGACACCGGCGCGTGCGGGTAGCAGAACAGCGAGACCTTGGTGGCCGCCATCTCGGCCGGCGTGACGCCGAAGCGCGCCAGGAACGCCGCCATCGCCGCCGGCGAGGACTGGAACTGGCGCCGCTGTTCATCGAGCTCCGCCTCGCGCAGCAGGCCGCCGGTCTTGTCGGTGAAGCCGGGGAAGAAGAAATGCTTGGTCAGCGACAGGCGCGGATGCGGCGACGTCAGCCGATGACAGCCTTCGACCCACTCCTCCGCCGTCAGGCCTTCCAGGTTGAACCACACCGGGCGCGGCTCGCACTGCGCCATCGCCTCGATGTAGCCGGGCGGGATGTCGACCGCGAAGAATTCGATGACGATGTCGGCCACGTCGGCCGGCGTGTAGACGCCGTCCTGGTCGCGCCAGTGGCGCACCTGCACGCCATCGAGCTGCTGGCGGTCGGCGGCGGTGTCGACCTCGGGGCAGATGCGGCGGAAGCTGGCCAGGTCGTCGACCCACAAGGTGACGGCGAGGTCGTGCTCGCGCCGCAGCTGGCGCGCCAGGCGCCAGCAGATGCCGATGTCGCCGTAGTTGTCGACCACACGGCAGAACAGATCGAGGCGGCGGAATTTCTTCATGACAGGTCGAAAAAAAAGTGAGGCTGGATGATACCTGATTAACGTGCGAGAGCCACCAAGAATACCAAAACTTCCGCTCACTGGCCCAGTCCAATCCCTTCCAGCGCCGGTTCAAGCGGCACGCGGACGGCGCTGGCCAACAGCAACCACAACAAGGAGATGTCATGAACGAGTATCAACAATACTATGCACAACAACTAGCACCGCAACAACTGGGCGGCCTGGCGCCGCAAGGTTTCTTCGGCAGCTTGCTGGGCGCACCGCTGGGCGGCCTGATCGGCCGCGGCATCGGCGGGCTGTTCGGCAACTCTCATCTCGGCAACCAGATCGGCCAGGCGGCCGGTGGCATCGGCGGCGCCTTCCTGCCACTGGGCGTCGACCCGGTGACTGCCGCCTACGCACAACAAGCACAACAACAGCAACTGCAGCAACTGCAACAGGCCCAGCTCGCACCACAGGGCTGGTTTGGCAACATCATCAAGAGCGTGGCGCAACCGCTGGGCGGCGCCATCGGCGGCGCTTTCGGTAACGCCGGCCTGGGCAACACCATCGGCGGCATCGCCGGCCAGCTGGGCGGCATGCTGCCGTTCGCGGCCGATCCGGTGCAGCAGGCTTATGCCCAGCAAGCAGCGCAGCTCCAACAACTACAACAGCTGCAAGCACAAGGCCTGGCGCCGCAAGGCTGGTTCGGCAACATCATCAAGAGCGTGGCGCAGCCGCTGGGCGGCATGATAGGCGGCGCCTTCGGCAATGCGGGGATCGGCAACACCATCGGCGGCATCGCCGGCCAGCTGGGCGGCATGCTGCCCTTCTCGGCCGATCCGGTGGCGCAAGCCTATGCACAGCAGGCGGCGCAGCTGCAAGCGCAAAGCCTGGCGCCGCAGGGCTACTTCAGCGACCTGCTGCGCAACCGCGCGAATACCGGCATCATCAGCCCACCCATCTTCAGCCGCCCCATCGGCAGCCCAGGCATCGGCTACCCGGGTCCCAACATCGCCAACCTGCTGCCGTTCGCCGTCGATCCGGTGACGCAAGCCTATGCGCAGCAAGCCCAGGACGCGCAGCTGCAACAGCTGCAACAGCTGCAAGGCCTGGCGCCGCAGGGCTGGTTCGGCAACATCATCAAGAGCGTGGCGCAACCGCTGGGCGGCGTGATCGGCGGCGCCTTCGGCAATTCGGGACTGGGCAACACCATCGGCGGCATCGCCGGGCAGCTGGGCGGCATGCTGCCGTTCGCCGTGGACCCGGTGACTGCGGCCTATACGCAGCAGTTGCAACAGCAGCTACAACAGCAACAGCAACAGCAGCAGGCACAACAAGCGCAACTGGCGCAGCTTTCGCAGCAGGCGCAAATGGCCAACGCCGGCAACACCGCGCTGTACGGCGGTCAATTACTGCATTGACCGCGCGCTGAGGCGCTGACCGGACGGCGCCGCCGTCCCTGCCCTCCGACGGCGGCGGCCGCGGAGGGCGCTGCACTTTTCAAGGAGACCCTCATGTTTGAAACCCAAGGCGCGCAAGCCAAGAAGGCCAGGTATCTGATCCATGCCACCGGCGGCGCGCCGCTGGCCGATTTTCTGGCGCTGGCCGACGTCGACCCCGAGATCACTGTGGTCGACGTCATCGGTCCGCACGACCAGCCGCATACGGCGGTCGTAGAAATCAGTCCCGACAAAGCCCGCGTGCTGGAGCTGCATTTCCGCAGCACCGGCACGCCCTCCCACCAATTGACGATAGAACCGGACCAGCCGCTGTCGCTTTTCGACCGCGAGCAGGCCGATCCGATTTGAAAGGAAAGTCCATGCCCAAACCCTCCAACGATGGCGTCTCGTCGTCCCCGGATCCCACGCTTTCCGGCGGCGGCGAACCTGCCAGTTCCACAGACAACACCAGCCGCTCAACGCGCGGCTCCAGCGGCGCCGGCGCCGGCCCGGTCGCCGCTGCCGGCGACACGGCGGCCGATACCGCCGGCGATCCCGGCAAACGCCCCGCCAACGGCGCTGGCCGCGCTATCTCGGCGCGCAAGAAGCAGTATGTGATCGCGCCGCGCCAACCGGACGGCTTGCAGGCGATGAGTTTCCAGCCGCTGCAATTCTCGGCGCTGGAACAGGCTCTGCGCAGCAGCAACGACATCGAAGTGGTCGACACGGTCGGCCCGAAATCCGTGCTCGGCGCGCTGGCCGACGGCATGGGCGGCTCGCAAGGCGTGCTGGTGGCGCGCATGACGGAACAGAAAGCCGCCGTGCTGCACCAGCAAGGCCAGGGCCGGCTGCTGGTGGAAAACGACCAGCACCTGAACCTGATGGACCCGGCGCTGCGCCAGCCGGCAATGGTAACCGGCGTCATGTCGACCAGCGGCGGCCCGGTGCTCAACGCCGTCGTCAGCGTGATCGGCAAGGACGGCGCACCGCAGGCGGAAGCGGAAGTGTCGCTGTTCGGCAGCATGCTGCCGGCCAGCGGCGTGACCGACGCCAACGGCCAGGTCACGCTGTCGCTGTTCGGCGAGACGCCGGAATCGGTGCGCGGCCTGTACGTCAAGCCCAAGTCCGATTACTGGAGCTTCTACCAGCGCGACCCCGACATCAGTACCGACGAAGCCAATGTCGTGACGCTGCGCGCGCTGTCGGACTGGCCGTCGCTGGCCGGCTTCCCGCGCCAGCGCGCCTACGGCTGGGGCCAGAAGGCGATGCGGCTGGATCAGCTGCCCGGCAATTATCGCGGCCAGGGGATCAAGATCGCCATCATCGATTCCGGCGCGGCCACCACCCACGCCAACCTGAAAGGCATCAAGGCCGGCTTCGACGTGCTGAACAAGAAAACCAACCCCGACGGCTGGGACCAGGACACGCTGGGCCACGGCTCGCACTGCGCCGGCGTGATCGCGGCGGCCGACATCGCCTCGGGCATCCGCGGCTTTGCGCCGGACGCCGAGGTCCATGCCTGCAAGCTCTTCCCCGGCGGGCAGATCAGCCAGCTGATCGACGCGCTGGAGTACTGCATCGACAAGCAGATCGACGTGGTCAACCTGAGCCTGGGCGGGGCCGAGGTGTCGGAAGCGCTGGAGCAGCAGATCGTGCGCGCCAAGCGGGCCGGCATCGCCTGCATTGTCGCGGCCGGCAATTCGGGCGGCGCGGTGCAATACCCTGCCTCGTCGCCGAATGTGCTGGCGGTGGCGGCGGTGGGCAAGCTCGACGAGTTCCCGGCCGACAGCTACCACGCGCAGACGCTGGACCAGAATGTCGACGCCTACGGCTACTTCACTGCCAAGTTCAGCTGCTTTGGACCGCAGGTGGCGGTGTGCGCGCCGGGGGTGGCGATCACCTCTTGCGTGCCGCCGAATAATTTCGCGGCCTGGGACGGCACCTCGATGGCGACCCCGCACGTGACCGGGCTGGCGGCGCTGACCCTGGCGCACCACCCGGACTTCCAGTCGCCGCAGTACAAGGCGCGCGGGGCCGAGCGGGTCGAGCGGCTGTTCCAGATCATCCGCGCCAGCGCGCACCGGGTCAGCCTGGCCGACCAGAGCCGCACCGGTTTCGGCTTGCCGGATGTGCTGGTGGCGGTGGGCTTGCAGAACCAGGCCAACCAGCAGCCCGCGCAGGTGGCGCCGCAGCAGGCCGGCGTGCTGTCGCCGATGATGGCGGCGCCGCAGTTGGGCGGCGCGCTGGGTGGCGCGATGGGGAACCCAATGAGCGGCTTGATGGGCGGCGGCGCGGTCTACGATCCGCTGGGGCTGGACGTGGCGCGGGCGGCGCAGATGGCCGCCTACGGCACGCAATGGCCGCTCCATATGGGGCGCTTCCCGCTGCCGCAGCCGTACAACCCCATCATGTGGTAAGCCCGGAAAAGCAAAAAGCCGCACTAGGCGGCTTTTTGCTTGACTGGCGTCCCCAAGGGGATTCGAACCCCTGTACTCACCGTGAAAGGGTGATGTCCTAGGCCTCTAGACGATGGGGACAGAAATCTGTCCATGCGCGTATCAACTGCGCTGACCTGTTAGAAAAGTCCTGAAACACTGGCGTCCCCAGGGGGATTCGAACCCCCGTACTCACCGTGAAAGGGTGATGTCCTAGGCCTCTAGACGATGGGGACTTTTCTAAGGCGCGAATCATAGCAGTCAAATCCGCGCTTGGCAATAGCAAACCCTTGTTTTTACAGGAAAAACCCGAAACATAGTCGAGCTTGCAACAAGCGCGCAAAGGCTGCAAAAACAAAAAAGCCGCTCTAGGCGGCTTTTGCAATACTGGCGTCCCCAGGGGGATTCGAACCCCCGTACTCACCGTGAAAGGGTGATGTCCTAGGCCTCTAGACGATGGGGACA